>VGYR01000078.1 GCA_016872925.1 Planctomycetota bacterium
GAAAACTCAAGGGCAAGGTCTTCACTACACGGCCGTTCGCCGAACCGCGCGTTGTCGCGTCAGCACTTACGATCGACGGACCGCCCAAAAATCCGAAAAACGGCTCCGAAGTGCGTAACTTGGGCTAAACCCTTTGCGAACCGGGGCGGACGGCTATGATCCGGAATAGCCGGTGCGGAGGCTCCGCTGCCGTCTCATCGCCTTCCTTTTTCAGGAGAAGACCGTGGCCCACGTCGAAACCCGCCTGCCGTACAAGGTTGCCGATCTCTCGCTCGCCGATTGGGGCCGCAAGGAGATCATGCTCGCCGAGAACGAGATGCCCGGCCTGATGGCCCTCCGCGAGAAGTATGGCCGCTCGAAGCCGCTGACCGGCGCCCGGATCGCGGGCTGCCTCCACATGACGATCCAGACCGCCGTGCTGATCGAGACCCTCAAGGAGCTCGGGGCCGAGGTCACCTGGAGCAGCTGCAACATCTTCTCGACCCAGGACCATGCCGCCGCCGCGATCGCCAAGGCCGGCATCCCGGTCTACGCCTGGAAGGGCATGACCAACGAGGAGTTCGACTGGTGCATCGAGCAGACGCTGTTCTTCCCGGACGGCGAGCCGCTCAACATGATCCTCGACGACGGCGGCGACCTGACCGCCATGGTGCACCAGAAGTATCCGGAACTGCTCGGCGGCATCCGCGGCCTCTCCGAGGAGACGACCACGGGCGTGCATCGGCTTTACCAGATGCACGAGAACGGCGAGTTGAAGCTCCCGGCGATCAACGTGAACGACTCCTGCACGAAGAGCAAGTTCGACAACCTCTACGGCTGCCGGGAGAGCCTCGCCGACGGCATCAAGCGGGCCACCGACGTGATGGTGGCCGGCAAGGTGGTGGTCGTGGCGGGCTATGGCGACGTGGGAAAGGGTTGCGCCCACGCCATGAAGGCCCTGGGGGCCCGGGTGATCGTCACCGAGATCGACCCGATCAACGCCCTCCAGGCGGTGATGGAGGGCTACGAGGTGACCACCATGGAAGAGGCCGCCTCGCGGGGCCAGATCTTCGTGACGGCCACCGGCTGCCGCGACGTCGTCCTCGGCGAGCACATCGCCCGGATGCCGAACGACGCCATCATCTGCAACATCGGGCACTTCGACCTCGAGATCGACGTGGCCTGGCTGGAGCACACCAAGGGCATCAAGAAGGTCGAGATCAAGCCCCAGGTCGACCGCTACACGCTCCCCTCGGGCAACAGCGTGATCGTGCTGGCCGAGGGACGGCTGGTGAACCTCGGCTGTGCCACTGGTCATCCGTCGTTCGTGATGAGCACGAGCTTCACCAACCAGGTGCTCGCCCAACTCGCGCTCTGGCAGGATGCCGACAAGTACGACGTCGGCGTGCACCTGCTCCCCAAAAAGCTCGACGAGGAGGTGGCCCGGCTGCACCTCGACAAGCTCGGCGTGAAGCTGACGAAGCTCACGAGGGAGCAGGCCGAGTATCTCCACGTGCCCGTCGAGGGCCCGTTCAAGCCCGAATACTACCGCTACTGAGTCACGGGCCTCGAGCCCGTCCTGTTCGACGAACTCCACCGGGCGAGGGCGACCACACGGTTTCCCTCGCCCGGCTCGTTTCCCGTGAAACGTGGCCCCCGTGTGACCGCGCCTCCATGCGGCGTCGCAGGGAAGCCGGTCGGGGGCACGCGCAGGAGCCGGTGAACTTTGCGCCTCACGAGTGGCGTGGCGGTTCGAGTCGAGCACGTGGGAGCAAAGTCCGCCGGCGACGAGCATGCCACCGCCGACTGACCACACGGCGGCCCGTCCTGGAGTCCCAGGCCACTGCCAACGGCAGCGCCGAGGTTTGCTACCATGCCCGCCGTTCTGCCCCCTGCCCCGCCGGTTTCCGAGGAACCCAACTCCCATGCCCACCGTCGCCCCCCTCCGCGGCCTCCGCTACGATCCCAAGCACGTCGGCGCCCTGTCGCAGGTGATCGCCCCGCCGTACGACGTGATCGACGGCGCGCTGCAGACCAAGCTCTACGAGCGGCACCCGGCCAACGTCATCCGGCTGGAGCTCAACCGGGAGGAGCCCGGCGACGACGAGCGGAGCAACAAGTACACCCGGGCCGCCAGGTTTCTCCGCGACTGGCGGGAGCAGGGGGTGGTGATGCAGGAGCCGGCGGCGGCGGTCTACGTCTACCACCAGGAGTTCGCGGTCGAGGGGCGGTCGTTCGTCCGCCGCGGGGTCATGGCACGGGTGCGGCTCGAGCGGTTCGGCACCGGCAACATCCACCCGCACGAGGAGACGATGAGCGGGCCCAAGCAGGACCGCCTGCTGCTCACGCGGGCTTGCCGGGCGAACCTCAGCCAGGTGTTCGGACTCTATCCCGACCCCGCCGGTGAGGTGCAGGCGCTGCTCGACAAGGCCGTGGCGGGGCAGCCGCCCGTCGAGGCCACCGACCACCTCGGAGTGAAGAGTTGGATGTGGCCGCTCACCGACGAGGCGGTGGCGGCGAAGGTGGCGGGGCTGATGGGGCCGAAGCCGGTGTTCATCGCCGACGGGCACCATCGCTACGAGACCGCCTGCAACTACCGCGACGAGGTGGCGGCGGCCTGGGCGGCCGAGCATGGGGGGCAGCCGCTGCCCCCCGATCATCCCGCCAACTTCGTGCTGATGATGCTCGTGGGCATGAGCGACCCGGGGCTCGTGGTGCTCCCGACGCACCGGCTCTTCGTGCAGCCGGCCGTGGCCACGGCTGCCGACCTCTGCGGCAAGCTCGGCGACTGCTTCACGACCCGCACCTCCTGGAAGGGGCCGGCGGCGGCCGAGGCGGTGTGGTCGAACATCGAACTCGAGCAGGATCAGGGCACGATCGGCCTCTACACGGCCGGAGACCAGGCGTGGACCCTCGCCCGGATCACGCCCGCGGGCCGGGCCCGGATGGACCAGGTGGCCGCCGACCACGGGGCGGCCTGGCGGGGCCTGGGGGTTTCGATCCTGCACCGGCTGGTGATCGGCGACCTGCTGGGGGCCAAGGAGATCCCGACCCCCGGCTACGTGCACCTCGTCCGGGAGGTGGTCGAAGGGCTGGGCAGCGGAAGGTATCCGCTGGCCGCGCTGGTGATGCCGGCGAGCGTGGACGACATCCGGGCGGTGAGCGAAACCGGCGAGCGGATGCCGGCCAAGAGCACCTACTTCTATCCGAAGCTCGCCAGCGGCCTGGTGTTCAATCCGCTCGACTGATCGAGCGCCGTTCCATGTGAAACGCGGCGATCCGCAGCGGCTGCGGGTGCTGCGCGGGCTGCGCAAAGTCGGCGGTTTCACGTGAAACCGCGGCTGACCTTGCGCCCCGTGCCGGGTATCGGAGGCGGCGCGCCTCACGTGACGATCGTGCCTGAAGTGGCCGATATCCCGATGGTGCCCGGCGAGCGTCGGGCAGCGGTGGAAAGGATTCTGCGCGTGGGAAGGATTCTCTGCGTGGCCAACCAAAAGGGCGGCGTCGGCAAGACGACGACCGCCTCGAACCTCGCGGCGGCCCTGGCGCACGGAGGCATGCGAACGCTGCTGGTCGATCTCGACCCGCAGTGCAACGCGACCACCGGCCTCGGCGCCGCGCCGGCGACCACGCACCCGCTCGTGCTCGAGACGCCGCTCGCCGAGTCGATCGTGCCCACCGCCCTGCCGCACCTGTTCGTGCTCCCGGGAAGCCGCAGTGTCCGCGACGTGGAGCGGATCGCGGCCCAGGCCCGCTCGGGCACCGCCACGCTCGAGCGGCACCTCGGCCTCGGGCTGGCCGCCTGGGACTACTGCCTGATCGACTGCCCCCCGAGCATCGGCGACCTGACGCGGACGGCGCTCGCCGGCAGCACCGAGGTGCTGATGCCGATCCAGTGCGAATACTTCGCTCTCGAGGGGCTCACCCAGATGATCGGGGTGATCCGCGACGTGATGCAGGAGCGGCCGGGCCGGCTCTCCTTCAGCGGCATCGTGCTGACCATGCACGACGCCGCCCTCGAACTCACGGCCGAGGTCGAGGCCGAGGTCCGCGACTTCTTCGGGGAGATCGTCTTCCAGACGGTGATCCCCCGGGACGTGGCGGTGTCGGAGGCCCCGAGCCACGCGGTGAGCGTGCTCGACTACGCGCCGCGCTCGCGGGGAGCGCGGGCTTACACGGAACTCTGCATGGAGGTACGCGACTGTGAATAAGGAACGCCGCCTGGGACGGGGACTCGAAGCGCTGCTCGGACGGGCCGGACTCGACCCCGCGCCCACGACGCAGGGATCTGCGGCGCTCGCCTCCCAGCCGGCCCGGCCGGTCCCGTCCCCCGGCCTGGGCTCGGGGGTGGCGCGGCTCATCCTCCACAAGCCCGACGAGCTCGAGCAGGCCGCGGCGACCCTGCCCACCAGCGAGATCCCCCCGGCCGCGATCGACCCCAATCCCTGGCAGCCCCGCTCCGTCGTCGAGGGGGTCGACTTGGCCGAACTCGCCGACAGTCTCCGCGAGCACGGGCTCGTCCAGCCGATCGTGGTGCGCGTGAAGGGGGATCGCTACCAGCTGATCGCCGGCCAACGGCGGCTCGCCGCGGCCCGCCGGCTGGGCTGGGAGAAGGTGCCGGTCCGGGTGCTCGAGGTGGACGACCGGCAGATGTCGGAGATCGCGATCGTCGAGAACCTGCAGCGGCGCGACCTCGACGCGCTGGAGAAGGCGGCAAGTTTCAAGCAGTATCTCACCACCTGGAACTGCACGCAGGACGAGCTCGCCAAGCGGCTCTCCGTCGACCGCTCCACCGTGGCGAACCTGATCCGGCTCCTGGAGCTCCCGCCGAGCGTGCAGCAAAAGCTCCGCGCCGGCGAAATCTCGATGGGGCATGCCCGGGCACTCCTGCCGCTGGGCGACGAACTGGAGCAGGTCCGGCTGGCCGATCGGGTGGCCGCCGAAGGGCTCTCCGTGCGGGCCGTCGAGGGGGAGGTCCAGGAGATCATCCGCCGCGAGGAGGCGGGCGACGTGGTCGGCGCCGACGACGGGATCGAAGCCGGCGACGTCGGCACGCCGCCGGCGCGGCGGAAGCCCGGGCGTCCGGCGACCCGCAGGCCGAGCCAGGTGGCGGCGGTCGAAAGCCGGCTCCGGCAGGCACTCGGCGTGAAGGTCGTCGTCCACGCCAACGGCAAGGGAGCGGGGCGGATCGTGATCCCGTTCACCGACCTCGACGAGTTCCAGCGGTTGCTCGATCACATCACGGAGTGATCGCGCGGGCATCGTCTTCCCGTGGGCAGTGGACGACGTCATGGGCGACCTGTGCGTGTTCGTGATCGGCACGGAGAGTTCCGGCAGCAAGCTCGCGGGCCGGATCCTCGCGCATGCGCTGGGCATCCGGCCCTACGGCACCTGGAACGGCAGCGGCTGGGCGACCAGCACCGAGTCGCCGCGCCGGCTCTGCCACCGGTCGCAGCCCTACGGCGCCGAGGGCTCCTTCTCCGACATCGCTCGATGGAACGAGGAGAACCGGGGTTTCGACATCCGCTACGTGATCTGCACGCAGGACGTGACGATCTCGCAGCGTTCGCGCCGCGAGCGGTGGCCGCAGAGGCCGCCGCCCGTGCTCGACGAGCAGTCGGCGCGGGCGCGAGCCATCATGCGGGAGGTGATGCAGACGTGCTCGTTCACGATCTGGTCCTACGAGACCTTCATGTTTCTCGGCATCGACTATCTCCACGAGTTCTACCGCACCCTTGGAATCGACTCCTCCTTCATGCCACCGGATGTCGTGGACGCCAACGCGAAGCACGTGCGGGCGGCGGACTGACGGGGCACGGGGTCAAGGCCGATGGCCCGGGCGGCCCGCCGGCGGTACACTGACGGCCGCCACGGGGCGTAGCGCAGTCTGGCTAGCGCGCTTGGTTTGGGACCAAGAGGTCGAGAGTTCGAATCTCTCCGCCCCGATTCGAGGCTTTTTCACCGGAAATCCCCGGGCGACGGACATCCATGCCACGACGAACTCGAGTGCAACGTGCGGCGGCGATCCTGGCCGCGTTCATGGCGTGTGGCGTGGCCCACAGCCAGATGTCCCTGAGTGAGCTGGGGGCCGCCAACGCCGCCCGCAACCAGATGATGGGCGATTCGGCGCAGGCCACGGCGGGAGCGCAGCCGGCGGCGGCAGCCCCGGCCGTCAGCCCTGCAAAGGCGGCCACGTCGATCGGGTTCGGCGGCATGAAGTACACGCTGTCCTACGCGCTGATGCTGATGTTCGTCGGGCTCGGCGTGTATCTCGTGTGCCGGCCCGCCCACCGCCACGACGCGGAGTGACCGTCAACCGCGCCGTCGTTGAAGCGCCGCCGCTCCGGCGGCCACGACGAACGCCGCGGTGACGAGGCCAGAGGGTTCCGGCACCGGAATCGGCGGTGAAGTCGCGGCCGGCGGCGACGGCATGCCCGGCGACAGTGTGGATCCCCTGCCGAACACGATCGACCCCGCCACCGTCCCGTTGCCCGCCAGCGTCTGGCCGGCCGGCATCTGGTAGCCACCGGAGAGGCCCGACACGTCGAGCGTGGCGGCGGCGGCCACGGCGAGCCGCGAGGCCGTCGCCACGGCCGCCGGATCGGTGACCAGCAGCCTGCCCGCATCCACGTTCATCGGCCCGAGCATGCCGTTGCCGGTGTCGAGCACGAGTGCACCGGTGCCCGTCTTCGAGAGCGAGGACCACTCCGGCCCGATCCAGCCACGTCCCGCCTGTCCCTGGGTCTGCTGGCCGGCGGCCACCCCGATCACCAGGTCGAGCGGGGCCGTCGGCGTGGCGATCGGCTCGAACCAGATCGCATCGGCCGACAGGCTTCCCCCCGTCCCGCCGAGGGTCACGACGGCCGGAGCTCCGGGAGCGAAGGAGTAGGTGCCCAGCGAGACCCACTCGCCTCCCCGGGAACGCTGGTCGACCCACGTCCGATGCGGCCCGTCGGCCGCCTCGATCGTGTAGGTCGCTCCCGCGGCACGGTCACTCGCCGCCGACCACCGGGCATAGACCCGCATCGTGCCCGCCTCAGGAAGGTAGGCCGCCCAGCGGACGGAGGAGGCCGTGCCGCCCGCGGCCACGAGATTGTTCCCCTGGTAGGCGGACGTGCTGCTCGAGGCGGTCCATGCCGCACCGCGCGGGAGGGCGGCAGGATCCGCATCGTCGAGCACCCAGCCAGTACCCGGCGGCGGTGCGGGCAGTTTTCCGAGTCCGGACGAGGTGAGGAAGGTCGGCAGATCCTTGCCGTCGCCCCCGTAGCGCTGGAGTTCGAACAGGGGCGTGGTACGGGTGTTGAGGCCCACCTTGGTGGTCATCCCCGTCTTGAAGCCGGCCGTCTGGAGCTCGCCGATCACGGCGGAGTTGTAGCTGCCGTAGGGGTAGGCGAAGTGGTTGCTCACCTTGCCCTTGGCGTTGGTCGCGATGTCCTGTCGGGAGCCGGCCACCTCCTGGCGGAGTTGCGTCGCGGTGATGGTGACGAGATTCGGATGAGTCCGCGAGTGGGCCTCCACCAGGAACACGCCCGCCGCATCCATCTCATTGACCTGCGTCCACGACGCCTTCGGGTTGCCGATCCCGATGCCGAGGGTGTGGGTGTAGTTCGTGGCGACCATCCGCCGGGCGGCGAGCGCCGGATACATCTCCGTGTAGCCGAGGATGTAGTTGTCGTCGACCGTCAGCAGGATCGGCCGGTAGGGCAGGATGCCGTCGTTCACCCGCCAGTCGTAGAACTGATCGAGGGTGATCGTCGAGAAGGAGTTGGCGGCGAAATAGTCGAGGTGGGCGGTGAAGTTGTCGCGGACGTAACCCAGATTGGGATGCGCGTGGTACATGACCGCCGGCACCTGCGCCGCTGCCGGCACGGCGAGCCCGCACGAGATCCCGACCACCGCCAGGGCGTGCCAGGCCAGAACGCGAACCGATATACTGCCGCGGCCGTTCACGTTGTTCCCGCTTACCGACGGAGACTGAGTTGAACCAGAAGATCCTGCTCGACCTCGTCAAGAAGCACGGTACACCCCTCTTCGTGGTCGATCACGCCGAGTTGGGGAAGAACTACGCCCTGTTTCGCAAGCACTTTCCCCGCGTGCAGATCTACTATGCCGTGAAGGTCAACAGCGACCCGGCGATCGTGAAGACCTTCTACGAGCTCGGCGGCAGCTTCGACGTCGCCAGCATCCAGGAGTTCCGCACGGTCTACCACTATATCGCCAAGCTTCCGGCGAAGGAGCGGCAGGACTTCATCTGGGACAAGATCATCTATGCCAACCCGATCAAGCCGGTGGAGACGCTCGAGGAACTCGACCGGTACAAGCCGCTGGTGACCTACGACAATCGCGAGGAGGTGAAGAAGATCGCCAAACACGCCCCGCAGGCCGGCCTGGCCCTGCGGATCCGGGTGCCGAACACCGGCTCCATGGTGGAGCTGTCGAGCAAGTTCGGCGCCCTGCCGGGGGAGGCGGTCGACCTGATCTCGTATGCGCACGACCACGACCTCGTGGTGGAGGGGCTCTCGTTCCACGTCGGCAGCCAGTGCACGAATCCCCAGAACTACATCCAGGCGCTGCATCTCTGTGCCGGCATCTTCGCCGAGGCGAAGCTCCGTGGTTTCAACCTCAAGCTGCTCGACATCGGCGGCGGGTTTCCCGCGGCCTACGATGCCACGGTGCCGAGGTTCTCGGCGCTGGCCAAGAAGATCAATCACGAGCTCGATCGGCTGTTTCCGCCGGCGGTCGAGATCTTGGCCGAGCCAGGCCGATTCCTGGTGGCCTCCGCCGGCACGGCGGTGTGCAAGATCATCGGCAAGGCCTTTCGGAACGACAAGCTCGGCTACTACGTGGACGATGGCGTCTATCACACCTACTCCGGCGTGATCTTCGACCACTGCACGTATCACCTGAAGAGCTTCAAGCGGGGGGCGACCCAGATCTGCGCCGTCTTCGGGCCGACGTGCGACGCCCTCGACACGATCAGCCTCTCGGAGCGGCTCCCCGATCTGGCGATCGGCGACTACCTCTACAGCGAGAACATCGGCGCCTACTCCGCGGCGAGCTCGACGCACTTCAACGGCTTTCCCCCCGCGACCGTGGTGCACGTCAACCAGTGACGCGGCGGCCGGCGAGCGACCCGATCGGAACCCCAATCGCGTCAGCGATGGGGGGCCGGCTTGAGGTCCAGGTGTGGCGTCACCTTACGGCCGCACGGCCTCGATCAGGTGGTAGCCCTTGACCTCCTCGCGAGCCACGCTCGCCCACATCCGCGGCAGGTGCTCCACGTACCACGTCGGCTGCTTCGTGACGACCAGCAGCGTGCCGCCGGGGGCGAGCGCGAGCCGGGCCGACTCGACGAACAGTTCGGCCAGCCGGAAGTCGGAATAGTAGGGGGGGTTCGCCAACGCCAGGTCCCAAGACCCGGGCTCCGGCGCGCGGCCTTCCGACTCGAGGGCGACCGTCACGTTGGCCAGCTCGTTGCGGGCGACGCCCCGCCGGGTACAGTCGACCGCGCGGGCTGCCGAGTCGAGCGCGTGCACCTGCACGCTCGCGTCGCGGGCCGCGATGCCCAGGGCGACACAGCCCGAGCCGCAGCCGATGTCGAGCACGCGGGCCTCGGGGGCCACGTCGACGGCGTTGAGCAGGTGCCGGGCGGCCGGATCGATCCGCCGGTGGGCGAACACGCCGGGCCGCGTGAAGGCGGTGAGCAGCCGCTCGCGGTCGCGGAACACGACCTCGCAGGAGAAGTCGCGAACCTTCGCCGGCTCGCGGGTCTTCTGCACGATGTAGGCGATCGTGCCGGCCTTGGCCCGGCGGCCGGCGTCTTCGGCAGGGCGGACCCGGACCGTTTCCCCCGTCTCCGCGAGCTGCTCGCGAAGCCAGTTGTCGCGGGGATTGTCGATCGCGGCGACGAGGTGCCCGCCGATCGCGAGGTCGACCAGCGCCGCCTGGAGAAGGTCGCGGGAGAGCTCGGCCTCGCCGTCCTTCGCCAGCGGCAGCACCGCGAGGTCGAACGGGCCCGATGGCATGTCGGCCACGCACTCGGCCGCGAGGTTGGGCGGCGGCGGCGACCACGTCGCGCGGGCCGCCGTGCATGGGTGGAGATCCAGAAACCAGGCCGTGACCCGGGCCGATGGCCTTTCCACGGCCAGGGCGCGGGCGGCCTGACCTCGGCCGGTGGTCGTGCAGACGACGCGGTCGCCCGGCAGCGTGCGGGCGACCGCGAGGGCATGGGCTTCGGACGGGCGTGGCGGCAGCTCGGCGGGAAGGTTCATGCCCCGCCGAGCATACCGCGGTTCACTCCGGCCGCCGCGGTCTTTCCGGCCGCTCGCCCCGGTCGTCGCCCCCTTCGGACCGACGCCGCGGGCCCTCGCCCTCACGGAATCCGCGGCCCGCCATCATGCCCGACCGCATCCGCTGCATCACCTCGCCGGCGAACTTCTCCATCTCGGTGCGGTCGAGCTTGCCGTCGCCGTCGGCGTCGAAGGTCATCGCCCGCTCGACGAACCGCTCGGGCGAAGGTCCGCCCTCGGGCCTGGGGCCATCCTCGCCGCGGAACGCCGCCTCGCGCGGCGGGCGGCCTTCCCGCGGCGGCCCCCCCTCGCCCCGCTCGTCGCGGCGCGGCCGGCCCTCGGGTCCGCCCTCGCGCGGCGGCGGTCCGCGAAAGCCCCCTGGGCCCCGCGGGATCGGCGGCAGCGGCGGGCGGAACTCCTCGTGGTCGATCGTGCCGTCGCCGTTCTTGTCGGCCTTCGCGAGATTGGCGGCGGCGTTCTTGATCTCGTCGGCGTCGAGCTTGTGGTCGCCGTTGGCGTCGAGCGCGTCACGGACACCGTCGAGGCGGTCGTGGTGCGGCCCGTCGCGGCCTTCGGGAGGCTGGGCCACGGCGAGCCCGCTGCAGGCGGCCGTCACCGCCAGTGTGCCGATCACGAGGCTGAATCTCATCGAAATCTCTCCTGCGGGTGAGCGGTGCATGGATTCCCTGTCAGAGGCTTAAACGGGTGGGGTCCGCGAAGGTTTCGCGGCGACAAGAAACCGAGGTCTAGTGGCTGGCATGACCGCTCATCGGGAGCCCCAATCGCGTGAGCGATGGGGGCTGAGCCTCGCGTGGCGCGGGCCCGGGGCCGCCCGTGCTGAGATGGAGCGCGGGTTTTCAACCCGCGGCGCACCTCCCCGGACCCCGCACCGGAAGCCCCAATCGCGTGAGCGATGGGGACTGAGCCGCGCGTGGCGCGGGCTCGGGGTCGCCCGTGCTGAGATGGAGCGCGGGTTTTCAACCCGCGGCGCACCTCCCCGGACCCCGCACCGGGAGCCCCAATCGCGTGAGCGATGGGGACTGAGCCGCGCGTGGCGCGGGCTCGGGGTCGCCCGTGCCTGAGTTCGTGCCCGAGGTCGATGGCCAGACTTATGGCGTGCCGCTTCCCGCCGCCGCGTTCGACCACGTGCTGAACAGATCCCCGCGCCTGATCCGGGCCGCGTCTTCCTGCATCACCTGCGGCGTGCGGCGGATCATGCGGACCGTCTTGCGATGATGCCGCCAGGTGCGCGTGTGGGCCTGCGCCACCGGGCCGCTGCCCGGCGGCGGCACGACGATCGTCGGCGGGGCGGCCGCCATCGTCTCCGCCACGGCGAAGGCCAGCAGGGCGCTGATCGGCGCAGCGCGGCGGATCACTTGGCGGCCTTGGCTTCGGCGAGCGGCTCGAGCGTGAGCGGATCGCGGAGCGGCAGGTGCTTCACCTCGCCGCCAAAGAACTCGTTCATCGTGGCCCGGCCCTGAAGGTCGCCCTTGGCGATCTCGTCCCAGTCACCCACCACCAGGATCGCCATCGTCTGCGGGTCGAGGTGCTTGCGGGCCACCCGCCGGAGATCCTCGCGGGTGACCGCGGCCACCTTCTCGCGGAACGTCTTCCAGTAGTCGGCCGGCCGCTCCGTCCACTCGTCGTTGACGAACACGCGGAGCATCTGTGGCTTGCTCTCGAACTGCCGCGGAAACGTCTCGATCACGCTCTTCTTCGCGGTGTCGAGCTCATCCTCGGTGACGAGGTCGTCGCGGACTGCCCGGACCTCGTCGAGCACGATCTTCGTCGCCAGGGCCACCGTCGCGTTCTTGCTCTCGAAGCCCGCCTTGAAGTCGCCAGGGTAGTCGACCTTGGGCTGCACCGCCGATCGCACGGAGTAGGCGAGCCCCTCGTTGCTCCGCACCTTCTGCATCAGGCGGCTGGTGAACCCGCCGGCGCCGAGGATCTCGTTGAGGAGCAGCAGGGGAATGGCGTCGGGATCGTCACGGGTGATCCCCCGACAGCCGATCAGCACCTTGCCCTGCGGGATCTCCTTGGGCACGTGGTAGAGGCCCGGGGCCAACACGGCCGTGGGCGCGGCGGGGGGCGGCACCGGCTCACCCCGCTCCCAGCCGTCGAAGGCCTTGGAGAGCTTCGCGAGCATCTGGGGCTCCTCGAAGTCGCCCGACACCGCCACGATCGCGTTGCCCGGATGCACGATGCGGCGGTGGAGCGCTGCGAGGCGATTCCGGTCGATCGCCTCCACCATCGCCGCCGTCGGCTCCGCACCCTCGAAGTGCTCGGGGCCGTAGAGGAGCCGCTTCCACTCCCGGCCGATGATCGTGGCGGCGTCGTCGTTTCGCTGCTTGAGCCCCTCGTGCAGGCGGGCTTTGTTGGTCGCCAGCCGGTCTCCGTCGAAGCCCGGCGACCGCAGCATCTCCACGAACAGGCCCAGGCTCTCCTCGAGGTTGCTCTTGAGGCAGTTCATCGTGGCCGTCGTGAAGGTGTCGGTCGCCGCCACGCCGACCTCGGTGGCGAGAAAGTCGAGCTCCTCGTCGAACGCGGCGGGCTTCCTGGCGACGGTGCCCCCCTCGCGGATCATCCGGGCCATCATCGAGGCGAGGCCGGGAGCGTCGGCCGGATCGAGCGACGAGCCGCCCCGGAACGTGATCGAGACCGTCACCAGCGGCAGCTCGTGCGCCGGTGCCAGGTAGACGACCGTGCCGTCCGGCAGCGTGCGGCGAAACGTCCTGGCGTCGGGGGGCTCGAAGGCCAGCGGCTCGAACGCGATCTCCTCGGGACGCTTGGGAATCGACGCGGCCGGACCGGAGGTCGGCGACACGGCCGTGGCGGAGGGCGCCGCCAGAGCGTCCGGGGCGGTGGCGAACGCCGTCAGGAAGGCGGCGGCGAGAGCGGTTGACAGACGCATGGCCATCATCATGGTCCTGGAAAGGAAAGTCTCGGGGAAGAAGTGACGCGGGGGAACTCGCCGGAGCCCGTCAGTCGGCACGGCGGTAGGCGGCGACGCTGCGGTTGGTTTCCTTGAAATACGTGGCGGCGACGCGGCGGATGTCGGCGGCCGTGACCGCCTCGTACTTGGCCGGCGCCTCGTTGATCTCCCGCCAGTCGAGGATCGTCTCGGCGAAGGCGAGCTGGACGAACAGCGACATGTTGCCTTCGAGCTTGCGGTAGTTCTGGGCCGCGACGCGGTTCTTCACCTTGCGGAGCTCGCGCTCGGGCACGTCATCCTTCTGCAGCGCCGCCAGCTCCTCCTGCCAGGCCGCTTCGAGCTGCTCCGGCGTGGCTGCGCCGCGGGCCTGGGCCGAGACGGAAAACATCCCGGCGTACTTTCGCGTGTCGCTCACCGCCTGGGCCGTGGCCGCGATGCCCCGGCCCTCCACCATGCCCCGGAAGAGCCGGCCGGTCCGGTCGTTGAGAATCTCCGCGAGCATGTCGAGCGGGTAGGAGTCGACGTGGCCCGCGGGCACGGTGTGGTAGCGGATCTCGACGGCCGGCGGGAACTCGCCGCTGGCGTTCATCCGCTGCTCGGCGAGCTGCTCGACCTCCAGGGTGACCACCGGAGGGGGCGGGGTCTTGCCCGGCTCGAGCCGCGAGAAGTAGTTGGTGATCAGCCGCTTCGCACGGGCCGGATCGAAGTCGCCTACCAGGATGCCCACGAGGTTGCCGGGGCGGTAGTAGATGTTCCAGTAGTCCTGGGCCTGCTCGAAGGTGTAGCTGTTCAGGTCGCTCGGCCAGCCGATCACGGGCCAGGAGTAGCCGCTCGACGCCCAGAACATCGCGTCGAACTGCTCCTCGAACTTGCCGGTGGGCGTGCTCTCCGTCCGCAGCCGGCGCTCCTCGTGGACGACGTCGCGCTCGGAGTAGAACTCGCGGAACACGCTGTCGGAGAGCCGGTCGCTCTCCATCCACGCCCAGAGCTCGAGCTTGTTGGCTGGCACGGTGATGAAGTAGCAGGTCAGGTCGTAGGTGGTGAAGGCGTTCATGCCGCTGCCGCCGGCCTTCGTGTAGACCTGGTCGAACTCGTCCTTGATGATCGTGCCGGCCTGCGGTCCGCCGTCGCCGCGGCCCTGCTGGGCCTTGATCAGGGAGTCGAGGCGGGCGCGGAGGACGCGGAGTTCCTGCGTGTCGTTGGCGGGGTTCCAGGGGTCGTCGATCTCCCCCTTGAAGTAGCGGTCGTACTGCCGCGTCCAGACGAGTCGGTTGATCTCGTCGCGCACCGCCTTCTGCTCGACGCGGTACTTCGAGTCGCGTTCGGGCTCGCGGGTGCCGATCGTGTCGGTGCCCTTGAACATCATGTGCTCGAAGAAGTGGCTGATGCCGGTGATCCCCGGCCGCTCGTTCACACTCCCCACCTTGGCCACCCAGCCGGCGCTGACGACGTTGGGCTGGTCGTCCCGCGGCACGAGCAGGAACTGCATGCCGTTGGGCAGCGTGAACTCCTCGACATCGACCTTCTGCGCCTGGGCCGAGCCGGCGAGGGCGACGGCGGACACGGCCGCGAGCACGACACGGGACAGCACGGGGCGGGGCATGAGGGGTTCCTGGGCGAACGGCCTGGGGAGGGGCTCGAAGTCGCTCCCGGAGACAGGGCTTCGGGAAGCGAGTCGCAGCGCGACGTCCGGGTTATACCCCAGAGCCCGTCGGGCGAGCGACCCGACGTCCGCAGCCACAGCGGTTCGGGAAAGTGTCTGCTGTCGCCGCCGCGCCGCGGACCCCTGCGACGCGGACTGGCGCGGACTCTCGGCGGACGCGGTCGAACAATCCTCGGCAGGGGCAGCCGATTCCGGGAGAGGTCGCCGCCATGTTTCCGTCCAGCCGTCTCGACCCCGTCATCCTCGAGCACCTGCTCTCCCAGCACCGCGACCTGCACGCCCGGATCCTCGCCCTCCGGGCCGCCTTCACTCCCGAGGAGGTCCCGGCGTCCCCAGCCGCCGCCGAGGTCCGCCATCTGTTGCTCGGCCTCCGCGAACGGCTCGCCGAGCACTTCGCCCAGGAGGAGCAGGGGGGATTCCTCGAGGAGTCGATCGCCCGCATGCCTCGGCTCTCGGCCGCCGCCCACGGGGTGGTGGCCGAACACCCGCGGCTCCTCGCCGCGCTCGACGCCTTGCTCGAACACGTGCCCGTGCGGGATATTCGTCCGCAGGAGTGGAGCGAGGCACCCGGCTTTCCGCACATCTCGCCGGTGATTTCTTCTCTTTTCCAGCCGCGGTAGCTTCGTGCGGCTGAGGTGCAGCCTGTCGGCTACGGCGATCAGTGTCGCTGATCATCTGCCGGACCGCAGCCGCA
>VGYR01000079.1 GCA_016872925.1 Planctomycetota bacterium
ACCCATGCCGCCAGCGGCTTGGTGCGATCGCTGCCGGAAGCATCAGCCTCACGCCGACAGACTCAGGCTGATGCCTGTGCCATGGCTCATAAACCTCGGGGTCCGGGGCAGAGCCCCGCGCAGAAACACAGGCTTTCTACCCACAAATTCTGCTGAAGACCCTGACAAAAAATCCTGACAAAGCCGATCATCGCAAACACGGGCTTGCCGCGCCAGCCCAGATTACCCAGAGTGCGCGCCGGCCCTGGCCTCACCCGCGAACGAGCGTCGCCTCCATGACCGCGCCCCGGCCGCACGCCCAACTCGCGGCGGCGAGCACCACGGCGAGCGGCCCGACGAGCATGACGCCGAGCAGCGTCACGATGTCGCTGATCCGCCAGCGTGTCGCCCCCATGAGCAGCAGCGTCAAGCGGTTCGAGTTGCCCGCGCAGCGATTCAGGATCGTCTGCACCCAGCCGAAGGGGTCGTGCTCCGGCGAGATGTGGCCGACCGTCTCGACCCGCAGGCCTGCGCCCGCAGCAGCCGCTGCCAGCGACGCGGGGGTGAAGTGCACGAGGTGCCTCGGGACGTCGAGGTGAAACCAGTCGCCGCTGCCGAAGGCGGCCTGCCAGCTGGCCCGGTTCGGCACGCCGACCACGATGCGTCCTCCATCCGCGAGCAGCGAACGGGCCCGCGCGAGCGCGGCGACCGGATCGGCGAGATGCTCGAGCACCTGGAAGAGCACGATCAACTCGAACCGGTCTTCACCGGGCTGCGGGCCGTCGGGGTCGACGTACATGCGGATGCCGTAGCGTTCCCGGGCCGTGGCTGCCATGGCTTCCGTGCGCTCGGTGCCGCACACCTGCCAGCCTTGCGAACGCAGCGTGTCGAGCATCACGCCGTCGCCGCACCCCAACTCCAAGGCGCTGCCCGGAGCGGCGAACCCCCGGCACCACCGGCTCACGCGCCAGCGGTACAGACGATTCAGCACCCTGGCGACCCACGGGTTGTAGCGGCGGTACGTGCGCGGGTAGTAGGGATCAAGGTCGGCCGGCACGGGCGTCGTCCACCCAAGGCCGCATGACGGACAGACGACCACGTCGAACCTTGTGCCGGTGACGTAGTCGCGTGACACGATCCGCCGGCCTCCGGCGAAACCTGCGCCACACGAACCGCACGACTCGCGGCACCGTGCGTCTGCTGCGTTCGACATGGCACGCTCCTCTCGTCGAATGGGCCTGAAACGGCGGGCATGCCCTGCCGTGCATGGTGGATTTCGTAGGTTATCCCCGCGGTCCGGCAGGTCAAAGGCCCGTGCCCGCGGTCCCGCGGGCGTCTGATAATCTTCAGCCACCTATGAAGGCAGTCATTCTCGCCGGGGGCCTTGGCTCCCGCCTCGCCGAAGAAACCGTGCTGAAGCCGAAGCCGATGGTGGAGGTCGGGGGCCGGCCTCTCCTGTGGCACATCATGAAGATCTATGCCCATCACGGGATCCACGACTTCGTGATCTGCGCCGGCTACAAGGGGTACGTCATCAAGGAGTACTTCGCGAATTACTTTCTGCACACGGCCGACGTCACCTTCGACATGCGGACCGGCGGCATGGAAGTCCACCACAGCCACGCGGAGTCATGGCGAGTCACGGTGGTCGATACCGGCGAGTCCACGATGACCGGCGGCCGGCTCAAGCTCGCCGCACCGTATCTGGAAGGCGACGATTTCTGCATGACGTACGGTGACGGCGTCGCGGACATCGACATCTCGACCGAGATTCGGTTCCATCGCGACCACGGCCGCCTGTGCACGGTGACGGCGGTGCGGCCTCCGGGACGTTTCGGCGCCCTCGCGGTGACGGGAACCGCAGTCACGAGCTTCCAGGAAAAGCCTCTGGGCGATGGGGGGCTCATCAACGGAGGGTTTTTCGTGCTGTCGCCCGGCTGCCTCGACTACATCGCCGACGAGGCCACCGTGTGGGAGCAGCAGCCCATGGCCCGGCTGGCCGCGGACGGTCAGTTGCAGGCCTTTCGGCACGATGGCTTCTGGCAGCCCATGGATTCGCTCAGGGACCGCAAACTGCTCGACGCGTTGTGGCAGGAAGGGCGCGCTCCGTGGAGGGTCTGGGAGTGAAGGACTCCTTCTGGGACGGCCGCCGGGTTGTGGTCACCGGCCACACCGGATTCAAGGGCGGATGGTTGACGCTGTGGCTCCAGCACCTCGGTGCACGGGTGCATGGCATCGCGCTGGCCCCGCCGACCAGCCCGAGCTTCTTTGACGCGATCCGCTGGTCGGGTTCGCTGGTCGACGTCCGGCTCGACATCCGCGACGGCCGGGCGGTCGACGAGGCGATCGCGGCGGCCCGCCCCAGCGTGATCTTCCACCTCGCGGCGCAGCCGCTCGTCAGGGAGTCGTACAGGGACCCCGCGGGCACCTTCGCCACCAACGTGCTGGGCACCGTGCATGTGCTCGAGGCGGCACGAGCCTGCCCGTCGGTCGACGCGATCGTGAACGTCACGAGCGACAAGTGCTACGAGAACGACGAATCGGGGACCGAGTATGCCGAGACGGACCGCCTCGGCGGCTCAGACCCCTACAGCTGCAGCAAGGCATGCGCCGAACTGGTCGGCACGGCCTACCGTCGCTCGTTCCTGTCTTCCGCCGATGCTCCGCGACTGGCTTCCGCCCGGGCGGGCAACGTGTACGGCGGAGGAGACTGGGCCGTCGATCGGGTGATTCCCGACTGCGTTCGGGCGTTCGCGAACGGTGAAGCCGTCGTCCTCCGCCATCCTGGGGCGACGCGCCCGTGGCAGCATGTTCTCGACGCGCTGCGTGGCTACCTGCTCCTCGCGCAAGGGCTCGTCGAGGAGCCCGGCCCGTCTTGGTCGGCGTTCAACTTCGGCCCGCCGCCCGGCCCCGCCGCGTCGGTCGGCGAGCTCGTCGCCGAGGTCGCCGCACGCTGGGGCCACGGCGCCTCGTGGCAGCTCGCTGGCGGCCAGCACCCGCACGAGGCCACCATGCTTCGGCTCGACAGCACCGCGGCCCGTCGTACACTCGGCTGGACCCCGATGATCCCGCTGGCCGACGGCCTGGCCTTCACCGTTGAATGGTATCGGGGTTTTCTCGCGGGCACGGGGGACATGACGGAGAAGAGCCTCGCCCAGATCCGGGACGTGGAGTCGCGGGCTGCGGCGATTCAGCCATGAGTTCGTGCCGCTTCTGCAAGCGTCCGCTGGTCACGAGTTTCGTCGACCTCGGCCTGAGTCCGCTCTCCAACGCCCTCATCCCCGCAGACCGGAGCGAGGCAGGGGAGCGGTCCTATCCGCTGCATGCCTACCTCTGCGAGTCATGCCTGCTGGTGCAGTTGGAGGAGTTCGAGAGCCCGGCGACGATCTTCTCCGACTACGTGTACTTCTCGTCCTACTCGACGACCTGGCTCCGCCACGCCCGGGAGTTCTGCGACTCCATGGTCGCCCGGCTCGGACTCGGCGGCGACGCGTTCGTGATGGAGCTGGCGAGCAACGACGGATACCTGCTCCGCAACATCGTGGACCGGGGAATCCGCTGCCTTGGCATCGAACCGGCAGCCAACGTCGCCGCCGTCGCCAGGGACCGCGGCATTCCCACCGAGGTCGTATTCTTCGGCCTCGAGTCCGCCCGTCGCCTCATTGAGACCCACGGGCCGGCAGACCTGATCGTGGCAAACAACGTGCTGGCCCACGTCCCCGACATCAACGACTTCACCGCGGGCATTGCGGTCGCCCTGCGGCCGGGCGGCACCGTGTCGATCGAGTTTCCGCATCTGCTCCAGCTCATCGACAACGTGCAGTTCGACACGATCTACCACGAACACTACTCCTATCTTTCTTTGGCGTTCATCGAACGACTCTTCGCGGCCCACGGCCTCGCTGTCTGGGACGTCGAGGAGCTGCCCACGCACGGCGGTTCGCTTCGGATTCTCGGCCGGCACGCCGACGACCCCCGCGGCACGGCCGCCGCGGTTGAGCGGGTTCGATCATCCGAGCGGGCAGCGGGCTTGCTCGATGCCGCCACGTACCGCGAGTTCGGGCCACGGGTGCTGAAGGTGAAGCGCGACATCCTCCGCTTCCTGCTGGACGCCCAAGCCGACGGGAGAACCGTGGCCGCGTACGGAGCAGCCGCCAAGGGCAACACGCTCCTCAACTACTGCGGCATCAAGGGCGACCTCGTGCGGTTCGTCGCCGACCTCAACCCGCACAAGCAGGGCTGCCTCCTGCCGGGAAGCAGGATCCCCGTGATGCCGCCTGAGTGCATCGCGGAACGGAGGCCGGATTACGTGATGATCCTGCCCTGGAATCTCCGCGAGGAGATCGCGGCGCAGCTGGCCGGCATCCGTGCATGGGGAGGCCGCTTCGTCACGGCGATTCCCGACCTGCAGGTTTTCTGATGCGATTCCGGGAACTTTCCGTCGCGGGGGCGCGGCTCATCGAGACGGCCGTGCAGCAGGACGACCGGGGAAGCTTCTGCCGGATCTGGTGCGCCGAGGAGTTCCGCGATGCCGGGCTTCCGGCCACGCTCAGCCAGGCGAGCCTTTCCGGCAACGTGCGGCGGGGCACGTTGCGTGGCATGCACTACCGTCCCGCCGAGGAGGGCGAGTACAAGCTGGTCCGCTGCGTTCGCGGGTCCGTCGTCGACGTGGTGCTCGACCTCCGGCCCGACTCTCCGACGTTGCTCTCCTGGGATGCGGTGACCCTCTCCGCGGCCGACCGTCACGCCCTTTGCATCCCTCCCGGCTGTGCGCATGGGTTTTTGACGCTCGAAGACGACACCGTTCTCCTCTACATGATGTCCGTCCCGTATCGCCCCGGGGTGGAGCGCGGGGTACGGTGGAATGACCCGGCTTTCGGCATCCTCTGGCCTTCGAAGCCCGAGGTGATCGCCAGCCGGGACGCCGCGTACCCGGATTACGTGGGCCCGTCGCCACCACCATGAGCCGCCGAGTGCTCGTCACCGGCGGGTGCGGCTTCATCGGCCGCCAGACGGTCGCGCCGCTGTTGGACCGGGGCTTCGAAGTCTGCCTGGCCGGCCGTTCGCCCCTGCCGGCCGACATGGCCGCACGTGTCGGCACGTCCGGTGGCCGGCTCTCCCATCACATGGTGGACCTCCTGGACCGCGACGCCGCCGCCTTGCTCGTCGAGCGGGTGAACCCGACCCACCTCCTGCACCTCGCCTGGGATACGCGTCACGGTGTCTTCTGGACATCGGCCGAGAACGACCTCTGGGCCGACGCCAGCCGCCGGCTTCTCGAGGCGTTCATGAGGGGCGGAGGCGGGCGGTGCGTGGCGGCCGGCACGTGCGTCGAATACGCCCCGTCCGACGGTCCGCTCTCCGAAGCCACGGCCGCGCTCCGACCGACGACCCCCTACGGCATGGCGAAGCTCGCATTTCGCGCTGCCCTCGTCGAGGCATCGAACCAACGCGGACTCTCCGCTGCCTGGGGCCGGGTATTCCATCTGTTCGGTCCCCATGAACAGCCCGCGCGGCTCGTGCCGGCAGCGATCCTGTCGCTCCTCGAGGGCCGCTCCTTCGCCGCCACCGCCGGCAGACAGATCCGCGATTACTCGAGCGTCGTCGATGTCGCCGCCGCCTTTGTGGAAATCCTCGATTCCGACCTGGCGGGCGACGTGAATGTCGCCTCCGGTTCAGCCACGACGGTCGCCGATGTCCTGCGGACCATCGGCGAGATCATCGGCCGCCCCGAACTTGTCGCCCTCGGGCGAGTGCCGGCTCCGCCGCATGACCTGCCGGTGCTGACGGCGAACGCCTCGATGCTCCGAAGCCGCTTCCCGCAGCTCTTCCCCGTCGGGCTCCGAACGCGGCTCTGCGAAACCGTCGAATGGTGGCGCAGCCGACTGCCGGTCGCGTAAGCGGCTGAGCGCGGCTTCCTGACGCCCCAGCGATGCCGGTCATCGATCAGCCCGTCCGCATCGGCCATGCCGACCAGGCTCGCCTCCTGGGCATCCGTGCTCGGCCGCAACTGCCATTCTCCGGCCAGGCTGGAGACCCTATCTTCCCCCGCCGTCAACCTGCCGGAAGTCCGCGACGAGGGACCACCGATGACCGCCGCCATCCAGGGTTCCGCCATCGACTGCTGCCGCATCTGTGGCTCGCGCGACCTTGACGACCTGCTCGATCTCGGCACGCAGGCCTTCACCGGACTGTTTCCCAGGCACGAGTCGGATCCGGTGCCCTACGGCCCGCTCCACCTGGTGAAATGCGCGGAGGCCACAGGCGGGTGCGGGCTCGTCCAGCTCCGTCATTCGTTCGATGGCGGCCTGATGTATGGCGACTCATATGGCTATCGCTCGGGTCTCAACGCGTCCATGGTGCGACACCTCGCGCACCGCGTGGCACAGGCACGCCGGCTCGTCGACCTGACGCCCGGCGACGTCGTCGTCGACATCGGCTCGAACGACTCCACGACTCTCCGCTGCTACGGCGACAACGGCTACCGACTGATCGGCATCGATCCGTCGGCCGCGAAGTTCAGGAGTTTCTATCCGTCGTGGGTGGAGGGCGTTCCCCAGTTTTTCAGCGCCGAGACGTTCCGTAACGTTGCGGGCACCGCCCGGGCGAGGATCGTGACGAGCATCGCCATGTTCTACGATCTGCAGGATCCGACGCACTTCATGCGCGAGGTTCGGGAGATTCTCGCGGCCGACGGCATCTGGGCCTTCGAACAGAGCTACCTGCCACTGATGATCGAGCGGAACGCGTATGACACGATCTGCCACGAGCATGTCAGCTACTACGCCTTGCGCCAGATCGACTGGATGGCTCGCAGAACGGGCCTCAAGGTCATCGACGTGGAGCTCAACGATGTCAACGGCGGCAGCTTCTGCGTCACCGTGTGCCGGGACGATGCGCCGTTCACGCCCCACGACCGTCGAGTGGACTCGATTCTCGAACGCGAGCAGCGGGACGGCTATGGCTCCATGCCCGTCTACGATCGCTTTCGTGAGGGCGTGCACCGTCATCGCGACGACCTGTCGTCGCTGATCCGTCGCACCAATGCGGCGGGCAAGACCGTCTGCGGCTACGGGGCGAGCACGAAGGGAAACGTCGTGCTGCAGTGGTGCGGGCTCACCTCCGCGGACATCCCGGTCATCGCCGAGGTCAACGACGACAAGTTCGGCTGCGTGACGCCACACACCCTGATTCCAATCGCCAGCGAGCGGGAGGTGCGCGGGCGGGCCCCGGACTGCCTGCTCGTGCTCCCGTGGCACTTCCACGAGTCGATCGTCCAGAGGGAGCAGGCATACCTCGACAGCGGCGGAACGCTTCTGTTCCCCCTCCCGCGCATCGAGGCTGTCAGCCGCGGCCGGACCGCGCGCGAGGCTGCGTGATCGATCCCTGAGTCTCACGGCACGGGCGGTTGCGCGGGACACGGCAGCATGCAGAGGACCGCGGCCTCGCTGGTCGCCGGCCAAAGGCACCTCCACGGAAGGGGATTCGCACACGGGCGAAGCCTGTAGTAATCTTCAGGAAGCGGGTTCTCGTGCCGCTGCGGCCCTTTCGTGGAGGTGCCTCATGCCTGTCTGCTCGGGTGGGGTCGATCGCCGAAGCTTTCTCTCGGTCGGCACGATCGGCGGCCTCGGTCTCTCGCTCGGCGACTATTTCCGGATGCAGTCGGCACGGTCCGACCCGGCGGCCGGACATCCTGGGAAGCATGCCACGGCACAGTCGGTGATCTCCATCTTCCTGCCGGGCGGCGTCGCCCAGCAGGAGACGTTCGACCCCAAGCCGCTCGCCCCGGTCGAGTATCGCGGCCCGCTGGGCAGCATCGAGACGGCCCTGCCCGGCGTCCGCTTCGGCGAGGCGCTCCCGCACACCGCGAAGATCGCCGACAAGCTCGCGATCTGCCGCTCGATGACGCACGGCGAGGCGGCGCACGAGCGGGGCACGCACAACATGTTCACCGGCTACAAGCCGAGCCCGGCGATCGAGTATCCGAGCTTCGGCGCGGTGATCTCGCACGACTTCGGCCCCCGCGACAACCTGCCGGCCTACGTCTGCATCCCCACGGTGCCCAATGAGTTCGCGGGCTCGGGCTATCTGTCGAGCGCCTACTCCGGATTCAGCCTCGGCGCCGATCCGGTGGACGGCAAGTTCAAGGTTCGCGACCTCACCCTGCCGGAAGGCATCGACCCCGCCCGGTTCGACAAGCGACGGCGGATGCTCGACGTGGTCAACAGCCACTTTCGCGAGCGGGAGAAGAGCGACTCGCTCGACGCCCTCGACACCTTCTACCAGCGGGCCTACGGCCTGATCAGCTCGCAGAAGGCGCAGGAGGCCTTCGACCTGAAGCAGGAACCCGACGCGCTCAAGAAGGAATACGGCCGTAACCAGGCGGGCATGCGGATGCTCCTCGCCCGTCGGCTCGTGGAGTCGGGCGTGCGGTTCGTCACGCTCACCTACGGCGGCTGGGATCATCACGACAAGATCGAGAAGGGCATCAAGAGCCAGACGCCGGCGTTCGATCAGGCGTTCGCCACGCTGATCCGCGACCTCGACCGCCGCGGCCTGCTCGGCTCGACGCTCGTCTGCGTGACCACGGAGTTCGGCCGCACGCCAAAGATCAACCCGACCGCCGGCCGCGACCACTGGCCGAAGGTGTTTTCAATCGTGATGGCCGGCGGCGGCATCAAGAGCGGCATCGTCCACGGCTCCAGCAACGCCACGGCGGCGGAGCCCGAGGACGACCCGCTCACCGTCGAGGACTGGGCCACGACCGTCTACGACCGGCTCGGCATCGACGCCCGCAAGAAGCTGGTGGCTCCCGGTCCGCGGCCGATCGAGATCGTCGACGGCGGCAAGGTGGTCGAGCAGCTGATCACATGAGGCCGACATCATGAGTCACCGAGTTGCCGTGAGGGGCTGCCCGTGCCCCGTCGCCGGACACTCGCCTCGGCCATCGTGGCCTCGGCTCGCTGCATGTCCGCTTCGCTTCACCGTCCAGGCTTCGCTTGCTCCCATAGCCCGGCTCCCGGGGCACGGGCACCCCCTCACTCGCGTCATGGTCGTGCTGGCCGGCATGGTGCTGACGGCATGTCCCGTCGTGGCTGCCCCGCCGACGCTGTCCCTCATCCTGCCGCGGGGCGTGCAGCGGGGCGGCGACCGGGAGCCCGAGTTCCGCGGCGGGCGGCTCGCCGACGCGCGGGAGATCCTGTTTCACGGCGACGACGGCCTCGTGGTGAAGTCGCTCACCTCGGGGAGCGACGGCTCGTCGTTCAAGGCGGTGATCCACGTGCCCGACACATGCCCCGCCGGCGAGCAACTCGTGCAGGTGCGGACGGCCTCGGGGATCAGCGAGTTTCGCTCGTTCTGGGTCGGCCTGCTGCCGGTGGTCGACGAGGTCGAGCCGAATAGCGCGGCCGACAAGGCTCAGCCGGTGCCGCTCAACCACACCGTCCACGGCCTCGTCGCCCTCGAAGACGTCGACTGCTACGCCGTCGACATGACGAAGGGCCAGCGTCTGTCCGTCGAAGTCGAGGGCCTGCGGCTCGGCAGCCATCGCTTCGATCCGTCGATCGCGATCCTCGATCCGGCCGGCGCCGAGCTGGCGGCCGCCGACGACTGCCCGGCGACCCAGCAGGACGCCGTCCTCTCGGTGGTGGCGGCCGTCGACGGCCGCCATGTGGTGCGGATCCGCGAGGCCTCGTTCGGCGGCGACGACGCCTCGCGGTAACGACTGCACGTGGGCACCTTCCCCAGGCCGACCGCCGTGTTCCCCGCGGGGAGCAAGGCTGGCGAAAAACTCTCGGTGACGTTCCTCGGCGACGCCGCCGGGCCGATCACACGGGGGATCGAGGTACCGGCGGGACCGATCGGCTCCATGCACCGGCTGTTCGTGGGCGACGACGGAGGCACCTGCCCCAACGCCCTGCCCTTCCGCATCTCGGCCTCCGGAAACGCCCTGGAGCAGGAGCCGAACGACGAGCCGGCGAAGGCGACCGCGGCCGACGCGACGCTGGCCTTCAACGGGGTAATCGAGAGGCCGGGCGACGTCGACCACTTCCGCTTCGCCGCGAAGAAGGGGCAGACGCTCGAGGTCGAATGCTTCGCGCGGCGGCTGCGGTCCGGACTCGATCCCGTGGTCAACGTGCTCAAGGCCGACGGCGGCAACCTCGCGGGCAACGACGACTCGAAGGGCCCCGACTCGGTCGTTCGCATCGACGTTCCCGAAGACGGCGACTATCTCGTGCGCGTGAAGGACCACCTCGGCCGCGGCCAGGCCGACTTCGTGTACCGCATCGAGATCGCCCCGCCGGCGCCGCGGCTCGTCCTCTCGATCCCGCGAATCGACCGCTTTTCCCAGACGAGGCAGACCGTGTTCGTCCCCCGGGGCAACCGCTACGCCGTGCTCGTCAACGCCGCGCGGACCAACTTCGACGGCGACCTCGTGCTCGACGGCGGCGGCCTGCCCCCCGGCATCACCATGACCGCCCCGCCCATCAAGGCCGGCCAGGTGCAGGTGCCGGTGGTGTTCGAGGCGGCGGCCGACGCCGAGATCGGCGGGAAGCTCGTCACCTTCGAGGCCCGGCAGGTGAACGAGCAGGATCCCGAGGGCAAGGCTGGCGTTCGGGGCCACTTTGAGAACGCCGCCGACTTCGTGCTCGGCGATCCCAACAACGCGGTGCACTACTCGGCGCGGGTGGCGAAACTGGCGGTGGCCGTGGTGGAGGCCGTGCCGTTTTCGATCGAGTTGGTGCCCCCGAAGGCGCCGCTCCTGCGAAACGGGGCGCTCGACCTCCGCGTGGTGGTGAAGCGGGAGCCCGGCTTCGACAAGCCGGTGACCGTGGAGTTTCCATTCCGGCCGGGGGGCGTGAGCGCCGCCCCGTCGATCACGATCCCGCCGGACAAGACCGAGGCGGTCTACCTGGTGAACGCCGACGGCAAGGCGGCGACCGGCAACTGGCCGGTCTACGCGATCGCCAGCGGCGACATCGGCGGCACGGCCTGGGTCGCGTCGGCCCCGGTGACGCTCGTGGTCGCCGAGCCATTCACCGCCGCCGCGCTCAAGCGGGCGGCGTGCGAGCAGGGTCAGGAGGCCAGGATCGCGTGCACGCTCACCCATCCCAGGCCGTTCGAGGGCCAGGCCACCGCCCGACTGCTCGGCCTCCCGCCCGAGGCGACCGCCCCGGAACTCACGTTCACGAAGGACACCGCAGAGCTCGTGTTTCCCGTGACGACGACGGGCAACAGCCCGCCGGGCAACCACAAATCGGTGGTGCTCGAACTGGTCACGCCCGTCGGCGGCGAACCGACCCGGATCAGCGCCGGCACCGTCGAGCTGAAGATCATGAAGCCGCAGGGCCCGACGCAACCCGCAGCGCCGCCCGCCGCCCAGCAGGCTGCCAAGCCGCTGTCGCGGCTCGACCAACTCCGCCAGCAGGCGAAGGGAGGCACCCCATGACGCGTGCGCCATCCCGGCTCACGTCGGCCGTCCTCGCGGCCTGGGCCCTCGTCGCCGTGGCCGCCGACGCCGCCACGCTGCGCGTGTTTCCCCCGGCCGTCCATCTCTCGACGGCCCGGGATCGGCAGTCGCTCGTGGCCCAGCTCATCGAAACCGACGGGCTGACCCGCGACGCGACCGGCGCGATGACGGTGACGGTGGACGACGCCGCGAAGGTGCGGCTCGACGGCCGCGCGCTCGTTCCGCTCGCCGACGGCGACACCGCCGTGACCGTCTCCGTGGGTGACCAGAAGGTGTCGGTGACGGTGCACGTGGAGCGGGCCGGGCAGTCGCCCGACCTCAGCTTCCGCCTCGACGTGATGCCGGTCTTCATGCGGCACGGCTGCAACGCCGGCAGCTGCCACGGCTCGGCGCGGGGCAAGGACGGCTTCCGGCTGTCGCTGTTCGGATTCGATCCCGAGGCCGACTACCACCGCCTCACCCGCGAGCAGCCGGGCCGCCGCGTGAATCTCGCCCTGCCGGCCGAGAGCCTGCTGCTGACGAAGGCCACCAACGCGGTGCCACACACCGGCGGGGCGCGGCTCAAGGCGGGCGACGACGCCTACGCCACGCTCGAACGGTGGCTGGCAGCCGGCGCGACCAACGATCCCGGCCCCACGCCGGCGGTGGTCGCCGTCGAGCTCCATCCGCGCGGCGCGGTGCTCGACGGGCCGGGAGCCACGCAGCAGTTCACGGTGCTCGCGACGTATGCCGACGGCACGGACCGCGGCGTGACCTCCCTCGCGGTGTTCCTCTCGAGCAACGACGCCGCGGCGAAGGTCGATCCATCCGGGCTGGTGACGGCCGGCATGCGGGGCGAGGCGTTCGTGATGGCCCGGTTCGCGACCCACACGGTCGGCGCGGCCGTGATCTCGCTGCCCAAGGGGCTGGCCTACGACTGGTCGCCACCCGCCGATGCCGGCCGCATCGACCGGCTCGTCGACGCCAAGCTCCAGACGCTCCGCATCGTTCCCTCGGAGTCCTGCACCGACGAGGAGTTTCTCCGCCGGGCCAGCCTCGACATCTGCGGCGTGCTCCCCACCTCCGATGAATACCGCTCGTTTCTCGCGAGCCCCGATCCCAAGAAGCGGGCGCACCTCGTCGACCAGCTCCTCGCGCGGCCGGAGTTCGTCGACCTGTGGGTGATGAAGTGGTCGGAACTGCTGATGATCCGCACGGTCCCGAACCAGGTCAGCTACAAGGCGATGCTTCTCTACTACGGCTGGCTTCAGGACCGGATCCAGGCCAACACCCCGATCGACGCCCTCGTCCGCGAGCTCGTCGCCGCCACGGGGGGCACCTTCTCAGCCCCCGCCACCAACTATTTCCAGCACGAGCGGAACACCCTCAAGACCGCGGAGAACGTGGCGCAGGTGTTCATGGGCATGCGGATCCAGTGCGCCCAGTGCCACAATCATCCCTTCGACCGCTGGACGATGGACGACTACTACGGCTTCGCCAACTTCTTCGCCCAGATCGGCCGCAAGCAGGGGGAGGATCCGCGGGAGACGGTCGTGTTCAACTCCGGCGGCGGCGACGTGAAGCACCCGGTGGGCGGCCGCGTGGTGCCGCCGACGTTTCTCGGGGGCGAGTCTCCCGACCTGGCCGGCAGGGATCGCCGCGAGGTGCTGGCCGCGTGGCTCGCGTCCCCCGCGAACCCGCACTTCGGCCGCAACCTCGTCAACATCGTGTGGGCGCACTTCTTCGGCCGGGGAATCGTCGATCCCGTGGACGACGTCCGCGTGAGCAATCCGCCGGTCAACGAGCCTCTCCTCGACTCGCTCGCCCGCGGCTTCGTGGAGTCGGGATACGACTTCAAGAAGCTCGTCCGGGAGATCTGCACGTCGCGGGCCTACCAGCGGTCGACGCGGCCCAACGCCACCAACGCGGAGGACGAGCGGAACTTCTCCCGGGCCCAGCTGCGGCGGATCCGGGCGGAGGTGCTGCTCGACGTGATGACCGACGCCACGGGCACCCAGAACAAGTTCAAGGGGCTGCCCCTGGTCGCCCGGGCGGTGCAGATCGCGGACGGCACCACGAGCACCTACTTCCTCACCACCTTCGGCCGGGCGACGCGGGCCACGGCCTGCTCCTGCGAGGTGAAGATGGAGCCCAATCTCTCGCAGGCGCTCCACCTGCTCAACGGCGACACCGTGCAGCAGAAGATCCGCCAGGGAGGCGTGGTGCAGCGGCTGCTCGAGGCCGGCCGCACGCCCGAGCAGGTGATCGAGGAGCTCTACCTGCGAACGCTCACCAGGAAGCCGACGGAGAAGGAGACCGCCGGCCTGATGGAGATCGTGGGCACCGATCCGGCGGCCCGCACCCCGGCGGCCCTCCGCGAGACGCTCGAGGACGGATTCGGGGCGATCCTCAACTCCCGCGAGTTCGTCTTCAACCACTGATCGCCCGATGTCCATTCCGCTCCGGCTCCTGCTCGTCGCCCTCTCGATCGCGGCCATCCCCTCCGCGGCCGCCCGCGCGCAGGACAAGGTCACCTTCGCCGACAACGCCCTGCCCGTGCTCCGCCAGCGGTGCGGGACCTGCCACAACGCCGACAAGAAGACCGCCGGCCTCGACGTCACCAGCTACGCCGCGATCATGCGCGGGGGCGGCTCGGGCGAGGTGATCGCCCCCGGCGACGCTTCGGCGAGCCATCTCTATCGCGTCGCCAACCACGACGACGAGCCGAAGATGCCCCCCGACTCGCCGCCGATCCCGGAGGCGGAGCGGGCGGTGCTCAAGGCCTGGATCGACGGCGGCGTGCTCGAGACGAAGGGGAGCGTGGCCGTGGCCCCGAAGAAGGTCGAGGTGGCGATGACGGCCCCCGCGGCCGAGCGGCCGGCGGTGCCGCCGCTTCCGGCGCGGCTGCCGCTCGAGCCGGCCGCCCGCACCGCCAAGCCCGACGCGTGCGGCTCCGTGGCCGCGAGCCCGTGGGCGCCGCTGGTCGCGGTGTGCGGCCAGAAGCAGGTGCTCCTCTTCCGGACCGACTCGCTCGACCTCGCCGGCGTGCTGCCCTTTCCGGAGGGCCGGCCGCACGTCGTGCGGTTCAGCCCGGGCGGCGGGCTCGTGATCGCCGGAGGGGGCGTCGGCGGCCAGAGCGGTCGTGTCGCCGTGTGGAGCGTGAAGACCGGCCGCCGCGTCCGCACCGTCGGCGACGAGCTCGACGCGGTGCTCGCGGCCGACATCAGCCCCGACCAGCGGCTCGTGGCCCTCGGTGGACCGCAGAAGGTGGCCCGCATCTGGTCGGTGGAGCCGGGCGCGAAGCTGCACGACCTCGGCAGGCACACCGACTGGATCCAGGCCGTGGCGTTCAGCCCCGACGGCGCGCTGCTCGCCACGGCCGACCGCGCCGGCAACGTGTTCGTGTGGGAGGCCGCTACCGGCCGCGACTACCTCGCGATCCAGGCGCATCCCGCCGCGGTGACAGCCCTCGCGTGGCGCGGTGATTCCAACCTGCTCGCCACCGCCTGCGAGGACGGCCAGGTCCGCCTCTGGGAACCCGAGAACGGCACGCTCGTGAAAGCCTTCCCGGCCCACGGCGGCGGCGTGGCGGCGGTCGACTTCCTCCGCGACGGGCGGCTCGTGTCGGTCGGCCGCGACAAGACGCCCAAGCTCTGGAAGGCCGACTTCTCGCAGGAGCGGGCCTTCGACGCCTCCGCCGACATCGGCCTCGCGATCGCCGCCTGCGAGGAGACGGGCCGGCTCGTCGTGGGCGACTGGACGGGCGAACTCCGCGTGTTCCTGCTCGGCGACGGCGCCCGTGCGGGCACCCTCGACACCAACCCGCCGGCGCTCGCCGACCGGGTGGCCATGGCGGAGAAGTCGCTCGCCGACGCTAACCCAAGTTACGCACTTGGGAGCGTAAAGGCCGGGATTCCCGCGAATTCTGGGTCAGAGTCTTCACTACATTTGCGCTGGGTCGTCGAGCCGCTTGAGCCGCCTGGGAAGTGGCAGCCCAAGCCGCTG
>VGYR01000080.1 GCA_016872925.1 Planctomycetota bacterium
ATCGACATGAGACTTCCGACAACCCGAGCCACGCAAACGGCACTCACGGCGCCGGAAGGGAAAAGTCTGCGCACGCGGATCATGCCACAATGGCAGGAACGGCCGCTTCGTATTCGCTTGTTTAAGGCCTAGAAGATCCCCAGGGCCTCGAGGGAGTAGCGCACGACGAGGCCGGCCACCACCACGCTCACCATGCTCATGAGCTTCACGAGGATGTTGAGGCTCGGGCCGCTGGTGTCCTTGAAGGGGTCGCCGACGGTGTCGCCCACCACGGCCGCCTTGTGGGCGTCGCTTCCCTTGCCGCCGTGCACGCCCCCCTCGATGTGCTTCTTGGCGTTGTCCCAGGCGCCGCCGGAGTTGGCCATGAAGACCGCGACGCAGAAGCCGGTCGTCAGGCCGCCGACGAGCAGGCCGAGCACGCCACTGACACCCAGCAGGAGTCCGGTCACAACCGGCACCGCCAATGCCAGGACCGAGGGGAGCACCATCTCCCGCTGGGCAGCCTTCGTGCTGATCGCGACCGGGGCGGCGTAGTCAGGCAGTTCGGTCCCCTCCATGATGCCCGGCTTCTCACGGAACTGGCGGCGGACCTCCTCCACCATGCCCTTGGCAGCCCGTCCCACGGCCTTCATGGTGAGCGCACAGAACACGAACACGCTCATCGCACCCACGAACATGCCGACGAGCACCTTGGGGTTCATCAGCGTGACGTCGTAGAACCGCATGTAGTCCTGCATCGTGGCCCGCTTCACGTCCGCGATCCGGTTCTCGTTGATCAGCCGGGCCACCAGGTCCGGTGCCGGAGCCTCCGCGGCCACGGCCCCGCGGACGGCGCCAGCCATGCCGGTCACCGCAGGCGGCAGGATCTCCTTGCCGTCGCGGCCCTTGCGGCCGTCGAGCACCGCCGGGTCGAGCACCATGTACACGCGGTTGTCTTCGGCCTTCTCGCCCGCCGACAGCACGAGCCGGTCGGCCATCTTCACCCAGTCTCCCGCCGCGAGCTTCTTCCCCCCCGCGGCGACCTCCTGGACGCCGTCCCGGGTGACGACGGCGGCGTTGCCCCAGCGCTCGAAGCCGATCCGCACCTCCTCGACGTAGGCGGCCAGCAGCGCCAGCGCCGTCAGCGCCGCCGAGCCGATCGCGAATCCCTTGCCGGTGGCGGCAGTCGTGTTGCCCAGCGCGTCGAGGGCGTCGGTCCGCTCCCGGACGACCTCGGGCAGGCCCGCCATCTGGGCGTTGCCGCCGGCGTTGTCGGCGATCGGGCCGTAGGCGTCGGTCGCCAGCGTGATCCCGAGCGTCGAGAGCATGCCGACGGCCGCGATGCCCACCCCGTAGAGGCCCAGGGCGAAGGCGTTGGGATCGGTGAAGTCGAACCCATTGGCGAAGCCGAAGGCCAGCAGCGTGGCCACGCCCGTGATCAGCACCGGGGCCCAGGTCGAGAGCATCCCCTCCGCCACGCCGCCGATGATGATCGTGGCGGGGCCGGTCAGGGCCTGGTCGGCGAGTTCCTTGGTCGGGGCATACTCGTTGCTCGTGGCATATTCGGTCCACTTGCCGATCAGCCAGCCGGCCACCAGGCCCACGATCACGGAGACCGCGATGCCCAGGTGCGAGAATCCCCGCATCAGCAGGAACGTGATCACGAACGTGGCGGCGACGATGGCGATGGTCGAGAAGTTGATTCCCCTGGCCAGGGCCGCGAGCAGGGCCTTCTGCGACGAGTCTTCCTGCGTGCGGACCTGGTAGATGCCCCACACGGAGAGGAGCGTGCCGACCGCGGCGATCGCCATCGGCAGGAACACGGCGTTGAGCTGCATCGCGCCGTCGCCGCTGAACGCCGCCACGCCCAGCGCGGCCGTGGCGAGGATCGAGCCGCAGTAGCTCTCGTAGAGATCCGCCCCCATGCCCGCCACGTCGCCCACGTTGTCGCCCACGTTGTCGGCGATCGTGGCGGGATTCCGCGGATCGTCCTCGGGAATGGAGTGCTCGACTTTGCCCACGAGGTCGGCGCCCACGTCGGCCGCCTTGGTGAAGATGCCGCCGCCGACGCGGGCGAACAGTGCCTGCGTGCTGGCGCCCATGCCGAAGCAGAGCATGGTGACCGTGATCTCCTCCAGCGACAGCGGCTTGAAGCCGAGCATCGGCACCAGCCAGTAGAGGATGAAGAACCAGAGCATGATGTCGAGCAGCCCGAGCCCCACGACCGTCAGGCCCATCACCGCCCCCGAGCGGAAGGCGATCTGCAGCCCCTCGTTGAGCGACCGCTCGGCGCCCGCGGCCGTCCGGTTGCTGGCGAGCGTGGCCGTCTTCATGCCGAACCAGCCGGCCAGCCCGGAGAACAGACCTCCCGACAGGAACGCAAAGGGCACCCACAGGCTTTGCACGCCGAGTCCGAGGGCCATCCAGAGGAGCAGCACGCAGATGGCCAGGAACGCCCAGCCCACGACCTTGTACTGCTGCTTGAGATAGGCGTCGGCCCCAGTCCGCACGTAGCCGGCGATGTCGATCATCTTCTGCGTGCCGGCCGGCTGGGCCTCCATCCACTGGAAGAACTGCCACGCCTGAAAGAGCGCCAAGGCCGAGCCGCCGACGCCGACGAGCCACCAAAGGATGTAGAACATGTTCGCGAATCCGCCCGGCGGGGCCTCGGGATTCTCAGGCACTCCGCCGCAGCCGGCGAGCAGCGGGAGAACGAGGGACAGGGCGACGACGAACATCGCCGGGACGAGTGGTCGCTTCACGGTCGAGGCGCTCCGGGACGAGGGGGTCGGGGGTGCGGGCGACAGCGCACGGCCACGAAGTTGTTCGCTGCCCTGCGCGACGATTGAACCCTGCCGCCTGGCGCGTGTCAAACGAGCGCCGGCCGAAAGCCTTCATCGCCCCGGCCGGCGACCAGGCCCGCGGCACGCGCCGCCGAGTCCGGTCAGACGGACGCCTTCCCGATCGCGTGGTAGGCAAAGCCGCGAGCCTTCATCTCGGGAGGCGAATAGAGGTTCCTCCCGTCGAAGATCGTGGGTGACTTCATCCGCGCGGCCATCGCGTCGAAGTCGGGCCGCCGGAAGTCGCCCCACTCCGTGACGATCGCGAGACAGTCGGCCCCATCGAGCGCCTCGAGCGCTCCCGGCGCATACCGGAGGCGGTTTCCGTAGATGGCCCGCACGTTGTCCATCGCCTCGGGATCGTAGACGCTCACCTCCGCTCCGCCGGCCAGCATCCGCTCGATCAGGTCGATCGCCGGCGCATCGCGGACGTCGTCGGTTCGGGGCTTGAACGCCAGCCCCCAGACGGCGACGTGCCTGCCCGCCAGGTTTCCGCCGAAGTGCGCGGAGATCTTCTGGCCGAGCACCTGCTTCTGCGCGAGGTTGGTCTCGTGCACGGCGGTCAGGATCCGCGGGGCGAGCCCCCGGCTGCGGGCCATCGAGGCCAGTGCCTGGACGTCCTTCGGAAAACAACTTCCGCCATACCCGGCGCCTGGAAACAGGAATGCGAATCCGATCCGGCTGTCGTGGCCGATGCCCCGGCGGACGTCGTCGATGTCGGCCTCCATCCGCTCGCAGAGGTTGGCCACCTCGTTGATGAAGCTGATCTTCGTCGCCAGCAGGGCGTTGGCGACGTACTTCGTCATCTCCGAACTCTCGGGCGACATCACCAGGAAGGGGTTCTCCGTGCGCAGGAAGGGCGCATACAGCGACCGCAGGATCTCGGCCACGTCGGCGGACCGGACTCCCACGACGACGCGGTCGGGCTTTTGGAAGTCCTCGATCGCGGCGCCTTCCTTGAGAAACTCGGGGTTGCTGGCCACGCGGCAATCACGCCCGAGGGCGGCCTTCAGCCGCCGCTCGATGCCCGCGGCGGTGCCCACCGGCACCGTGCTCTTGGTGACGACGACGGCCCGTGGGTCGAGGTGCGGGCCGATCGACTCGACCACCTTCCACAGCGCGGTGAGATCGGCGGACCCGTCGGCCGCCGGCGGGGTGCCGACCGCCAGGAACACAACCTCGGCACCACTGACGGCGGCGGCGGTGTCGGTGGTGAACCGCAGCCGGCCGGCTTTCGCGTTCCGCTGCACGAGCTCCTCCAGGCCGGGCTCGTAGATCGGGATCTCGCCCTTGTCCAGGCGGGCGATTTTTTCGGCGTTGATGTCCAGGCAGGTGACCGCGTTGCCGCTGTCGGCGAAGCAGGTGCCCGTCACCAGGCCGACGTAGCCCGTCCCCACCACCGTGATCCGCATTTCACACCTCTGCTCGCCTCACGCTCACTCACGATTCAAGATTCCGGCCGCTGCCCGGCACGCCGGCTCACGCACGATCACGACGCCTCGGGGCCCGCGTCGGGGAGCGGGGCGTCGGCCTCCTCCTGCTCGCTCGGCGGCACGGGCACCACGGCGGCCAGGGCATCGCCGTCGTCGACCCGCATGATCCGCACCCCCTGGGTGTTGCGGCCCATCGGCCGGATCTCCCGCACGTTGACCCGCTGGATCTTCCCCCGGGCCGTCATCATCAGCACCTGGTCCTCGTCGCGGACGGCCACGATCGACACCACCGCTCCGTTCCGGGCCGTGGCCTTGATGTCGCGGATCCCCTTGCCGCCCCGCCGCTGCGTGCGGTACCGCATGCCGCTGGAGGAAGCGTCGCCGTCCGTCTCGTCCGCGGCGACCTCCGGAGCCTCGACGTCGACCGGTTCCTCGCCTTCCTCGCCGGGTGCCGGACCCGACACGGGCGTGCCGGCCCCGAACGGCGTCCGCTTGCCGTAGCCGTTTTCGCAGACCGTCAGCAGCGTGGCGTCGGTGTCGGCCACCACCATGCCCACCAGCCGGTCGCCCGCGCCGAGTTTGACGCCCCGGACGCCGCTCGTGTCGCGGCCCATCGGCCGCGCGTCCCCTTCGGGAAATCGGATCGACATCCCCTTGGCGGTCGCGAGCACCAGTTCGTCTCCGGGCTTCGTGATCACCGCGTCGACGAGCTCGTCTCCCTCGCGGAGCTTGACGGCGATCAGGCCCTTGGTCCTGCGGCGGCGATACTGCTCGAGGGCGGTCTTCTTCACCATCCCGCTCCGCGTGGCGAGCATCAGGAACTGGTTGGGGTCGTCGAAGCCGCCGACGGCCCGGCAGTCGGCCACCTTCTCTCCCTGCTCGAACTCCAGCAGGTTGACCAGGGCCCGCCCCTTGGCATCGCGGGCCAGCTCCGGCAGCTCGAAGACCCGCATCGAGAACACCTTGCCGAGCGTGGTGAACACCAGCAGCCAGTCGTGGGTGCTGGCCACGAACAGGTGCTCGATCGGGTCTTCCTCGTCGACGCTGGCCCCCTTGAGACCCTTGCCGCCACGGCGCTGCGCCCGGTAGACGTCGGCCGGCGTCCGCTTGACGTAGCCGGTCCGGGTGATCGTGACCACCATCGTCGCCTCGGTGATCAGTTCGGCCATGTCGCGGATGTCCCCCGCTTCGCCGCTGATCTCGGTCCGCCGCTCATCGCCGTGCTTCGCCTCGAGCTCGAGCAACTCCTCGCGAATCAGCGCCTTGACGTTCGCTTCGCTCGAGAGGATGCGGCGGAACTCGCCGATCTTCGCCAGCAGCTCCCGGTGCTCGCCGCCGAGCTTCTCCTGCTCGAGGTTCACCAGCTGCCCGAGCGTGAGCCGCAGGATCGCGTCGGCCTGCACGGGCGAGAGCCCGTAGGTCTCCGCCGCACCCCGCTCCTCCTGGAGGACGGCGAACCCGTCGGCGCCCAGTGCCCGCTCCAGCAGTGCCGCCGGAGCCTGGAGCTGGCAGAGCCGCTCCTTGGCTTCCGCCTGCGACTTGGAGGACCGGATGATCTTGATCACCTCGTCGATGTTCGCGAGGGCGACGAGCAGACCCTCCAGCGTGTGCTTTCGACTGCGGGCCTTCGCCAGCAGGTGCTGCGTGCGGCGGCGGATCACCGTGGTGCGGTGCCGCAGGAACTCCTCCAGCATGTTCTTGAAGGAGAGGATCCGCGGCTTGCCGTCGACGAGCGCCAGGAAGATCAGCGAGAACGACGTCTGCAGGGGGGAGAACTGGTACAGCTGGTTGAGGACGACGTCGGGATCGGCATCCCGCTTGAGTTCCAGGATCAGCCGCACCGGCTCCTTGAGGTCGCTCTCGTTGCGGATCGCGGAGATGCCCTTGATGCGGTCGTCGTTGACGAGCTCGGCGATCTTCTCCTCGATCGCGTCGCGGGTCTGCTGGTAGGGAATCTCGGTGACGACGATCCGGCTGCGGTTCTTTCCGAACTCCTCCACGTGGGCCCGGGCCCGAAGCGTGATCGTGCTGCGGCCCGACACGTAGCCCCGGATCAAGGCCTCGCGGCCCATCACGATGCCCCCCGTCGGGAAGTCGGGGCCCGGCACGATCTGGAGCAGCTCGCCCATCGACAGGGACGGGTTGTCGATCAGGGCCACGAGGGCCCGGCAGACCTCGCCGAGGTTGTGGGGCGGGATGCTGGTCGCCATGCCCACGGCGATGCCGCCGGCGCCGTTGACGACCAGGTTGGGAAACCGGCTCGGCAGCACGACCGGCTCGGTGTTCCGCTCGTCGTAGCTGGGAATGTAGTCGACCGTGTCGAGGTCGAGGTCGTCGAGCATCAGGGCCGCGATCGGCGAGAGCCGGGCCTCCGTGTATCGCATCGCGGCGGCGGGCAGCCCCGCGATCGAACCGAAGTTGCCCTGCTTGTCGACGAGCACGTGCCGCATGTTCCATTCCTGGGCCATGCGGACGAGCGTGGGATAGATCACGCTCTCGCCGTGCGGATGGTAGTTGCCGCTGGTGTCGCCGGAGATCTTGGCGCACTTCACCCGGGCGGCTCCCGGCGAGAGCTTCAGGTCGTTCATCGCCACCAGGATGCGCCGCTGCGACGGCTTGAGGCCGTCGCGGACGTCGGGCAGCGCCCGGCTCACGATCACGCTCATCGCGTACGTGAGGTAGCTGTCCTTGAGCTCCTGCTCGATGGGCAGTTCGATCAGGCGGCCGCCGGAAATGTCGCGCAGCCCCTCACCCTCGGGACGCTCGCCGGGCAACTCGTCGCCCCCTGCGGGAGGCTGCTGTTCGTCTGCCAAATTTCCGGCCTCCGGCCGTCCGCGGACCCGCTTCGGCCACCGTTCCGACGGGCCTTCGGCGATGCTTGAACATACCCGTCGCCGGGGGGCGGTCAACCGCCCCGATTGGCCGGCAAACAGCCTGTTTTTCGGCCTGTCTGACGGCTTGACCCACGTTCCCCCCGACTCCTAATCTCCCGCCCCCTGAAACCGGCTGCCGATGGCCCCCGCGCCACGCTCCGATCGACCACTCGAGACGGATCCTCCCGATGCGGCTGCCCCGTTCGCCCGCGCTGGTCGTGACCTGCGTTGCCGCCTGCGTGCTCCTGCCGAACCTGGGCGGCCCGCCCCTCTGGGATGACGACGAACCCCGCAACGCCGCCTGCTCGCTGGCGATGCTCGGATCCGGCGACTGGCTGGTGCCCACCTTCAACGGGCGGCTCCGGGTCGAGAAGCCGGCCCTGGTCAACTGGCTGCACCTGGCCGGCTTCGCGGTCGCGGGCGTCAACGAGACCGGCGCCCGGTTGGGGTCCGCGCTGCTCACGATCGGCACCTGCCTGCTGACGGCATCCTTGGCCGCCGCCCTGGGGCGGGGTGCGGCGGCATGGGCAGGCGTGGTCATGGCCACCTGCCTGTGGACGGGAATCTCGGGCAGGGCCGCCACGCCCGATGCGGCGCTCGGATTCTTCACCACCGCGGCGTTGTGGGCCTTCGTCCGCGGCGCCCGCGTGGCCGGCCCGGACGGACAGGCATGGCGCTTCGGCGCCGCGCGGCTGTCGGTGTTCGCGGCGGGGGGCGTGGGGTGCGCCTGCGGGCTCGCCATGCTCGCGAAGGGACCCGTCGGTCTGGTCTTGCCGCTGGCCGGCCTGGGACTGTTCTGCTGGTGGCAGGCATGGGCCGATCCCGGCCGAGACGGATCTCTCGGCAGGCGGCTGGCCGGTTCGCTCGCCGACGCCTGGCGCGGCCTGCGGCCCCTGGTCATCGTCGCGGCCGCGCTGGCCGTCGCCATGCCCTGGTATGCGGCGGTCACGATCCGCACCGAGGGAGCGTGGCTCCGCGAGTTCTTCCTCGTCCACAACCTCGGCCGCTTCGCGGCCCCGATGGAGGGGCACTCCGGTTCGGCACTGCTGTATTACCCGGTCGTACTGCTCGTCGGCACGTTCCCCTGGTCGATCGCCTGGATCCTGGTCGTGGGCCACGCGGCGAGCGCCGTGGCGGCCCGGTCCGCCGAGACCATGGGCATGCGGCTGGCGGCGTGCTGGGCGGCTGCCTGGCTGCTGCCGTTCTGCCTCTCGGGGACGAAGCTTCCAGGCTACGTCTGGCCGGCCTACCCGGCTCTGGCCATGGCTGCCGGGGCATTCGTCGCCGCCTGGATCCGCCGGCCGACGGCGACGACCGACGGGTGGATGCGGGTCGCCTGGGGATGCCTGGCCGCCTGCGGCGTGGCGCTGGCGGTCGGCATGCCGCTGGTCACGCGCCGCTACGCCGGCGGCGGCGAGTGGCTCGGCCTGATCGGCGTGGTGCCCGTCGCGGGCGCCGTGGTCGCGTGGTCCCTGCACGCGGCGCAGGTCCGCGGCGCGGCCGCCGCGACCTGGGCGGCGACGGCCTGGGGCACGATCGGGCTGCTGATGGCCGTCGGCCCCGCCTGCATCGGCCATGCCGGTGGCATGCGGCAGCTGTTCCACGCCGTCGAGGCGGCGGCAGGACCCGTGCCGATCGCGTCGTTTGCGGCTCCCGCCAGCGCGGTCTTCTACGGGGGCCGCGTGGCACCCGGCAGGACGGTCCTCGGGCTCACCGCACCGGCGGACGCCGCCGCATTCGTCGCGGAACATCCGGGCGGCCACGTGGTCGTCGATGCCCGGTTCGCATCCCAGGTGGCCGACGCGCTACCGGAACACTACACCGTCCTCGATCGATCGACGTCGTTTCCGACCCTGCGGGAAGTCGTCCTCTACGGTCCGGCCGCGGCGCCACGGCTGGCGGCCGTGCCGGCCCTCACGTCCAGCCGCTGACGCCACCACCCACACCCCGAGGTCTCCCCGATGGCATGGAATCGTCACACGACGCTGGTGGTGGTCGCCACGCTCGCGACCCTCGCGCTGGGAACGGCGGCGACACCGCTCTGGGACGAGGACGAGGCCCGCTTCGCCACGATCGCCCGGGCGATGGTGGAGTCCGGCGACTGGGTGGTGCCGCGCTTCAACGGCACGCTGGCGGTGGACAAACCGGTGCTGATGCACTGGTGCATGGCCGCGTGCATGACCGTGTTCGGCCAGTCGGAATTCGCTGCCCGGCTCCCCTCGATGATCGCCACGCTGCTCACCGGGCTGGCCCTGGCGCGAGCCGGGCGACGCTGGTTCGACTCCACCACCGGGGTCGTGGCGGCGCTGGCCCACGCCGGGTGCCTGCTCGTGGCCATCGAGGCGCACGCGGCCACGCCGGACGCGATCCTCACGGCGCTGGTCACGTGGTCGACGGTGCTCCTGGCCGAGGCGATCACGCCGACGGCGATGGAGGGCCTCGGGCGGCCGGGGCTCGGCCGGGCCGTGGGCATCGGCGGCCTCTTGGGCCTGGCCGTCGTCTGCAAGGGCCCGATCGGCTTCATCGGCCCCCTGGCCGTCGTGGGCCTCTGGGCCTGGTGCCTGGCGGCACGGCGACGATGGGACCAACGGCGGCCGCGCGGGATCGGAGAGACCGTCGCGGCGGCGGCCGCCGCGGTGGTGGACGCCGCCCGCAGCCTGCGGCCGATCACCATCACCCTCGCCGCGCTGGCCGCGGCCCTGCCCTGGTACGTCGCCGTGACGCTCCGCACCGACGGCGCCTGGACCATGGGGTTCTTCTTGGTGCACAACGTCGGCCGGTTCCTGGCCCCGATGGAGAAGCACAGCGGGGGATTCCTCTTCCATCCGCTCACGATGCTCGTCGGCTTCTATCCGTGGTCCTGCTTTCTCCCGTTCGCCGTCGTGGTCGGTGCCTGGCGGACGTGGCGGCACGACGACCGGGAACCCGCCGGAGCAGGCATGCTGCTGTCATTGGTCTGGCTCGCCGTCTGGGTGGGGGGCTTCTCGGCGGCGGCGACGAAGCTGCCCAACTACGTGCTGCCGGCCTACCCGGCCGCCGCCCTCCTCGTGGCGGTCATCGCCGTCGACGCCGTGCGGCGCGCGACCGCGAGTGGTTGGCCACATCCCCGGTGGCTCACGACGGGCGTGGCGTGCCTCGCGTTCGGAGGCGTCGCCACCGCAGCCACGCTCGTGCTGGCCGGTCGGCTGGGCATCCCGGCGGCTGGGTCCGCGGCGGTCGTCGGCATCGTGCCGCTGATCGGGGCGGCTGCCTGCTGGCACCACGCCGGCCGGCGGCCGATGGCGGCCCTGGCGACGTTCTGCATCACCGGCCTGGTCTACGCCGGCGCCATGGTCGGCCCCGCCCAGGCGCGGGTCGCGAAGGCCAACACCCTGCCGGCCTTCGTCGCGGGCCTGCGAGCCGCTCCGGGGGGGGCCCGGATCGGAACGTACGTGCTGCCGAGTCCGAACGTCGTGTTCTACGCCCACCAGCCGGTGACCCGGATCGCCGACGGCGACCTCGCCTCCGTCGCGGCTTTCCTGCGGTCCGGTCCCGATGCGGTGCTGCTGGTGCCCGAGGACGAATACGCCTCGATCCGCGACCGCCTGCCGTCCGGGTGCGGCGAACGGGCGCGGACCCGTTCCGTCTTCCGCCGCCACGACGTGATCGCGGTGGGCAGCGCCAGCGGCGATCACGGCCGCACGGCTGCGACCCCGGAGGTGACGCGATGACGTCGACCCGCTCCACCGACCACTCCACCCCGCCGGAATCCCCGTCCCACGCCCCGTCCCGCGCCGTCCGCGGCCTGCTCTCGGTCGTGATTCCCTGCCACAACGAGCAGGAGGTGATCGAGGCCACCCACGCCCGGCTGGCGGAGGTTCTGCCCCGGTCGGGCATGGACTTCGAGGTGCTCTACGTCGACGACGGCAGCCGCGACCAGACGCTTGCCCGCCTGGAGGCGATCGCCGCGCGGGACGCCCGGGTCCAGGTGATCGAACTCGCCCGGAACTTCGGGCAGCAGGCCGCGATGTCGGCCGGCCTCGCGGCGGCCCACGGGGATGCGATCGTGATCACCGATGCCGATCTCCAGGATCCTCCGGAGGTGATCCTCGAGATGGTCCGCCGCTGGCAGGACGGGGTCGACGTGGCCTACGGGCGGCGGCGGTCCCGCGACGGTGAGACGCGATTCAAACTCCTCACGGCGAGCCTCTTTCACCGCATGTTCGCGCGACTCGTGCCCTATCCGATGCCCGTCGACACCGGCGACTTCAAGCTCATCGACCGGGCCGTCGCCGACGCGGTCGTGGCCCTGCCGGAGAAGCGGCGCTACCTCCGCAGCCTCGTGCCCTGGGCCGGATTCCGCCACGAGCCCGTCTGGTACGACCGGCACGCCCGGCTGGCGGGCCAGACGAAGTACTCGCCGTGGAAGCTGCTGAAACTCGCGGCCGACGCCCTGATCCTCTCATCCGACGCTCCCGTGCGGCTGACGTGGGTCGCCACCGCGGGCCTGGCCCTCGTCGGCGGAGCCGCTGCGGCCGTGGCCACGGGATCGTGGTGGATGTCGGCCGCCGGCACCGGCCGCGAGCCCACGATCGCGGCGATCACCGCGGTCGCGTGTCTCGTCGGCGCGGTCCAGACCGCGGCGGTCGCGGTCGTCGGCGAATACGTGGTCCGCGGCTACCGCGAGTCGCAGGGGCGGCCGACCTGGGTCGTTCGTCGGACGATCGGCGGCGGACGGGCGGCCGCCAGGCCATCCGCCAAGGCGGCCTGAAGTACGGTCCGCTACTTGGTCGCCAGCGCCGACTCGATCGCGGCGACGAGCGCCGGGTCATCCGGCGCGACGCGGGTCTTGAAGCGGCCGATCACCGCCCCGTCGCGACCCACGAGAAACTTCTCGAAGTTCCAGCCGATATCCCCTGGCGGATCGGCCGTCGCCGTCAGCGCCTTGTAGAGGGGGGGCTGCCCCGCTCCCTTGACGGTGATCTTGGCGAACATCGGAAACGTGACGCCGTACTTCGACGAGCAGAACTTCGCGATCTGGGACTCGGTGCCGGGTTCCTGGGCGCCGAAGTCGTTGGCGGGGAATCCGAGCACCACGAGTCCCCGGTCCTTGTAGGTATCGTAGAGTTTCTGCAGGCCGGCGTACTGCGGTGTCGCGCCGCAGCGACTGGCGACATTGACCACCAGGACCACCTTGCCGTCGAAGGAGGCCAGGTCGACCTCGGTGCCGTCGATCGCCTTCATGGTGCCCGTCAGGGGCGAGCCGGCTCTGGCGAATCCACCTGCCGTCGCACAACCGGCGATGGCGACTGCGATCATGGCACGTGAAGGAAAACGCATCGGTGAGGCTCCTGGTGAGGGACTGACTGTGGAACGTATTCAAGGCGCGCGGCCGAGCGGTGACCAGGTCTGGAACATGGCCGCCTGGCCGACATACCGGCCGGTGTCGTCGTCGAGATTCCAGACGATCGCCCGCTCGATGGCGAACCGCCGGCCCGTCCGCGAGATCCGGATGCCCGCATAGTCGTCGACGTACCCCTGCTTGTGCGTCCGCTCCAGGAGTTTCGCCCGCTCGTCCCGGTGCACCGGTTCCGCGGTCAACCGTGACGGCGTGCGGGCCAGCGTGTCGGGATCCATCTCCCAGAGTCGCAAGCCGAGGGCATTGGCATAGGTGAGCAGCGGATCTGGCTCCGTTCCGTGGGCCACCACCACGAACGGGGCGCGGAACAGCGCCTCCGCCGCGACCAGGTCGGAGCCCGACGTGGTCAGCAGGTCCCGACCCAGACGCCGCCGAAAGGAGGCAATCACGACTCGTGCCCGCGCGACCCAGTCCGGGCTGCCCCACGGTTCGACGCCGATCATCATGGACGCACGTTCACAGGAGACAGGATGCCGGAGATCACCGCGGCGGCGCAGGGTACGGACAGACACCCCCCCGAAGATATCCCGCAAACCGGCCGCGGCGTCACCCTCCGCGGCCACTGGCCTGAAAAACCGAGCATCGGGCAGGCTGGACCGAGGGCGATACCCCGGCCGAATACCCCCCGACTGATCCAATATGCAAAAACTGCGAATCGAATTCGCATTTTTTGTGAAACGATGTAGGATGCTCGATTACGCCCCGTGGCCGGGGAATTCAGGGGTCCACGCGACACATGCAAGCGTCGCAAGCATCCTCAGACCAACTCGACCAGCAGCCGGCGTCCCCTTTTGCCAGGGCGGCCGGGCGCCTGGCCGGGCGATCCGAGAAGCGGTGGCCCCGGCTCAGCGGCACGTCCGAGGCGGTTCGCCGGCTCGAGGACAACATCGCCCGGGTGGCGACGTTCGACTGCTCCGTCCTGATCACCGGCGAAACCGGCTGCGGCAAGGAGGAAGTGGCCCGGGCGATCCACGCCGCCGGGCCGCGGCATGAGAAGCCGTTCGTCGCCATCAACTGCGGCGGCCTCGTCGCGGATCTCGCCGAGAGCCAACTCTTCGGCCACGAGAAGGGCGCCTTCACCGGCGCGTTCGGTGCGTCGCGGGGTGCCTTCCGCGCAGCCGAGGGAGGAATCATCTTCCTCGATGAAATCGGCGAGCTCCCCATCGACCTCCAGCCCAAGCTGTTGCGCGTCCTGCAGCGCTGGGAGGTGACGCCGGTCGGGTCGACGGAGGCTCATCCGATCGACGTGCAGGTGATCGCGGCCACCAACCGGGATCTCGACGCGGAGGTCTCCAGCGGTCGCTTCCGCGAGGACCTCCTGTTCAGGCTCAATACGATCCACCTCGCGGTGCCGCCTCTCCGCTCCCGGATGGAGGACATTCCCCGGTTCGTCGAGCATTTCTCGGCGCACTTCGCCCGCGAGTACGGGAGGCCTCAGTGGACGCCCGAGCCGCGGATGCTCGAGCGGTTCGCCCGGCACTCCTGGCCGGGCAACGTGCGGCAGCTCGCCCAGACGATCCAACGGGTCTACGTCTTCGAGGACCGGGTCGACTCGGTGCTCGCCGAGGTGTTCGACGCGGCGGCGGCCCCCGCCGCACGGCCGCTCGGCGACGCGCGGATCGTCGATGCCCCGGCGGAGCAGCCGGCCGCGACGACCGCCGAACCGGACCAGGCGCCTGCCGTCGCCAACGAGCCACGGGTTCCGATCTTCAATCTCGACGAACTCCGCCGGCTGGCCGTGCGGCAGGCGATGGCGTTCACGTCCGGTCATCGCGGCCAGGCGGCGGCGCTGCTCGGCGTGTCGCTCAACACCATGACGCGGCTGGTGGCGGAGTCGTGCCCCGAGATGGCCGCCAAGTCGGGCCGCAGGCCGGCGGCCGCTCCGACGCGTCCCAAGTAATCCCAGCGGCGGCCAGACCGGCCCCTGGAGATGCCGAGCGGCCGGCTGGCTTCCAGGCTGCCGAGAGACGGGTCCTGCGCGCAAGGCGATACGGCGGGCGAGGCCAACGAAGAGCTGCTCAAAAAGACCAAGCAGACGGCCGAGCAGCGTTTTCAGACAGAGCCTAGCCCAAGTTACGCACCTGGGAGCGTAAAGCCCGGGATTCACGTGAATTCGGGGTCAAAGTCGTCACTCCATTTGCGCGGTGCTGTCGAGCCGCTTCAGCCGCCTGGGAAGTGTCAGCCCAAGCCTGTGCAGCAGCGTCTTCTGCTCGGCCTCCGGCTCCGTCACGTGCCGCAAGCGCACCGTGGTGCGGATGCCACCGGCTGACCCGGCCGGCAGGACGATGTCGCCGCTTTTGATCTTTGCGAACTCGTAGAGGAGCGTGCGGGGGCATCCCCCAGGCCGGCGCCTTTCATCCAGCCGGCGAGCGTCTTCCACATCGCATACGCCAGGAAGCAGATGAGCACGTGAGACCGCACGCGGTCCTCCTTCTGGTGCCATACGGGCCGAATCGCCAGCTCGTCCTTCGCGATCCTGAAGGCCCATTCCGCCTCGGTGAGTTGGATGTATCGCTTCCAGAGCGTGGCCGGATCGACGCCGGTGAGATTCGTCCGCAGGAGGTAGCAGCCATCGACCAGTTGCGACCGCTCGTGGAACTTCTCGTTGCGGACCCAGGTCACTTCCAGATGCTGCTTCCCGATCGGCTGCGGCAGATTCCTGATTGTGACGTCGAATGCCTGCGATGCCCGCCAGAAGCGTTCCTTCAATCGGCCCAGCCAGTAGTGTCCGGTTGACGCCAGGACTCCCCATCGGAACGCCATGCTCCGCAAGGGCTTACGCTCAATAATCGTTGTACACGACTTCAACTCGGCAGGACATTTTGCCTCCGGCTCGGCGGATTTTC
>VGYR01000081.1 GCA_016872925.1 Planctomycetota bacterium
CGTTTGACTCCACGGCGGCACGACGCCGCCGATGCGCTCAAGCGGAAACGGGCAGGATGCCTCTCCCGTTTGACTCCACGGCGGCACGACGCCGCCGATGCGCTCAAGCGGAAACGGGCAGGATGCCTCTCCCGTTTGACTCCACGGCGGCACGACGCCGCCGATGCGCTCAAGCGGAAACGGGCAGGATGCCGTTTCCGCGTATGTTCAGTTATTGCTGAAACCGAACTTCTTCCCGACGCGGACGCCGAGCGGATTCTTCACGAAGCGACGCCGACAGTCATCGCAGAGATCGAAGCGCAGCGACCGGGTCGCTTCCTCGAGATCCTCGATGTCGCCCTCGTCGATCCGTTCGAGCAGATCCTGCACGTCCTCGAGATGGTCGGCGTCGTCGTGATCGCCATCGCAGGGGCAGGGGCCGTCTTCGATCGCCGGAAACACCTCGATCTTCACGACGTGGCGACCGCCGGAGGCGGCCTCGATCGGCCGCTTGCACGCATCGCAGGAGTAATGAAGCATCGCGGTCTCCAGATGACGGTGATCGGAACGTCCGGCGATCGATGTTCTGGTGTCGAAGGCCCACCAGTCACGCGGCACCCGACGGACGCTCCAGAACGCGGACTTGAGTTCTCATGAGTGTGACCGCAACCCGCGTCCGGGGCAAGCGTTCGTCAGGTTTGAACCGGTCGGTTTGGCGCCCGAATCGGACCGGGGGTAAACTCCGCAAGGTGCCTGGAGGCCGCTGATCGTCATGAGTCTCTCGTCCCTCACGCTTCCCCACCCGTCTCCGGGCAGTTCCCTGGGGTTGAGCGTGCTCGTGCTGAACCGGTCGTTCGTGGCCGTCCACGTGACGAACGTGCGCCGGGCGGTCACGCTCCTGTTCCGCCAGCTCGCGGAGGTCGTGCACATCGAGGCGGGGCACTACGCCGCCTACGACCTCGACTCCTGGCGGGAACTCTCCGCCCTCCAGTCCTCGTTCCGCACGCCCGAACAGGACTGGATCAGGGCCGTGGGCTACGACCTCCAGGCCCCGCGGGTGATCCGGCTGGTCTCGTGCGACCGCGGCCCCCGGCAGGGGATCCGGTTCAACCGTCGCAACGTCTTCGCCCGCGACGCCAACCAGTGCCAGTACTGCGGCCGGGGGTTTCCCACGAGCGAACTCTCCCTCGACCACGTCGTGCCACGCAGCCGGGGAGGCTCGACCACCTGGGAAAACATCGTCTGCGCCTGCGTGGCCTGCAACGTCCGCAAGGGAGGCCGCACCCCCGCCGAAGCCCGCATGCACCTGATTCGGCAGCCGGTGAAGCCGAAGCGGAGCCCACTGCTGTCGATCAAGCTCGGCAATCCGAAGTATGCGAGCTGGAAAAGCTTCGTCGACAACGCCTACTGGCTCGTCGATCTGAAATGAGCCGCACGGTGCCTCGTGAGCAGCCCGCGTGGCTTTTCACGGCCCCTTTCCAAGAACCCCGGCACTCGAGAACCCCGGCACTCGAGCGTGATTTCCGGTGACTCGCTCCGCCCGCGGAGCTGCCGCCGGCCCTCGCGTCAGCCGCAGAGGGGATCCTTCTTTTCGGTGATCACCGGGCACTGCGGCGACATCTCGGCGTTGAGCACCTTGAAGTCCTTCCACTCCGCCGGCAGGTTGTCCTCGTGGAAGATCGCCTCCACCGGACACTCCGGCACGCAGGCCTCGCAGTCGATGCACTCGTCGGGGTGGATGTAGACCATCTTGTCCCCCTCGTAGAAGCACTCGACGGGGCAGACCACCACGCAGTCGGTGTACTTGCAGGCGAAACACGGCTCGGCGACGACGTGGGTCATGGCGGCTCCTGAATGACTGGAAGAACGGGTGGCGGGCGACTCGGGGACGTCTCGATGACTCTCGGGAAAGCCGGACGCGACCGGCGATTCCCTCGCAGCGCGGCATCCTACGGTGGCTCGAGAAACCGTGTCAACGATCGGGAGAGGGCCGATCCCAGCGGGCGGAATCGGGCCCGCAACCGCCGTTGGTGGGCCGCGGACCACCCCCGTATCGTATGCTCAGATCTGGTATCGGCCGACGGAGCGGCGGACCATGAGTCGCCGCCCGCGGGCCCCGGCCGATCGGGCCATGAGGTGCGGACTTCGTGTCGGATGACTCCCCAGCGGCCGGCCCGTCGGCCCTCGCCGAAGCAGATCGCAGGCTCGTCCTGGCGTGCCTCTCCAGGGAGCCGGGAGCGTGGGAGACGCTGGTCGACCGGTTCGGCGGCCTCCTCGCCCACGTGGCGACTCGCACGGCCCGTCAGAGGGGCCATCCGATCGGACCCGCCGACCGCGACGACCTCGTCGCAGACATCCTCCACGAACTGCTCCGCAACGACGACGCCGCCCTGCGGGCGTTCGGCGGGCGTGCCAGCCTGACCACCTACCTGACCGTGATCGCCCGGCGGACCACCGCCCGGCGGCTCGCCGCCGCGCCGCCGGCAGGGCGGCACCACGGCGCGGAATCGCACGCGGCGGCGGCGGACGAGGCCGCTCGTCGGGCCGATCGCGACCACGTCGAGTCGCTTCTCGCCGGACTCGACGATCAGGAGGCCCGGCTCGTCCGGCTGCACCACATCGAACGCCGCAGCTACGGCGAGATCAGCCAGCTCACCGGCATCCCCCTGGGCTCGATCGGCCCCGCGCTCTCGCGGGCCCGCGACAAGATGCGGAAGCGCGACGAGCCCGACGGCGATGCCCGCCACGCGCGTGCGCCCTAGCGGACGGCCGGCGCCGCGGGAGGCGGACCGATGACCACCGACGGGTCGGCGAGATCGATCGGCTCGTAGCCCGGATAGGCGGGCATCTGCCAGAGCTGTCCCGGGTCGCCGCTGGAAGTGTTGGTCGTGATCGACGCGAGTTCGATCGAGAAGTCGACCCCCGACGCGGGCCACGACACGTCGACCACGTGCGGCAGCGCCGCCCCCGACGGCGGATCGACCCGGTGCCGGCTCGTCCGCACGCTCGCCAGCCGCTCGCCCGCGGCCGTGAACAGGTGCTGCTCGGCCACGAGCCCCGTCGTGCCGTCGAGGATCGTCGACTTGAGCAGCTCGCCGTCGGGCACCGTGATCGTGCTGCGGACCTCGATGCGGCCGTCCGGGAGCGGAAACGGCCCCTGGTGACGGTCCTCGGGCCGGAACGTCACCAGGCCGAGCAGCTCCGGCATCCAGTCGGCGCGGATCGGCAGCAGCCGGCGGGCCGCGGACTGGGCGTATTGGTCGTGGCGGCAGAAGGCCACAATCGGCGGCTTGTGCTGCCGCAGCCAGAGCCAGAACAGGTCGTCGTTGCTGCCGATGTCGAGTTCCGGGCCCGTGATCGCCGTCTGCGCCTGGAGGCGAAACCGCCGCGGCCGCTCGCAGGCGACCCGCGCGGACAGCCGGGGCACACCCGGCACCACCAGCACGGCCTGGGTCGCGGAGCAGCTCCGCACCCGCTCCGTGTTGTCGTGGACCGCGGCGATCACCTGCTCCAGGGAGGGCTGGACGGGAAGCGTTCGCGGCAGCGGCATCGTGCCGATCTGGTAGCCGCGCAGCACCTGCGGGCAGGAGGCGCCGCTGGCCGCCACCGTGGCGACCACGATGCCGAACACGATCAGCCTCGGCAGCGGGAAGTGCTGCACGGCCTCGGCCTTCATGCGGCTTCCCCCGACCAGAGCAGGGCGGCGAGGCGCTCCTCGACGTCGGCGAGATTCGCCTCGTCGGCGGCGGCCACGCGGACGACGTAGTCGCGGCCCCGGCGGCGGCAGCCCAGCACGATCTCGCCCGGGGTTCCTTCGGCGGCACGCTCGTCGGCCAGCTTGAGGATCCGGCGGCGGACGAGCTGCAGCGCGAGCAGGTAGCGGAGCGGCTCGTCGCCCGCCTCCTCCAAGGCTTCGAGGGCGTCGAGCAGGGCGTCGGCCGGGACCGGCTCGCGGCCGGCATCGTGGGGTGCTGGAAAGCGGCACCGCCACCAGGCGATCGCCTCGGCAGGCGGGGCCGTCCAGGCCTCGGCCGCGACGTCGACCCGCTCGATGGTGCCGTGGCGCCGCACGAGCGCGGAACAGACGACGTCGCCGGGGGCGAACGTTCGGCCGGTGCTCGCGCACGCCGCCTGCGGCTTGTGAACTCTCAAATCCATGGCTGTCGCCGCCGGGTCTGGTCGGGAGGGGGCGGACGATAGGCCGCCTTCGCAACCGACACAATCGCGACCAGGTGCAAGCCGCGCAGGCTAGGCAAGCCGGGCGAAGATCAGTTCGGCGACGTCGGCGATCCCGGTGCCGTCATGGCGGCCGACCACGCCGGCCGCCGCCGCCTGCACCTCGGGCCGGGCGTTGCCCATCGCCAGACCGAGGCCCGCGGCCCGGATCATGGAGAGGTCGTTGACGTCGTCGCCGACCGCGCAGATCTCCTCCGCCGCGATGCCCCAGGCCGCGGCCATCCCCATCACGCCCGACCACTTCGTGACACCGGCCGGCGCGATCTCGCACATCCAGTCACGGTAGCGGGGGCTCTTGATCGTGTGCAGCGAGAGCTGCCCCGGGAACGCCTCGTGGAGCCCGGCCTCGAGCGCTTCCATGTCCGCGCGGGGCCCCATCACGAAGCCCGCGAACACTCCCGGCGGCGGCGCTTCGTGGAGGTCGGGCCGCACGTCGGCCAGCGCCCGGTTGCGACCGAGATACTCCTGCAGCCCGCCGCCGACGCTCCCGGGATCGTCGGCCGCCCCGGCGAGGCTGCGGCAGTGGAAGTCGAAGCCCCGCTCGAAGCTGTCGCTGTAGAGAATCGCCTCGTGCCCGCCGGCGGCGATGAACCGCACCACGCCCTGGAGCACGTCCGCGGCGAACGCGGCGCGGGCGAGCGTGGAATGGTCGCTCGGCCGCTTGACGAGCGCCCCCGATGCCGTGACGAGCGGCACGTCGATCCCCAGGGCCGCGGCGACGGGCAGGGTGTCGCGGTACCGCCGACCCGTGGCCAGCATGACCTTCACGCCGCGACGGCTGACGCGGTCGATCGCCTCCCGGGCGACCTCGGACACGCGGTGATTCGCGTCGGTCACGGTGCCGTCGACGTCGAGGACGAGCAGCCGCAGGGGCCGCGTCGAGGATGCCACCGGGCGAAGTGCCATCCGCGTATGATAGGCGACGGAGGTCCGCCGCATGCCCAGCGCCGAAGATTCCACCGCGTTCCGTCCGGTCGCCCGGCACGGCGACATCCCTGCAGGCGAGGGACGCACGTTCGAGGTCGATGGCAGGCTCGTGGCCGTGTTCTACGACGGCCAGGCGTATCACGCCCTCGACGATCTCTGCCCGCACATGGGCGCATCGCTCGGCTCGGGGCCGTTTACCGACGGCGTCGTCACCTGCCCCTGGCACGCCTGGCGGTTCCGGGCCTGCGACGGCGCCTGGTGCGACAACGAGACGCTGAAGGTCGCGGTCTTCGAGGTCCGCCGCTCGGGCGACGCCGTCGAGGTCCGCGTGCCGCCGGCGGCCACGCCGGCCTAGCGGCGCTCCGCGATCCGCTCCAGCGTGACCGACTCGCCGGGGGCGAGCACCCGTGCCGTGGCGACGCCATCGGCCGCCACGGCCCGCGCCCAGGCCGCCGCATCCTGGGCGATCGGGGGCCACGTGCCGTAGTGGTTCGGCAGGGCGACCTTCGGCTGGAGCAGCCGGACCGCCTCCCGCGCCGCGTCGGGCCCCATCGTGAACAGGTCGCCGATCGGGAGGATCGCGGCGTCGAGCCGGCGGCCATCGCGCCGCCTGCCGATCCGCTCCATGTCGGAAAAGAGCGCCGTGTCACCGGCCAGGTAGACGAGCTGATCGGACACGTCGAGCAGCCAGCCGCAGGGGTTGCCCCCGTAGGTTCCGTCCGGCAGGCTCGACGAGTGCCAGGCGAGTTCCATCGTCGCCCGGCCGCCGGGCACCGCCGCGGAGCCACCGAGGTTCATCGGCTGGATGTTCTCGACGCCCTGCGCGCCGAGCCACTGGCCGATCTCCCAGTTGCAGAGCACCCGCGCCGCCGTCCGCTTCGCGATCGCCACGAGGTCGGCGACGTGGTCGAAGTGGCCGTGCGTCACCAGGATCGCGTCGCAGGCGACGTCCTGGGCCTTCATCGACGCCGTGGGGCACTCGTCGAAGAACGGGTCGACGAGCAGCGTTCCGGCTCCCGTGTCGATGAGCCAGGTGGCGTGACCGGTCCAGGTGAGCGTGACGGGCATGCGCGAGCCTCCGCGGGGGACGTGAGCGCAGAACTATACCGGATGGCCGCGCGGGTGCCGCTCCTCCGCAGCCGGAAGCCCCGATCGCGTGAGCGATGGGGGCCGAAGCGAGGCCCGGCACGCTGCGGGCTTCGGCGATCAGCGGCCGAAGGTCCGCTGCATCGCGGCGCATCGAGATCACGGCCTCAACCGGCGCATCATGAATTGTTTGTACTGCTCCACCCCCGGCTGGCCGTACGGGTTGGTGCCCACGAGCCGCCCCTCGACGACCGTGGCGAGCATCAGCATCTGCAGGAGCTGGCCGATCACGTGCTCGTCGATCCGCGGCAGGAGGATGTCGGCGGTGGGCCGCTTCGCTCCCGCGTAGGCCTCGTTGGTGCCGGCCACCGCGGCAGCGAGCATCTCCGGCCACGTCTTGCCGACGAGGTCGTCGAGCTTGTCCTGATTGGCGGCGTAGGGACCGAGGGGCGGCAGGACGATCCGGTCGCGCCGGGGCTCGCCCACCACCAGGTTCGTGATCAGCTTGTCGCGGCGGCCATCCTGGTGCTGCTGGCCGCGGGAGTGGAGGTCGCGGGTGGTCACGGCCGTCAGCGGCGTCGCGCCCTTCTCGGCCTTCCCGAGGCTCTCCGAGAGCAGCTGGTCGTACCACAGGCCCACCGCCTCGAGCCGGTTGCTCCAGCTGGAGAGCACGCGGATCGTCGCGCCTCCGTCGGCCTCGGCGAGGTGGCAGACGCCGACGTATCGCAGGACGGGGTTTTCGGCCACCGGCGCCTCGCGGAACCGGCGGTTCATGGCCGCGGCCCCTTCGAGCAGCCGCACCACGTCGACACCCACGATCGACGCCGGCAGGAGCCCCACGGCCGTGAGCACGGAGAATCGCCCCCCGACGCCGTCGGGGATGTCGAACGTCTCGGGACAGCCGATCGCCCGCGCCAGTTCCGCGAGCCGGCCGGTCTTGCCGGTGATCGGCACGACCACCTCCGCCAGCCGCTGCACGTCGCCGCCGACCGCGTCGAGCAGCGCGGCCAGCAGGAGCCGCGTCGCCACGGCCGTCTCGAGCGTGCCGCCGCTCTTGCTCACCACGAGCACGCCCCAGCGGTCGAGCAGGTCGTCGCCCCGCGAACGCCCGTTCGGGGCCACGAGGTCGAGGAGCCCCTGGGCGGAGTCGTTGTCCATGTTGAAGCCCTCGAACGAGAGCCGCGGCCGGCCTCCCCGTTCCCCGCGGGGCAGCTCGTTGTGGAACGGGTGGCAGCAGGCCTCGAACAGCGCCCGCGTGCCCATGAAGGACCCGCCGATCCCGAGCACGATCACGCGGTCGACCGCCTCGCGGACGCGGCGGGCCGTCCGCAGGATCGCAAACAGTTCGCTCTCCGGCCGATTCGCGGCGTAGTCGGCCAGCAGCCGGTCGGGCAGGTCGATGAACGCGGGATCGAGGGACTCTCCGGCCCCGGCTCCCCCGCTCCGCCACCGGTCGAGGTCCGCGAGCGTCTCGGCTCGCGCCGCGTCGAGCCGTCCGGCGAGCGCGTCGAGCTTCGCCCGCGAGACGGTCCCGGCGGCGAACACCGCGGCCGGGTCGTAGTGGATGGGATCCTCGGGAGGCTTCGGGCGGATGACGCTCATGGCGGGACTCGGGGCGGGCGTGTTTGGGGCGGGAAGAGGAACGTGTACATTCCGCCGGCAGAACTCTAGCCGATCGGTCGAAACGCCCGCAAACCTCCCAGCCATCTCTTCGCCAGGAACCTGCGCCGTGAAAGAGCACGAACTCGTCCGCGAACTCGCCGAGAAGAACGCCTCCAAGATCGTGATGCTCGTGGCCGACGGCCTCGGCGGACTGCCCCTGGCGGCGGGCGGCAAGACGGAGCTCGAGACCGCGGCGACCCCGAACCTCGACCGCCTGGCGGCGACGGGCACCAGCGGCTCGAGCGTGCCGGTGCTGCCGGGCATCACGCCGGGCTCGGGACCGGGCCACCTCGGCCTGTTCGGCTTCGATCCGCTGGAGTTCAAGATCGGCCGCGGGGCGCTCGAGGCCACGGGCATCGGCTTCGAACTCGGGCCCGACGACGTCGCCGCCCGCGGCAACTTCTGCACGCTCGACGCGGCGGGAAAAATCTCCGATCGCCGCGCCGGCCGGATCCCCTCCGCGGAGAGCTTCGCCGTCGTGGAGAAACTCCAGGCGGTGAAAATCCCCGGCATCGAGACGTTCGTGAAGCCGGTCAAGGAGCACCGGTTCGTGGTCGTGTTCCGGGGCCCGGGCCTCGACGGCCGGGTGGCCGACACCGACCCGCAGGCGGTGGGCGTCGCCCCGCTCGATCCGCAACCCGTCGACCCCGCGGCCCGCAAGACGGCCGACGTGGCCGCCGAGTTCGTCAGGCAGGCCCGCGCGATCCTCCAGGCTGAGCCGAAGGCCAACGGCATGGTGCTCCGCGGCTTCGCGGCCAAGCCGGCGCTGCCCACGTACGAGCAGCTCTACGGCCTGCGGGCCGCCGCGATCGCCGTCTACCCGATGTACAAGGGTCTCGCCCGGCTGGTCGGCATGACGCTCGTCGGCCAGGCCCAGTCGCTCGACGAGCAGCTCGCCGAGCTGGCGAAGTGCTGGAATGACTACGACTTCTTCTTCCTGCACTTCAAATACACCGACTCCACCGGCGAAGACGGCGCCTTCGAGCAGAAGGTGACGCGGATCGAGGAACTCGACCGGGCGATCCCGCGGATCGAGGCCCTGAAGCCCGACGTGCTGATCGTGACCGGCGACCACTCGACCCCGAGCAAGCTCAAGAGCCACTCCTGGCACCCGGTGCCCACGCTGCTCGTGGCCGACACCTGCCGCCCCGACGGCCTGACGTCGTTCTCGGAGCGGGCTTGCCTCCGCGGCGGCTTCGGCATCTTCCCCGCCAAGCACCTGATGCTCCTGGCGATGGCCCACGCCCAGCGGTTCGGCAAGTACGGCGCCTGAAACCTGGGTAGAGTCGAGGGAGCGAGCCCAGGAGCCCTGCGAGCCGATGCCCCGCCTCTCCGACGACGACCTGTTCCGCAGCTCGACGATGACCATCGGCGAGCACCTCGAAGAGCTTCGCGGCTGCCTGATCCGGGCCGCCGCCGGGCTGGCGGTCGCGGTGCTGCTCGGGTTCTTCGTGGCCCGGCCCGTCGTCCACCTGATCGAGCAGCCGCTGCGGCACGCGCTGGGCGACTACTACTCGAAGCGGGCGATCGAGACGGCGGCGGACTGGCGGTCGCGGACGGCCGACGGGCAGCCGCTCCCCTACTCGCAGGCCGAGATCCGCGACGCGGTCGAGCGGCACGGGATGACCTTCGAGCTCCGCGAGGTCCACCCCGACCGGCTCGCCGCCGTCCTGGGCGGGGCCGCGCCCCCGCCGGCCACCAGCGGCACCGCCGCGGGGGACGCCGCCGCGACGGCCTTCGACACCGACGCGCTGGTGCCGGTGATCCTCTGGCAGCCGCTCGCGCGCGATCCGCGGGTGAGCATCACCACGCTCTCGGCCCAGGAGGCGTTCGCGATCTATGTGAAGGCGGCGATCCTCGTGGGGGTGGTGTTGGCCAGTCCCTGGATCTTCTACCAGCTCTGGACGTTCGTCGCGGCCGGGCTCTACGCCCACGAACGGAAGTGGGTGTGGACGTTCCTGCCGATCAGCATCGCCCTGTTCCTGGCCGGGGTGTCCATCGCGTTCTTCTTCGTGTTCGACTTCGTGCTCGACTACCTGCTGCAGTTCAACGCCTGGCTCGGGCTCGATCCCGATCCGCGGATCAGCGAGTGGCTGGGATTCGTGCTGATGATGCCGATCGGCTTCGGGCTCGGCTTTCAGCTCCCCCTGGTGATGCTGTTCCTGGAGCGGATCGGCGTGTTCGACGTCGCGGCCTACACCTCGCAGTGGCGGCTGGCGGTGCTCGTGATCGTGATCGCGTCGGCGGTGCTCACGCCGGCCGACCCGTACAGCCTGCTGTTCCTCGCCGCGCCCCTGTGCCTGCTCTACTTCGGGGGCATCGCGCTGTGCCGCTGGTGCGGCGCCGGTCAGGCCACGAAAGCCAGCCAGTAGAAGACGCTCCCCGTGACGGCCGTGAGCGCGAGGTCGGCGGCCGCCAGGCGGGCCATCGCGCGGTGCCGCGGTCCGTGGGATCCGGGCGTCGGCGGCGAGGGAAACCGCCTCACCGCTTCCCACACCACCCAGATCCAGAGCACGAGCGTCGAGATCGCGAACACGAGGTGGATGCCGAGCGCCACGAGCACCCCGGCGGGCCACCAGGGATTCGCGGCGCCTCCCCACGCCGCGCCCCCCGCGGCGCGGAGCCGCCAGTCGCTGAACAGCCGGATGTCGACCTCGAAGACCACGATCGCCGCCAGCAGCGCCGCCGCGATGAACAGCTGGAGCCGGCGGTGGGCCGCATACCGACCGCGGCGGACCAGGGCGATGCTCCAGGCGAGCACCGGCAGCAGCGCGAGCAGGCCGACGAGCACGACGTCCATCCCCAGCGAGGCCCGGGTGCCGAGAAAACCGTCGATCCCCGGGGCTCGCGGGCTGACGGTGGTCTCGGCGGGCACGGCGGGGATCCCGGGGCGGACGGATGGGCGGGGGCAGGCGGAGGGCCGGATTGTATCCGGTAACGCCATGCCCACGGCCGCCCCACGAGCGGCTACCATCGTGAACTGGGCCGAGTGGCGAAACTGGCAGACGCACGGGACTTAAAATCCCGTGGAGAGCGATCTCCGTGCGGGTTCGATCCCCGCCTCGGCCACTGGACGGTCGCCGCCGGGCTTGCAGCCGCGGAACGCCCCGGCTATTTCCCCGGCATGACACCCGCCCCCCGCCGAGGTTCGTCGCTGGCCGTCTGGCTGCCGTGGGTGGCGGCCCCGGCCTTTTTCCTGCTCCCGATCGCCGGCTGCGGCGGCATGGCAGCCCTCTCCCGGCAGCCGCATGCAGCGGCGAGCCCGCTCCCCGGCCCGGTCGCGCCGGCTGCGACGGTGGTAGCGGTTTCAACGCCGGCACGCTGATCTTCGTCCCGCCGGTGGCGGGCGGACCGGCCGCGCACTAGTGTTGCCGGAAGGCCGCCACGCCGGCTGCCCGCGGAGAACGTGCATGTCGCTTCGAGCCCGGATCGCGACCATGGCGGCGGTTCTGGTGCTGGCCGCCGTGGGCGTCAACACGCTCCTTCAGACCCTCGCCGCCCGCCGGGCGATCCTCGAGCAGGCGCGGGTCGCGGGAGATGGCATCGCCAACCTGCTGGCTCGCGCCGTGGCCTTCGCCGAGGACCTCCCCAACGCGGTCGAGGAGGAGGTCGGCCGGCACATGCTCGCCGAGGCACGCCTGCTGGCGGCCTATGCCGCCGCTGCCGAGACGGCACGACTGCCTGCCGACGCGGTCGTCGTCCAGCTCCGTGAGATCACCAAGGACACCGTCGTCGATCAGCTGCTGGTCACGGGCACCGACGGCGTGGGCACGATCGACACCGATCAGCCGCGGCAGCCGTTCGCGTTCCTGCCCGATCCCGCCAAGCAGCCCGAGGCCCACGTGTTCCACCGCCTCCTGACCGGCGAGTCGCCGAGCGTGGTGCGGAAGTCGCAGCCCCGCGATCAGGACGGCAAGGTCTACAAGTACGCCGGCGTCGGCGGCCTCGACAAGCCGCGCATCGTCGAGGTCGGGATGGAGGCCACCTTTCGCGACCGTCTGGAGCGGCAGTTCGGGGTGCAGCGGCTGGTCGAGGAACTCGTCGGCGGCGATGTCCGGGAGGTGCAGATCCTGAATCCCCAGCTCGTGCCCGTGTTCACCCGCGTGATCGACGAGTCCGGCGAGGCGTCCGATGCCTCGGGGCTCCAGCAGGCAGACGCTGCGCTGGCGCGGGAGAGCATGACGACGGGAGAGCCACGGGGCCGGTTCACGGGCGACTCGTATCTGGTGGCGGCGCCCGTCGCCCGCTCCGACGGCCGATCATCCGGGGCGGTGCTCGTGAGGCTGGCCACCGAGTCGAGCCGCAACGTCCTCGGCTGGCAGGCCGCGGGCGGAGCGGCCACGGCGCTCCTCGTCGGACTGCCGGCCGTACTGGCCTCGCTGTGGATCGCCCGCTCGATCGCCAATCCCGTGGGCCGCGCGCTGTCGGTTGCCGAGGCCATCGCGGCCGGCGACCTGACCCAGTCGGTGACGGAGAACGGCAGCGACGAGGTGGGCCGGCTGCTGCGGTCGTTCACCGGGATGACGCGGTCGCTCGGCGGGCTCATCGGCCGCATCCAGTCGTCCGGCGAGCGGCTCGCGACCGTCGAGACCGACGCCGCCGGCGCCCTCGGCAGGCAGGAGCGGGCGGTGCGGAACGTGAGCGGGTCGGCCAACGAGATCGCCGCGGCCGTGACCGAGATCTCCGCCACCAGCGAGCAGCTGCTCGACGCCACCAGCAGCGTCACGGGCATCGCCCGCGAGGCGGCGACGGTGGCCGAGCAGGGACGCGGCGGTCTGGCGAGCATGGCCGCCTCGATGGAGCATCTCGACGAGGCCATGAACGCCTTCACGCGGAAGCTCGCCACCATCAGCCAGCGGGCCAGCGGGATCACGTCGGTGGTGACCACGATCGCAAAGGTCGCGGAGCAGACCAACCTGCTCTCGGTGAACGCCACGATCGAAGCCGAGAAGGCGGGGGAGTCGGGGCGGGGGTTCCGGATCGTGGCGCAGGAGATCCGCCGCCTCGCCGACCAGACGGCGCTGTCCACGAAGGACATCGAGCGGATGGTGCGCGACATGCAGGCGGCGGTGGCCAGCGGCACCATGGAGATGGACCGGTTCCGCAACGAGGTCAGCAGCCGGATCGGCGAGGTCGCCGACGTCAGCGAGAAGCTCGGCCGGATCATCGAGCCCGTCCAAGCGGTGACGCAGGCGCTGGAGACCGTCCACGAGGGGATGCAGGCGCAGTCGGAGGGGGCGCGGCAGATTCGCGACGCGATGGAGCAGCTCCGAACCGATGCGGGGGAATCGGCGGCGGCACACGCGGTGTTCTCCGAGTCGCTGGCTGAGTTTCGCAGGGCCATCTCGGAACTCAACGCCGAGGCGGCCCGGTTCCACACCCGTCCAGATGACCAGCGGCTCCCCGGCTAGGGCGTCAGCGGCGGGCGTCGCTCTGCCGCACGGCGTGCCGGTTGGCCAGAAACCGCCGCAGGCCGGTGACGATGCGGGTGGCCGGCTGGGAGCCGGATTCGGAGTGGATCGCCGTCTCCCCGTCCTCGGTGACGATCACCTCGACCGCTTCGGAGGGCAACTGGTCGCCGCCGAGCAGCTCCTCGGGGACTCCGCCGGCATCGCCGGGGGCCTCCCGGGGCGGAACCTGGGCCACCACGAAGTTGTGGTGGGCCAGGGATTCGAACTCCGGGTCGCTGATCAGGGTGGCGACCCGGGTTTTCGCGGCCGTATCCGTGGGGCGCGACACCAGCAGGAGCACCGGTTTCCGGGAGTCGCGTGCGATTTCCACCGCCTCGTCGAGCGACGAGAGGATCCGGGAGTCGTCCTGCTCACCCTGACCGTCGGCGAGGTTCCGGGCCGGCAGGTGCTTTTCCAGGGCGGTCAGCCAGGCTTCAGGCGTCTGGCCGTGGTAGCCCGACTGGGCCGCGATCTTGGCCCCGTCCGGGGCGATCAGGACCGTGTTGGGAAAGGTGCGGACGCCGTACTTGATGCAGACCCTGGACCGGACGTTTCTCTCCTCCTGGGAGATGCCCTGCTGGGGCAGGTCGATCATCAGCAGGACGACCCGATCGGTGGCCCAGGTCAGAAACTGCTCGGATTCCAGCACTTTCTTCTCGAGGGTGACGCAGTGGGGGCACCAGTCGCTCCCGGTGAAGATCGTGAGCACCGGGCGGCCGGTCCGTTCCGCGGCGGCCATCGCGTCGTCGTAGTCCCGCAGCCAGCGGTCGTCGGCTCGGACTCCTCCAGCGAGCAGGACCAGGGCCAGGGCCGCGTGCAGCAGGCGGGCCGGCAGGCCTGCCCGGGCACCCTGCCCGGCGGAACTCCCAGGAAACTGAAGTTTTCCAGCCGCTGCGTTCAGACTCATCGTCTCTTGCCTCCATGCCGTGACACACCCATGTCATCGGGCGGAACTCGTCCGACCCGCGAGGACCAATGGGCTGATCTCCTGCAAAAAGGTAGGCAGAGGAGCTCTGACCTGTAAAACTGTGAGTCTTGTGCAGATTCCGCACCTTGCCTGCCTTCACTAGTGTCGGCGTGGCGACGGCACTTACGTCGCGCCGACGGCCCGAGACCGGGCCGGAAAAAGTGGCGAGGCGGGCTGCGAGCAGCCAGGAGCGCGGGTTTCCAACCCGCGGTGAAGCCGGCACGGGCTGGAAAACCCGTGCTCCTCTCAGGCTCGGGGTTGCCCGTGCCCTCAAGCGGGCTGGGGGAGCAAGCGCAGCCCCGGTCGAGTAGGCCCGGGGGCTTTCGCCCCCGGGCCTCTCTCAGAACCGGACTTGTGGGTCACACATCCGGCTCTTTGGGTTCCGGTCTCAGCGGACGGACAACGCTGTCCGGCCAGAGGCCGGTGCAGCCGACTTGCGTCGGCCGCACTGGCGCCGAGATCGCTCGCTGTTTTGCGGTTCGCTATGTGCAGCAGGGAGTCTCTGCCGTCGGATGCGTCCGACGGTCCTGACTCCCCGCCCCCTTGCGGGCTGGCGGCAAACACGAACTTCAGTTGGCGTGATCTCATGCTTCAAAACCCATCGCCCCCTTCGCTCCGTCCGCTTTCACGGGCTTCATCGCTACTATGAGGCGATCCGACTTCTCCTCTGGC
>VGYR01000082.1 GCA_016872925.1 Planctomycetota bacterium
CAGGAACATCGAAGCACTCCGCAGATCGGATACTTCGAAGATCGCAAAGTCGAAAGTGAAAACTCAAGGGCAAGGTCTTCACTACACGGCCGTTCGCCGAACCGCGCGTTGTCGCGTCAGCACTTACGATCGACGGACCGCCCAAAAATCCGAAAAACGGCTCCGAAGTGCGTAACTTGGGCTAGCTTCCGGGTCGCCATCGTGCAGGCAGTGCCGGAGCCGGAGGGGCTGCTCCGGGTCGCCGCCGGCCTCACGGCCGGGGCCTGCATCCGGCGACGGGCCGCTCGCTACTTCTGGCGGAAGGCGAACACGCCCCGCTTGTTGGCCACGATCACGTCGGGCCTGCCGTCGGCGTTCAGGTCGGCCACCGTCACCTGCGTGCCCACGCCGCTGTCGTCGTCGATCTTCTCCGCCACGTAGCGGGCCCCGCCCGAGCCGTCGCGGACCAGCCGAAACCAGTACAGCACCGGCGGGGCGTTGGGGTCGACGTCGCCGCTGGTGCCGTGCGCCCAGCGCCGCTTGCCCGTGACGACGTCCTGGAGCCCGTCACCGTCGATGTCGGCGGCCGCCAACGAGTGCAGCTGGCTGAACGTGACTCCCTGGTCGTTCTCCTCCGGCGTCGCCCCCATGAAGCGGTGCTCGACGAACGTCCCGTCGGGCTGCTGCTCGAACCAGCCGAGGCCGCAGCCGTGGGCGTCGTAGCTGGTGACGACGTCGTTGCGGCCGTCGCCGTTGACGTCGGTGACGAGCATCTGGGCGCCCCCCCTGGCCCCGGGCGGACCGAACGGCCCGGGATGGAACGGCCAGATGGCCGCAGCGCGGTCGGCCGGCTGCTCGAACCAACCGTCCTTGGTGACGAGATCCATCCGGCCGTCACCGTTGACGTCGCCGGCGCCGTAGCCGTGCGTGTACCGGAAATACCTCTGGTCGTTCTCGGGTGACCGGGGCGTGATCGGATGGAAGCGGGCCTTGCCCAGCGGGTTCGTCCAGTCGATCTCCGCGAACCCGAGCTGGCCGCCCCCCATGCCGTTCGCCTCGGGCGACTTGACCAGGTCGCTGGAGTGGACGAGCAGTTCGGGCTTGTCGTCGCCGGTCATGTCGACGAGCCCGGGCGACTCGCCGTCGGCGACGCCGAAGATCGCGTGCTTCTGCCAGTGGCCCCCCGAACCCTGCGGGTTCACGAACACGTGCGCGGGCTCGCCGGGCAGGCCGTAGACGAGGATGTCGCTCCAGCCGTCGCCGGTGAAGTCGTGGGCATGGGCGAGGAAGTAGTCGGAATAGCCGCGGGCCGGGTCGTAGGGGGTCTTCGTGGGGCCCGAGGGATTGTCGGCCGAGGGGGTGAACTCCGACGTGCGGGCGAACTCAGGCCCATGCCAGATCAGGTTGCCGGCGGTGATGTCGGCGTGGCCGTCATGATCGAAGTCGGCGACCGCACAGCCTTCGGCTACGAACCGCTCGCTGAGCGTGTGCTTCTCGAACACCACGTCCGCCGCTGCAACCCTCGTGACCGCAGCCACCCAGACACACCACCAGCCGGCACGACTCATCGCCGGTTACCTCCTCATGGGCGGCCGGCCGCGGCGGCCATCTTGCCCTCGATGGCGGTGATCGCCGCTCCCGCCTCGTCGGCGACGTCCGGCAGGGCCGCCGCCTCGCGGGCCACAGCCAGGGTGGCGGCATGCGGATAGCGGACGAGGATCTCGATCACCGCCTTGCGGTCGGCCGGCTCGCGGGCCGCGGCGAGCGCCCGGCGGCACATCTCCGCCCGCTCGGTTTCCGGCAGGGCGAACTGCCTCGCGATCCGCACGTATCCCTTGTACGCCCGGCCGCGGTACGAGCCCGCTGCATCGCTCGTCGCCAGGTCGAGCAGCACCGGCGCCGCGTCGGCCGTCATCCACTTGCCGAGCACCCGCGTGGCGGCATCCTGGATCGCCGGGTCGGCCGACCGCGCGGCGGCGGCAACTGTGGCCAGCGCCTTGCCTCCCCCGACGTCGGCCAGGGTCTCGACAAGCACCACCGTCCGCCCTCCCGCGGAGCCGATCCCTTCGGCGATCACCGCCGCACAGCCCTCGCGATCGGCCATCCTCACCGCGGCCTCCTTCAGGGCCGCGGCAGCGGCCTGGGCCTCGGCGTCGTCCCGCGGCGCCGTCACCTTGGCCACGAGCGTGCGGAGGTTCTTGAGGTCCACGATCGATCCCAGGGCCGCCAAGGCCGCGGTACGAACGCCCGCCTCGGGGTGGTCGGCGAGCGGCAACACTCTGTCGGCGGCCGCCACGATGCGCCGGTCGCCGACGAGCCCGATCACCAACGGCAACCGGGCGGCATCCCCGTCTGCCAACCGGGCGAGGATCACGTCATCGACCCCGTCGGCCGACATGGTGGCCAGCGACTGCCTCACCGCCGCGGCCACCTCGGGACCGGCGGCGGCGATTTCGAGCAGGCCGGCGGCCGACGAGGCGTCACCGCAGCGGCTGATCGCACGGATGGCCGCCCCCCGCACGTGTGCGCTGGGGTCGCGGGCGGCGTCGAGCAGGGCCTGCCGCACGGCGGCACTCGCCCCCTTCACGTTGCGGTCGGCTAGGAGTTCGATCAGCAGGCGGCGCCGGGTCCCCTGGGCATCGCTGCCGGGGGCCGGGGCGAGCGACTTCAGGATGGCGAGGTCGAAATCGTAGGCGAGGGCCGCGTCACGATCGGCTCCGGCGGTGAGTTCTCGCGCCGTCGACAAGCCCATGTTGAACAGCCGCCGCACCGGCGACTGAAGCAGTTCCGTCAGCAGTGGCAATCCGTTCCGGCCGCGCACCAGGATTGCCGCCCGCGCGGCCTCCGCCCGACGCTGCTCCGACACGTCCGCCCGCCGCACCACGTCGAACAGGCCCATCGCGGCAGCGGAGTTGCCCTGCACCACGAGCCCTTCACCACAGACCACGCAGGCCTCGGCGACGTCCTCGCGGGCAGGCTTGCCCTCCGCCAGCGCCTGCAGGAGCGCCTGCCCCGCATCGGGCGTGCCGATCTTTCCCAGCGCCGCGGCCGCCGCCGTGGCGACCTTGGGATCGGAATCGCCAAGCCGGGCGGCCAAGAGCGGCACTGCGGCCGCGTCGCGCCGCACGCCGATCGAGTTGATGATGCCCACGCGGAGGCGACTGTCGAGCTTCTCATCGGCGACCGCCGCAGCCCGCAGGGCGGCCGAGGCCTCGGCGCCGGGGATCGCCTCCATCGCGATCCGCGCCCACGACGCGAGCCGCTCGTTACCGAGGTACGTGACCACGTCGGCGACGCAGGCGGGCGAACCATGCACGGCCAGCCCCTTGAACGCCAGTGCCTTGTCGGCCTCGGGAGTCTCCGAACGGATCACCGTGAGCAACTCCTGCTCTCGGGACGCCGCGGCCTCCTGGGCGACCGCCCCAGCCGGGGCCAACGCGATGATCGCCGCCACCACCAAACCGTTCAATCCGACGATCGGTCCGTGCATCACAGCCTCCAGGGTTCACGGAGCGACTCCGACCGCAGCCGGTTGGCCTGGTCGTCGTTCACGAACAGCCACGACTCGGTGTCGAGCTTCACCGGCCGGCCGAGAAACAGCGCCACGTTCGCCGCATGGCAGGCGATGTGGGCATTGCAGGCCGCATCGGCATTGCCCTTGGGCTTCCCGCGGGTCTTCACGCAGTCCAGGAAGTCACGGACGTGGAACGTGGCCGGATAGCCGCCGATCTCTTCCACCTTGCGGCCGGCCATGAGTTCCGGCGACGAGAGCACGATCTTCCCGCTGTCGCCGGCCTCGACCCAGCCGGTCTCGCCCTCGAACCGCACCGGGCACGAGCCGAGTGGGATCCAGTCCTTCTCGCGGAACACCAGTTCGGCCCCGTCGGCATACCGACAGACGATCCGCCCGTCGACGGGGGGCGCGTAGTCCACCGGCGGCGGGCAGTCGTTGACGGCCCACTGACAGAGGTCGACGCAGTGCGAACCCCACTCCAAGACACCGCCGCCGACGAGACCGCCCCCCTTCTCGAAGTTGAAGCCGTCGGCGAGCGTCTTGGCGTTGAAGGGCCGCCAGGCCGCAGGGCCCAGATACATGTCCCAGTCGTCCACGGCCGGATCGGGCAACGGCTCCTCGGGCAGCCAGCCGCTGGAGAAGGCCCGCATCCCGGCGGGGTGGGCGTAGACGCGGGTGATCCTGCCGAGCCGTCCGGTCCGGGCGAGTTCGCAGGCAAAGGCGAAGTGCGGCAGGTTCCGCCGCTGCGTGCCGGCCTGGAAGACCGTCCCGCAGCGCCGCATCGTGTCGCGGAGCAGCAGGCTCTCGGCGATGTTCTTCGTGCAGGGCTTCTCGCAGTACACGTCCTTGCCGGCCTTGGCGGCGAGCATCGCCATCAGGCCATGCCAGTTGGGGCCGGTGGCGATCAGCACCGCGTCGACGTCCTGCTGATCGAGAAGCTCGCGAAAGTCGCGGTAGGTCCGGCACTCGGCCGTGCCGTGATGGGCGTCGGCGATCGCCTTGACGGCGTCGCGGCGGGCCTGCTTCACGTCGCACACCGCCACGAACTGCACGTCGGGCTGCTGCAGGAAGCAGCCGAGGTCGTATTCGCCCCGGCGGCCGATGCCGATCCCCGCCACGCGAATCCGCTCGCTGGGCGGCACCGCGCCGTCGAGTCCGAGTGCCGACGACGGGATCACCAGCGGCGCCGCCACGGCTGCCGACGCTCCCGCGGCGAGGCGCTTCACGAACGTCCGCCGTGACGCGGCCATGGCGTCGCCTACCGTCGTGTTCATAGTTCCCCCTTGACCGCGAGGTCGTGGAAGTAATGGGTCACGTTCCCCTGGTTGGCCAGCAGCCACTCGACCGACGGCTCGTGCCTCATCGCCTTGCCGATCGCCTTGGCCGTGGCCTCACGATTGGTCCGGAACAGGATTTCGGGATCGTAGGTCGCCTCGACGATCGACGGATCCAGCCACACCGACACGATGATACCGAGGTCGTTGGCTTTCCGCCTCGGGATGTCCCCGGCCCTCACGGCATCGAGTACGCCATGGGCGATCGCGGCCTGCACGGTTCCCATCAGGACGGTGGTGTATTTCTCGTGCTTGACCGTGACTTTGCTGACCATCAGGGTCGCGGGCCGCACCTGCACGTCGGAGTTGAGGATCGCGAACACCCGCGAGTGTCCCTTCGTCTGGTCGCCGAGCAGGTTTGCGATCGCGTAGCCGACCGGCCCGTCGAGTTCGCCGATCACCACCTCGGGCTCCGCGGCGCTCCAGGCGGCCTCGTCCTCGACCAGCGCCTCGCCGGTCCGCATCACGATCCTGCCGCGGGGCACGGGCCGCCGGCCGGACTGCTTCGTATTCGCCATCGATTGCTCCTTTCGCGTCAGAGATACTTGCGCCGGTTGACGGTCGCCTGCCAGCGGCCCGACTCGGCGATCTCCACGAGCTGGGCCTGCGTGAAGCGGTCGCCGTGCTCGAGCACCGCGCGGCGGATCACCTCCTTGACGTCGGCGCCCGTCGCCCCGTCGAGCGCCTCCGCCAGCACGCCCAGATCCAGCTCGAGGCCGAGCGGTCCGAGGTGCCGCTCGAGGATCCGCAGCCGCGTGGCGGCGTCGGGCAGCGGCAGCGTGATCACCATGTCGAAGCGGCTCGACCGCTGGGCGGCCGGGTCGAGCGACCTGGGATCGTTGGTGGTGGCGATCGTGAGGATGTCGTCCCGCTGGTGGACGCCGTCGAGCGTGGAGAGGAAGTCGGCCAGCGACGTGTTCGTGCCGCTGCCGTCCCGGTGCCCGAGCACGAGGTCGATGTCGTCGAGCACCACGAGCGTCGGGCCGAAGGTGTCGCTCTCGGCATACAGGTCGGCGATCGTGTGCCGCATCGCGTTGGCATCGGCGAGGATCGTGGTGTAGCGGCCGGCAAGCTCGGCGGCGATCACGCGGACCAGGTGCGTCTTGCCCACTCCGGGCGGCCCGGCGATCAGCATGCCGCGGTTGGTGCCCAGGCCGAGCGACTTCAGCATATCGCGGCGGCTGGTGGCCGAGGCCAGAAACACGTCGACCTCCCGCCAGATGTCGGCGGGGAGGATCAGCCCGCTTCGCGCGCCCGAGATCGCGGCGCTGGCGGAGATCCGCACGCACCCGTCGTTCACGCAGGCATCCAGCACCCGGCCGCGGAGCGGGTTCTCGGGCGACTTCAGCCGCGCCCGAAACGCTTCGAGCGTCTTTTCCGCAGCCTCTTTGTCGGCCTGGGTCGAGAGGATCGCGAACTCCCGCTGCCAGTGGCGGTCGTCGATCGTCACGCACAAGGGCGCCGCGGCGAGCGTACCCGCCGGGAAGTAGGCCACCAGCCGGCCCGGCACGGCCAGCTTCTCGTCGGGCCCGACGTCGAGCTGCGACCAAGTCGGCGGTAGGTCGTCGCCCGGCGAACCGATCACGACCCGGCCGGCATGCCGCTCCATCTCGATCCGCATCAGGTTGCCGAGGATCGCCAGCGATGTGCTCGGCCCCGTGAACCGCGTGCTCGCGAGCTCGCGCTGATCCACGCCCAGCTGCCGGACCGCGAACTGCGTCGGGGAGAGCGTCGTGGTCGGCTCGTTGCCCACCAACTCGCCGAGCGTGCGGAGCGCGGCGCGGGTGTGGCTCGTGGCCGCGGCCAGGATGGAGTCGACGGTCTGGCCGGAGGGCGGCTGCGGATGCTCGGTCATGCCGCGATGGTGGCCCGCTGAGTGCCGGGGAGGAGGGCGTCGATCCCGCCGGGGACTACACTCTAGCAGACGCACCGCGATGGGTGCCCGTCCACGGGACTTCCTGTCGCGCGATCCGCGATCTGCGATCCTGGAGGCGGTCGGCATGCACTGGCTCTATCTGGCGATCGCCATCGCGGCGGAGGTCCTCGCCACGAGTTTCCTGAAGACCGCCGCGGGCTTCTCGCGGCTCTGGCCCACGCTCCTCGTCCTCGCGGGCTATGGCGTGGCGTTCTGGTTTCTCTCGCTCACGCTCGAGCGGATCCCGGTGGGCGTCGGGTATGCGATCTGGTCGGGCGCGGGCGTGACCGTGATCGCCGCGATCGGCTGGCTCGTGCACGGTGAGAAGCTCGATGCACCGGCGATCCTGGGCATGTCGCTGATCGTGGCCGGGGTGGTGGTGCTCAACCTGTTCTCGAAGACCGCCACGCACTGACGCCCGGAGCGCAGCCAGGTCGCGTGCCGCGCGGGCTCCGGGTCTCATACGGGTTCCACGTGAGCCTCGCGAGTTTGCGAGGCTCGGGGCTGCCCGTGCCTGAGAGGAGGGCGGGTTTCCAACCCGCGCCCACCTCCGCAGACCTCCCACCGGAAGCCCCAATCGCGGAAGCGCTGGGGACTGGGTCACACGTGGCGCGGGCTCGTTCCTGGGACCATGGAACTCGGCGGCGGTGCTGAAGCGAATGCGCGAGGCTCACGTGGAGTCCGTATCAGAGCAATGATTTCGCCGCTGCGATGGCGAGCACCGCCGCCATCAGAAACGTGAGCGCGGTGACGGGCAGCCGGAACGCGCCGAGGGACGAGCCCACCAGGCCGCCCGCCGCGGCCGCGGCCACCAGCGGCACGCCGGGCAGCGGCATGCCACGGCCGGCTGCGAGCCCCCCGGCAAGTCCGGCGAGCGAGTTGACGAGGATAAAGGCCGCCGACGTGGCCGCCACCGTCCGCACCGGCGCCGCTCGCAGCGCGAGCAGGAGCGGCGTCAGGAACACGCCTCCCCCCACGCCGGTGAGCCCCGAGAGCAGGCCCACGACCCCGCCGATCAGCCCGAGAACGCCCGCCCGGCCCGGATCGATCGGGGGTCGCGGTGATGGACCCGCCGGCGCAGGGCCATGCCGCTGGCGAACCGCCTCGAGGGCAAGACGAATCGCGGCGAACGCCAGCACCGCGCCCAGGAGCGTCTCGAAAGCCGCCCGCGGCAGCGCCAGCCACCCGCCGACGGCTGCGGCCGGCACGCTGGCCACGACGAGCGGCGGGAGCAGGCGTCGATCGACGTGGCCGGCGCGGGCGAACTGCACCGTGCCGATCGTCGCCACGATCACGTTGAGCACCAGCGATGTCGGCCGGATCACCTCGGGGGCGAGTCCCCAGAGCGTCATCACGGCGATGTAACCGGTGGCGCCGGCATGGCCGACCGACGCGTAGACGGCCGCCACGAGGAACACCGCGGCGGTGAGCGGCCAGCCGGTCATTCGCCGGCCGCGTGCTGTTCGAGCAGTTCGAGCGGCACGATCGCGAGCGTCTTCTCGTGGGTCGCCTCGAGCACCACCGGCGGGGCGTGCCCCGCCTTGGCCGCCTCGAGCCACCGCGCCGCGCACAGGCACCAGCGGTCGCCGACGACGAGCCCCGGAAAATCCCATTGCGGCTGCGGCGTCACCAGGTCGTTGCCGGCCTTCACGGTGAAGGCGAGAAACTCCGTCGTCATCACCGCGCACACCGTGTGGGCGCCCGTGTCCTCCGCGCAGGTTCGGCAGGTGCCGTCGCGGAAGAAGCCGGTCAGCGGGGCGCGGGAGCAGGCCGCGAGCGGGCCGCCGAGGACGTTCCGCTCCTCGCGGGGCTTCGGCTCGGCAGCCGGGTGGTCGAAGGCGATCATGGCGAACCCCGGCGAACGACTCGTTCAAGCACGATCCCGGTATGATGCCCGTCGCCGTGGCCGCGGGCAATTCCTCCGCCGTGCAGGCCGGCGTTTCCGGTTTCCTGGATTCCCGCGGATGCTCAGCCTCCAGTCACCGACGTCGGCCCGCTGGCTCGCCCAGGTCGACGCCGCCCTCGACGACGTGATCATCGACCACGCCCACTGCGAGAAGAAGGCGGCCGGCGTGGCGATGAACCTCCTGTTCTCCTACGTCGATCACGTCGACCTCGCCCGCGCGATGACGGAGATCGTGAACGAGGAACTCGACCACTTCCGGCTGGTGCTCGACGTGCTCGAGCGGCGGGGCATCCCCTTTCGCAAGCTGACGCCCAGTTCCTACGGGGCCAGGCTGCACGAGTTGATCCGCAAGGGCGAGCCGAACCGGGCCGTGGACCGCCTGCTCGTGGCCGGGCTGATCGAGGCCCGCAGCTGCGAGCGGTTTGCCACGCTCGCCGACCATGTCGCCGACGAGGAACTCGCCGCCTTCTACCGCAGCCTGTTCGAGTCGGAGGCCCGGCACCATTCCACCTACGTCCGCCTGGCGTGCGGCTTCCAGCGGGAAGCCGACGTCTTCCGCAGGCTCCACGAACTCGCCGCCGCCGAGGCCGAGATCCTCGACCGCGGCGATCCGTTCGCCCGCATGCACAGCTGAGGGCGTCACGATGACACCAGCCGCGTCCGCGCCGCACGCGCCGAGGGCCGCGTGGCCGGTGAACGAGGCGATCGCGGTGGGCGCCCTGCTGGCGCTCGCGGCGTGGGGAGCGCTCACCTGGTCCGGCATCGGCTCGAGGCCGGTCTCGCTCGGCCCCGTCGATCCCGCCATCTGGTTTCCCGGCCGGGGGCTCACGCTGGCCGAGGCGCCCCTGGTCGTGATGCTCGTGCTCGGCGGCATCCCGCTGGTCTGGGACTTGCTCACCAAGCTGTTCGCCGGCACGTTCGGCTCCGACCTCCTCGCCGGAATCTCGATCGTCACGAGCGTCCTGCTCGGCGAGTATCTCGCCGGCGTGCTGGTGGTGCTGATGCTCTCCGGAGGCGAAGCCCTCGAGTCGCGGGCCGTGAGTCGGGCCGGCGACGTGCTCGCGGCCCTCGCCCGCCGCATGCCCACGATCGCGCACCGCAAGGTGGCCGCCGGCATCACCGACATCCCGCTGGGCGCGGTCGCCGTCGGAGACGTGCTCGTCGTCCTGCCCCACGAGATCTGTCCGGTGGACGGCACGGTGGTGACGGGGCGGGGCGCGATGGACGAGGCCTACCTGACGGGCGAACCGTATCGGATGGCGAAGGCGCCGGGTTCGGCGGTGCTCTCCGGCGCCATCAACGGCGAGGCCGCGCTCGAGATCCGCACGGAGAAGGTGGCCGGCGACTCCCGCTACGCGAAGATCATGGAGGTGCTGCGGACGAGCGAGCAGCGGCGGCCCCGGCTCCGGCGGCTGGCCGACGCGCTCGGTGCCTTCTATACGCCGCTGGCGGTGGCGATCGCCGCGGCAGCCTGGTGTTTCAGCGGCTCGGCCACCCGGTTTCTGGCGGTGCTCGTGGTGGCCACCCCCTGCCCGCTGTTGATCGCGATCCCGGTGGCGATCATCGGCGCGGTCTCGCTGGCGGCGAAGCGCGGGATCGTGATCCGCGATCCCGCAATCCTCGAACGGCTCGACACCTGCCGCACGGCGATCTTCGACAAGACCGGCACCCTCACCTACGGCACGCCGCAGCTCACCGACGTCGTGCCCCTCGCGGCCTGGTCGGCGGGCGACGTGCTGGCCGTGGCGGCGAGCCTCGAGGCCTACTCCAAGCATCCGCTGGCCGCCGCCGTCACCGGCGCGGCGGCGGAGCGGGGGCTGCGGCTGCTCCATGTCGACGAGCTCGCCGAGAAGCCCGGCCGCGGGCTCACTGGCCGGGTGGAGCAGCCCGCGGGGGGCGGGACCTGCGACGTGTCGATCACCAGCCGTCAGAAACTCGCCGCCGCCGACCCCGCGGCGGCAGCCGGGTTGCCGGCCATCGAGGGAGGCCTGGAGTGCGTGGTGGTCATCGACGGCCGCCCGGCGGCGCTGCTCCGCTTTCGCGACTCCCCGCGGGCCGACGGCCGGTCGTTCGTCAGCCACCTGGGCCCCTCCCATCGGCTCGACCGGGTGATGCTCGTGTCGGGCGACCGGGAGAGCGAGGTCCGCTGGCTCGCCGACACGGTGGGGATCATCGAGGTGCACGCGGGCATCCAGCCCGAAGGCAAGCTCGCCCTCGTCGAGGAGGCGGTGCGGCAGGCGCCCGTGGTGTTCGTCGGCGACGGCATCAACGACGCCCCGGCGCTCGCCGCCGCCACCGTGGGGGTGGCGCTGGGCGCGGCGAGCGACGTGACCAGCGAGGCGGCCGGCGCCGTGGTGATGGAACCGTCGCTCGAACGGGTCGACGAACTCTTCCACATCGCCTCGCGGATGCGGTCGATCGCGCTGCAAAGCGCCGTCGGCGGGATGGTGGCGAGCCTCGCCGGCATGGGCCTGGCCGCGGCGGGGCTCCTGCCCCCGGCCGCCGGCGCCCTCCTCCAGGAGGCGATCGACGTCGTGGCGGTGCTCAACGCCCTCCGCGTGTCGTGGCATCCCGAGTCCCTCACCGACTACCGGTGATCCGCATGGTCGCGATCCGCCTGGTCGCCAGCGTGGTGTTCGCGATGATCGCCGGGGCGGCGGCGATCGCGGCCGACCGGCCGAACATCCTCTGGATCTCGGCCGAGGATCTCTCCGCCGGCACGCTCGGCTGCTACGGCGGGCAGGCCCGCACTCCCCGGCTCGACGCCCTCGCCGCCGAGGGCCTGCGGTTCGATGCGGCCTTCGCGGCGGCGCCCGTGTGTGCCCCGTCGCGAAGCGCGATCATCACCGGCCTGATGCCGACCACGCTCGGCAGCCTGCCGATGCGGTGCCAGGCCACGCCGCCGCCGCACGTGGTCGGGTTTCCGCGGCTGCTCCGCGAGGCGGGCTGGTGGTGCGCCAATCACGCCAAGACCGACTACAACCTCGCCGCCTCGTTCGACGCCGGCTGGAACGAGTCGAGCGGCAAGGCCCACTGGCGGAACCGGCCGCGGCCCGAGCAGCCGTTCTTCGCCGTCTTCAACCTGAACGTCACGCACGAGAGCGGGCTGTTCGGCGACCGGCCCGACGAGGTCCGCCGCAGCCTGCCGGCCTCGGCACGGACCGAACCAGCCGACGTGCGGGTGCCCCCCTGGTACCCCGACACGCCCGTGATCCGACGGGCGCTGGCCCAGCGACTCGACCTCGCGGCCGCCCTCGACGCCGACGTCGGCCGCATCCTCGACGACCTCGCCGCCGACGGCCTGGCCGACGACACGATCGTGTGGTTCTGGGGCGATCACGGCGAGGGGATTCCGCACGGCAAGCGGTCGCTCACCGAGCACGGTCTCCGCGTGCCGCTGCTGGTCCGCGTGCCCGAGACGTGGCGGCGGCTCGCGACGCTGCCGGACAACACGCCCCCTGCCGGGGTGACGGCGGTGCTCGTCAGCCTGCTCGATCTGGGGCCCACCATGCTCGCGCTCGCCGGCGTCGAGCGGCCCGGGTGGATGGAGGGGCATTGCTTTCTTGGCCCCGACGCCGAGTTCCGCGACGTCGTGATCGCCGCCCGCGACCGGATGGATGCGTCTCCCGGCTTCGGCCGGTCGGCCCGCGACGCCCGGTTTCGTTATGTCCGCACCTTCCTGCCCTGGATCGATGGCGACGACCTGCCGGATTACGCCGCCGGCGTGGCGATCACGAACGAACTCCGCGCGGCCCGTGCGGCGGGCACGCTGCCCCCCGGCGCGGCATGGTTCTCCCGCTCGACCCGCCCGGCCGAGGAGCTCTACGACGTGCGCGCCGACCCGGATGAGCTCCACGACCTCGCCGGCGATCCAGCCTGGCGTGGCGATCTCGAAAGGGTCCGCGCCGCGGTGCGGTCGTGGATGCGCGACACGTTCGACACCGGCATCGTGCCGGAGCCGATCCTTCGGGCCGAGGCTCGCCAGGCCGGCAGCGAGTGGGCGATCTTTCATGGCGGCGACCCTGCCGCGGCCCGCACCCGCTACGACGCGATCCTGGAGGCGGCCTGGGCCGTCGCAGACGGCCGCGACGCCGCGGTCTTTTTCCCATGGCTCACGAGCCCCGATCCGGCCGTCCGGTGGTGGGCGGTCGCCGGCACCGGCTGGGGAGCGAAGCAGACGGGCGGCGATCCCACCGCGGCGCTCGCGCCGCTCGTGGCCGATGCCGATCCGGCCGTGCGGATCGCCGCGGTCACCTGGCTCCTCCGCTGTGGCACCAAAACGGCCCGTGGGGGCGCCCTCGCGGCGCTCGCCGCCGAGATCCAGGCCGCCGACTCGGACGTGCGCGTCGCGGCGCTGGTGGCGATCGACGACCTCGGCGAGTCCACGCGGCCGCTCTGGCCCACGGCTGCCGCGCTCGAACTCGACGAGAGCGAGGAGTCTTCCCGTCGCACCGTCGAGCGCATCCGGCGCAAGGCTGGATTCGGGTCTCTGCCCGGCGAGACTCCTCGACATCCCGGCAACTCCGACGGCCGACGGTCGGATCCTTGAGGCACTCCACTCGGCGTGGAACCATGGCGATCAATCGGCAATCACGGAGGCAAGGGCCTCGGCTGCGGTCGGACTCCGCTGCAGCCGGAGTTCCAGCTCGACCCGTTCACTACGGCTCACCCACGAGCGACCCGCTTGGCGACCTGCCAGGCGGCAGTCGTCGCCGCCGCGGCCGCCGCCGACCCGGCGAGCCACACCGTCGCCCCCGCCAGCGCTCCGGTCACCGCACCGACCGGGCCTGCGGCCGCTCCCGCGGCCGCGAAGGCGAAGCTCGTGGTCGCAAGCCCCGCCGCCTCGCCGGCCTTGCGACTGGCCTGCTCGCTCGCCCCACGCTGATGGGCCGTCCACTCGGCGGCCAGGGCCGCCGCCTCGCCCACGATCGCCGCCGGGATCAGCGTCTTGAGGCCGACGCGAACGCTCGTGCCCAGTAGCGTGCGGACGGCGACCCGCTCGGCCGTGCCGACCGCGGCCCGCGCCGACATCGCCGCCGCCGCCCGTGAGACGCCGGCCGCGATCCGGCCGACGACGATGTCGACCTGACGGCTCGACCGCCGACCGGTCGCACACCAGGTGGCGAAGTGCTCGCAGTTGTCGATCACGAGGTCGTAGCCGTCGCGGCCGACGTGGGCCAGAGCCCGGGCCACGATGTCGCACGGCGGGAACGCGGCCGGTGGATCGTTCCGCACGCGGACGCTCCGCCCCTCGGCGAAGTCGGCGTGGCTCGTCCGCACCACGCAGCCGCCGCCGAAGGGATTGCGGAAGTCGTGCGGCCGGGCGTGCACCACCGTGCCGTCCCCCACGTCGACTCCATGATGAAGGTAGGTGACGGTCGTGCCGGCGATCCGGTGCTCGACCTCCAGACGGTCCCCTCGCGCCATCGGACGTAGCCCTCCTGAGCATCCAGTACGCGGCCGCGGGGCCGCGGGTTCGACTGCCGTATTTTCGGCCCTGCCCAGGGTTCCCTGCAACGTCCTTGTTGGGCCCCGGGCCAGAGCCTACGGTGTGGTGGCTTTTCGGGGTGACACCGTCTTCAACGGCAGGACGACGCCGTGGAGTTTCTCGAATCCCTCGCCTCGCTCACCAGCGGCCAGACGCTGCTGTTGCTCGTGGCCCTGGCGATCGCATTCGGCTTCGAGTGCATCAACGGCTTCCACGACACCGCCAACGCGGTGGCCACGGTGATCTACACCAAAAGCCTGAAGCCCACCCCGGCCGTCATCTGGTCGGGGATCTGGAACTTCATCGGCGTCCACGCGGGGGGCATCGGCGTGGCCTTCAGCATCGTGCACCTCCTGCCGGTCGACCTGCTCGTCGACATCCGCACGGGCCGGGGCCTGGCGATGGTGTTCTCGCTGCTGGGCGCGGCGATCATCTGGAACTTCGCCACCTGGTATCGGGGCCTGCCGGCGTCGAGTTCCCATGCCCTGATCGGCTCGATCATGGGCGTGGGCATGATGAACGCCTGGATGGAGCAGGGCTCGGCCTTCAAGGGCATCAACTGGCACAAGGCGACGGAGGTGGGGCTGGCGCTGCTCATCTCGCCGGCGATCGGATTCGGGCTGACCGCCCTGCTGCTGCTGCTCACGGTGTGCGCACACCACAACCACTCTTGCATCCCCTGATAGCTTCGGCCGGTGGACCTTTTTCATCGGCAACGGAGGTAGTTCATGGGACGCAGAGTGGATCGGAAG
>VGYR01000083.1 GCA_016872925.1 Planctomycetota bacterium
GACCGCCATGATGCAGATGACCACCAGGTCGCTCAAAAGGTGCAGGCGGTTGACGTGTGATCGTGGGTCCGGCAGGAGGGCAAACTCCTCGAGAATGCCTTTGACATCCATGTCCAGAACGGCTTCGGTATCCTTTGGCACAGCTGTATCTCCAACGAAGGCTTTGACAAAAAATCCTGACAAAGCCGATCATCGCAAACACGGGCTTGCCGCGCCAGCCCAGATTACCCAGAGTGCGCGCCGGCCCTGGGGAGGGCTGGGCCTGCTCCGCGGGGGCGGGGCGGGAAGAACCGGTGTGGGTGACCATGACGAGATTCTCCTGGGATGGGGAGTCGCGCGGGGCGACGGGTGGTGGTGAAACGCGGGCGGAACGGGCCCCCCTCAGCCGGTGCGGACCTCGACCTTTCTCGGCTGGCATTCGGCCGCCTTGGGGCAGGTGATGGTGAGCACACCGTCGACGAGCCGGGCCGCGACGCCTCCGGCATCGACTGCGACCGGCAGCGGAATCCGCCGCTCGAAGGCTCCGGTGCCGCGTTCCCGGCGGTGCCACGTGACGCGCTCGTGGGGTGCGGGCTCGCCGTCGCCGCCGGTGGCGGCGGCAGCGGGACGCGATCCCTTCAGCACCAGCTCGTCGCCCGCGACGGTGATGTCCACGTCGCCGGCATCGAGTCCCGGCAGTTCGGCCTCGACGGTCACCGCCTCGGCGCTCTCGCGGACGTTGACCGCGGGGAAGACGCCGTCGGCGGGCCGCACGCCCCAGCCGTGCAGCGGCGGCGCGGCAGTCAGCGTGGTCCAGAATCGATCGAGTTCGTCGCGCAGCTCTTCGAACGGGAGCGCGAATCCCGGGCGGAACGTCGGCATGGTCGGACTCCTCGGGGCGGTGATGCGTGGGCACCGTCCGCGGAATCCCCTCTCCGGCTGTTCGTGCGCGGAAAATGATTCGCCGAGACGGTGTCGAAGGCAACTCGCCTTCGCTGCCGGAGAGGAAACGCAAACAGCGTGCCAGTCGTTGTGAACGCCCGAACACGTCCGCGAACCCGCGTCTCGAGGCCGATTCGCCGCGGCCTTGGCCGCCGGGTGGGAAACCTTGGCAGTCGCGCCGGTCGTGCCGGCTGTCAGCGTGGCAGCCCTGGCCGTCAGCGACCGCGGCGGCGTTGTGGCCGCACCGCATCCTTCTATACTCTCGGCTCGTCCGGCGGCCGAAGGAACTGTTCCCATGCGATTCACGCTGCTCGATCGGGTGCTCGAGGTCGAGCCCGGCAAGTCGATCACGGCCATCAAGACGGTTTCGCTCGCCGAGGAGTATCTCGGCGACCACTTCCCCCGGTTTCCGGTCCTGCCGGGAGTGTTGATGCTCGAGGCGATGACCCAGGCGGCCGCCTGGACGATCCGGCTGGGCGAGGATTTCGCCCACAGCATGGTCGTGCTGCGCGTGGCGAAAAACGTGAAATACGGCGACTTCGTCGAGCCCGGCCGCGTGCTGACCGTCACCGCGCAGGTGACGGCCCACGACGACACCACGACCACCGTCAAGGCGAGCGGTTCCGTCGGCGACCGGACGAGCCTCACCGCCCGCCTGGTTCTCGAGCGCTACAACATGGCCGACCGGCTCGCCCATGGCGCGGCACTCGACGCCCGCGTCCGCGCCGAGATGCGGCGACTCTGGGCACTGCTCCATCCGGCCCGCGGCCTCCAGCAGCGGCCCGTCGCCTACGCGCCGCAGGGGGCTGCTCCGGCTGCGACGCTCGCCGGCACGGGGGGCTGAGGCCTCCGTGCCGCTTTCCCGGGGAAATACCGGCTGATTGTTCCGGTCGATCCCGCCCCGCGGGTGGAAAATGGGCGTGTTCGGGTTTTCTTCGGGGCTGGCCGACATTACAACACAGGCCGAGCGAAACTCCTTCCCGTCCCCCCTTTTGCCAAGGTGAAGCGTCGATGCCGTCCCGCGAAGAAATTTTCGATAAGGTGAGGTCCGCGCTCGTGGATGCCCTCGGTGTCGACGAGGACGACGTCACTCCGACCGCGACCATGGTGGGAGATCTCGGGGCGGAGTCGATCGACTTTCTCGACATCGTGTTCCGGCTGGAGAAGGCCTTCAACATCAAGATTTCACGGGGCGAGTTGTTTCCCGAGGACGTTCTTTCAAGTTCCGAGTTCGTGACCGACGGCAAGGTGACACCTGCGGGGATCGCCGCCCTGAAGGCCCGGATGCCCTTCGCCGACCTGTCCCGCTTCGAGTCGAACCCGAGTGTCCAGAACTTCGCGAACACCCTCACTGTGGAAGACATGGTGCGGTACGTGCAGAGCAAGTTGGCCGCCTGAGGTTTTCGGCGCCGGGCGTGGCGAGGCCCCAGCGGCTCACCGGGAGGTGCGGCGGATCGCCGCGATCTGATTCATGCGCTGGTTTTGGATCGACCGCTACGAGGAGTTCGTTCGCGGCAGGCATGCCACCGCCGTGAAGAACGTGTCGCTCGCCGAGGAGCACCTTCACGATCACTTCCCCGGCGTGGCGATCATGCCCAACTCGCTGATCGTCGAGGGCATGGCCCAGGCGGCCGGCCTGCTCGTGGCGGACGCGATCGACTTCAACCGCCGGGTGGTGCTGGCCAAGGTGGCGGCTGCGGAGTTCTTCTTCGACGCCGTGCCGGGCGACACGATCCGCTTCAAGGCCGAGGTGCTCGACCTCAAGGCCGCCGGCTCGCTGACGAAGGTGACCAGCTCGGTGGGCGAGCGGGTGCAGGGGCAGGCGGAGTTGTTCTTCGCCCACCTCGAGCCCGGCGAAGGCGTGCCGAAGCTCTTCGAGACCGACGAGTTGCTGCGGTGGCTCGACCAGATGCACATCTACGAAATCGGCCGCGACGAAGCGGGCCAGCCGCTCGCGCGGCCCGATTGGTGAGGCGACGGGGAGGAGTCCCATGGCGGGCGGCAGGCGGAGGGTGGTGATCACCGGCATCGGCTGCATCACGCCGCTGGGCGTGGGCGTGGAATCGCTCTGGAAGAATCTCGTCGCCGGCGCGTCCGGCGTGGGCCTGACGACCATCTTCGACGCGGCGAAGTTTCCGACCAAGATCGCCGCCGAGGTCAAGGGCTGGGACATCTCCGCCGAAGGGCAGGATCCGAAGGCCTGGGAGTTCTGCGGGCGACACACGAGATTCGCGGCCGGCGCGGCGCTGCAGGCGATGCGCGACGCCGGCCTGTCGGCCGGGCTGCCGGCGGATCCCACGCGGCTGGGCATCTACCTGGGCAGCGGCGAGGGACAGCAGGACTTCGACGCCTTCACCAGGATGATGATGGCCGCGATCGACGGCGACACGCTCGACGTGGCCAAGTTCACCAAGCTCGGCCTCGAGACACTCCACCCGCTCTCGGAGGTCGAGCAGGAGCCGAACATGCCGGCCGGGCATCTGGCCGGCTTGTTCGACGCCCAGGGGCCCAACCTCAACTGCCTCACGGCCTGCGCGGCCTCCAGCCAAGCGATCGGTGAGGCCTGCGAGATCGTCCGTCGCGGCGAGGCCGACGTGATGCTCTCGGGGGGCACCCACAGCATGATCCATCCCTTCGGCGTGACGGGCTTCAACCTGCTCACGGCCTTGTCCACGCGGAACGACGAGCCGCAGCGGGCCAGCCGGCCGTTCGACAACGACCGCGACGGCTTCGTGCTCGGTGAGGGGGCGGCGATGGTGGTGCTCGAGGAACTCGAGCACGCGAAGAAGCGGGGCGCGAGGATCCACGGTGAGATCCTCGGCTACGGCTCGACGGCCGATGCCTACCGGATCACGGACACGCATCCCGAGGGACGCGGGGCGGCGGCCTGCATCACGATGGCCCTCCAGGATGCGGGCCTGGGGCTGACCGACGTCCACTACATCAACGCCCACGGCACGAGCACCGACGTCAACGACAAGGTCGAGACGTTGGCGATCAAGAAGGTGTTCGGTGACCGGGCTTACCAGATCCCGGTGTCGAGCACGAAGAGCATGATGGGACACCTGATCGCGGCGGCGGGGGCGACCGAACTGATCGTCTGCCTGCTGGCGATCCGCGACGGCCTGCTGCCGCCGACCATCAACTACGAGACACCCGACCCGAACTGCGACCTCGACTACGTGCCCAACAAGGTGCGGGAGGGAAAGGTCGATCAGGCGCTCTCGAACTCGTTCGGGTTCGGAGGCCAGAACATCTCCCTGATCGCCGGCCGGTTCCGCGGGTAGGTCAGGTTGCCCAGCTTCGCGCCCGCAGGGTTTCCTCAACCGGTGCCGCCGGCACGACCGATACCACCCGAGACACGTGGATGGTCGCCGTGGGCGGAGTGCCCGCGGGGAGCGTCCACCCAGCGGGAACCTCACCCATGAATACGCTCTCGCGTGCCCTCGGGCTTGCCGTCGTGGCCGCGGTGGTCGCCACGTCGAGCGGCTGCTCGATCATCGATCGGCTCTTTCTCCTGAACACTGACGGTCCCCACGGTCACCACGCGGCGCACGCCGGCGGTGGCGCGTGCCAGGACGGCATGTGCCAGGAGGGCGTGTGCGGTCCCGAGGGATGTCCCCCCGGTGGTGGATGCCAGCAGGGTTGCCAGCAAGAGGGATGCCAGGACTGCGCGGGGGGTGTCTGCCACCCCCGGCATGTGGGTCGGTACGGCGGCCTCGCCAAGCACCACCTCACGCCCGAAGAGAAGGCTGCCCTCGCCGGCAGCGACTACGGCGCCACGCAGCCCGCTGGGCCGCCGACCGGGGCCGTGGCCTATCCCTACTACACGACCCGCGGTCCGCGGGACTTCCTCGCCAAGTGCCCGCCGTCGATCGGCCCGCAGTGATCGCGGTCGCCACGCATGAGCCCCTGCCGCGGTGGGCTGCGACGATGTTCGCCGGTAGGCTGACGGGCCTCACCGGCACGGTCGTTTTTCCGGGGCCCCGTTCGAGGATCCATGCATGGCAGCCACCCGGGGTGACTCCGCGTCGGGCATGACGGCTTCGGGTCGGCTCACGCCCACCGCGTGGCTCGTGTGCGCCATCGCCGCGATCGGCTTCGCGTTCGACATCTACGAACTGCTCATGCTGCCGCTGGTGATCAAGCCGGCACTGGCGTCGCTCGGTGGACTGTCGCCGGAGGGTGCGCCGCTGCTCGTGCCGGGGTCGCCGGAATACACGAGGTGGGCGCGGGCCCTGTTCTTCCTGCCGGCGATCGCCGGCGGCGTGTTCGGGCTGCTCGGCGGCTACCTCACCGACCTACTCGGCCGCCGCCGCGTGCTCACGTTCAGCATCCTGCTCTATGCCTTCGCGGCGCTGGCCGCCGGGTTCGCCACGTCGCTGCCGCAGTTGCTGTTTTTCCGTTGCCTGGTGTTCATCGGCGTGTGCGTGGAGTTCGTGGCCGCCGTGGCGTGGCTCGCGGAGCTCTTCCCCGACCCGCACCAGCGGGAGCGGGTGCTCGGCTGGACGCAGGCGTTCTCGTCGCTCGGTGGCCTGCTGGTGGGCGCGGCCAACGTGCTCGCGGCCCGGTTCGCCGACGGCCTGCCGGCCATCCAGGGGGGCCATGAAGCCTGGCGGTACACGCTGGTCTCGGGGGTGATTCCCGCGCTCCCCTTGATCCTGATCCGGCCGTTTCTCCCGGAGAGCCCGGTGTGGGCGGCGAAGCGGCAGGCCGGCACGCTCCGGCGGCCGAGCATCCGTGAACTCTTCAGCCCGGCGCTCGTCCGCACGACCGTCGTGACCACGCTCGTGTTCGCGGCGAGTTATGGCATCGCCTTCGGCGCGATCCAGCAGCTGCCGCAGATCCTCGGCGGGCCGAAGGGCCACGCCGCGATCCTCGCCAAAGCCAAGGCGGCGCAGGACGGGGCCGTGGCCGCCGCCGAGCAGGCGGGCAAGCCGGTGCCCCCCGCCGGCCGCCTCAAGGCGATCGCCGGCAACGCCACCGACGAGGCCGTGGCCACCGTCACGATCTGGCAGGAGATCGGCGGGCTCGTGGGGCGGGTGCTGCTGGCGTTCGCGGCGGTGCGGATCGCAAGCCGGCGGTCGCTCCTGCGGCTCTTCCAGTGGCCGGCGCTGCTGATCGTGCCGGCGCTGTTCTGGTGGATCTCCACGCAGCTTGGCAACGCCGCCTCGCTGCCGCTGGTGAAGGCGGGCATCTTCGTGGCCGGACTGGTCACGGTGTCGCAGTTCTCGTTCTGGGGCAACTACATCCCGCTCGTGTTTCCGACGCACCTCCGCGGCACGGGCGAGAGCTTTGCCGCCAACATCGGCGGCCGCGTGCTGGGTACCGCCGCCGCCTGGATCACGCTTACGCTCTCCGCGGCCACGCCCCCCGATCCGGTGCGGATCGCGCTGGCCGGCGCCGCCGTGGCGGGGGCCTATGCACTGGTGGGCGCTGTCCTCACCCACTGGCTGCCCGAGCCGGCCGCATCGGTCGAGGCATAGGTGGCTCATACGGATCACGCGTAAGCCTCGCGCGTTCGCGAGGCACGGGGCTGCCCGTGCTTGAGAGGAGCGCGGGTTTTCAAGCCGTGCCCCAGTTCCTGCCCTTCGTAGCGCGGGTTTTCAACCCGCGGCGCGCTTCCCCGGACCTCGCACCGGAAGCCCCAATCGCGTCAGCGATGGGGACTGAGCCTCGCGTGGCGCGGGCTCGGGGTTGCCCGTGCCCCCTCGCTGGACGCTCGCCTCGGGCTTCCCGCCCTCGGCTCACGCGGAGTCCGTCTCAGGACCTATCGATACCCGTGCTCGCAGCGACCCTGCCGGGAGCCGGTCTTTTCGTGTCGTGGATTTGCCGCTACCCTCCGCGGCCCCACCGCCAATCGGAGGAGCGCGATGATCACCCGCCTGCCCGTGTGCTTCGACGGATTCCTGGCCCTGCCCATGCCGGCGATGGCCCTGTGCCTGCTCGCCTACTGGGGCCTGCTGGCGTTCGTCGTGCACCGCTGGCTCGTGCCGTGGATCGCGGGCCGCCACGGACAGAAGCTCGGTCGCCTCGAGGCGGAGGTGCCGGCCCAGATCGGCCTGGCCTTCGGCCTCCTGATCTCGTTCATCGCGATTCCGGTCTGGGAACAGCACAGCCTCGCCGAGGAGGCGGCGCGGACCGAGGCCGCGGCCTACCGCGAGATCGCGGAGGCGATCGAGGACCCCGGAGATGCCACCGCGGTGCCGGTGCGCACGGCGCTCGAGGCCACCGTCGCGTTTCTCGTGGGCGACGAGTGGCCGCAACTCGCCCACCTGCTCGCGCCGCGGGTGCCGGCCGGGCCCATCCGCGATCTGCGAAACGCGATCCACGCCCTGCCCGACGAGTCGCTGAAGACCGAGATCCACGAGCTCTACAAGCAGGCGGCCACGGCCCGGGAGACCCGGTTGCGGATCGCCGCCACCCGACCTCCACCGGCCCGCTGGGGCATCGTGGGCGTGCTGGCGATCCTCACGCTCCTGGGCGTGGGGCTGATCCACGCGGAGTCGCGGCGGGCCAGGCGGATGGCGCTGGGCATGGTGTCGATCGGCATCAGCTGTTGCTTCGTCGTGCTGTTCGCCTACACGCGGCCCTACCTCGGTCAGTTCGCGGTGCGTCCCGCCGGCCTCGAGGAGCTCGTCGCCGATCTCCGCGCCGAGTCGGCCGCGGAGCGGACGGCGGCTAGGGGCGATCCCCTCATCCGCTGATCGTCCGCGGAGACCGCGGGGCGTCGTCGGGAAGGGTGGGCACCGACCAGATGACGTACAGCCCGACGGCGACTGCGGCCAGGAAGATCCACCGCAGCCACCAGGCGAGGCTGTTGAGGAACAGGCTCACCGCCACGACCACGAGCACCATCATGATCGCCCGGTGCTTGAGCGACCGACGGATGCCGTGGTAGTGCTGCCAGTCGTCGAGTGTCGGGCCGAAGGTCTTGGAGCGGTGCAGCCAGGCATGGATCCGCGGCGAGCCGCGGTAGAAGCAATAGCTCGCGAGCAGCACGAACGGCGTGGTCGGCACGAACGGCAGCAGGACCCCGAGCACGGCGAGCCCGAGGCAGGCCCAGCCGCCCGCGACGAACAGAAACCCGCGGAGCGGGTCGGTCACGGGGCGCAGGTCCATGGCGCGGCGGGGTCCGTGGTTCTGTCAGGCGGGTGCGGGGATTCTATCACGGCGGCGTTTGCCGTATGCTCGCGGCCGCCGTCAGCCGGACGGCCCCCGCCTCAACGTTCCGGAGACCCTGCGATGCCCCTCGTTCCCATGCGGATCCTGCTCGACCACGCCGCCGAACATGGCTACGGCCTGGCGGCCTTCAACGTCAACAACATGGAGCAGATCCAGGCGATCATGGAGGCGGCCAAGGAGACCGACTCGCCGGCGATCGTGCAGGCCTCGCGGGGCGCCCGCAGCTATTCGCAGGACAACTACCTCAGGCACCTGATGCTCGCCGCCGCCGAACTCTACCCGCAGATCCCCATCGCGATGCATCAGGATCACGGCAACTCGCCGGCCACCTGCCAGAGCGCGATCGACAACGGGTTCACCAGCGTGATGATGGACGGCTCCCTGAAGGAAGACGGCAAGAGCCCGGCCGACTTCGACTACAACGTGAAGGTCACCAAGGAGGTGGTCGGGCTGGCCCACCGTCAGGGCGTGTCGGTGGAGGGCGAACTCGGCTGCCTGGGCTCGCTGGAGAGCGGCGAGGGCGAGGCCGAGGACGGCCACGGCGCCAGCGGCAAGCTCTCCCACGACCAGTTGCTCACCGATCCCGACGAGGCGGCCCGGTTCGTGGCGGCCACCGGCGTCGACGCCCTCGCGGTGGCGATCGGGACGAGCCACGGGGCCTACAAGTTCACCCGCAAGCCCGACGGCGACGTGCTCGCCATGAAGCGGATCGAGGAGATCCACTCCAGGCTGCCCAACTGCCACCTCGTGATGCACGGCTCCTCGAGCGTGCCGCAGGACCTCCAGGACGTGATCAACAGGTTCGGCGGCAAGATGCCGCAGACCTGGGGCGTGCCCGTGGAGGAGATCCAGAAGGGGATCAAGCACGGCGTGCGCAAGATCAACGTCGACACCGACTGCCGGATGGCGATCACCGGCGCGATCCGGAAGGTGCTCGCCGAGACCCCCGAGAAGTTCGATCCCCGCGACTACCTGAAGCCTTCCCGCGACGCGATGAAGAAGGTCTGTGCGGAGCGCATGGTGCAGTTCGGCCAGGCCGGCAACGCCGGCAAGGTGAAGTGCATCACGCTGGCCGACATGGCGAAGCGGTACGCCGGCGGCTGATACCGGGCAGGAACTCAGCTCGGGGCCACGGGCGACCCCGAGTTCGCGCCACGCGAGGTTCAGTCCCCATCGCTGACGCGATTGGGGCTTCCGGTGCGGGGTCTACGGTAGTGCGCCGCGGGTTGGAAACCCGCGCTCCTCTCAGGCACGGGCGACCCCGAGTTCGCGCCACGCGAGGCTCAGTCCCCATCGCTGACGCGATTGGGGCTTCCGATGCGGGGTCTACGGTAGTGCGCCGCGGGTTGGAAACCCGCGCTCCTCTCAGGCACGGGCGACCCCGAGTTCGCGTTACGCGAGGTTCAGTCCCCATCGCTGACGCGATTGGGGCTTCCGATGCGGGGTCTACGGTAGTGCGCCGCGGGCAAAACCCGCGTTGCGGCCCCCGCGCGGCCCTCCTATCATCCCGCCCCGCGCGGGAGCCCGCGCGGAGTCCCCGCCTGCGGTGTGCCCATGGACGACGCTCCCGACGACCGCATCCTCGCGCATGGTCGCGAGATCCTCCGCGCCGAGGGAGAGGCCGTGCTCCGGGCCGCCGACGCGCTCGACGCCTCGTTCTGCCGGGGAGTGCGGACGCTCCTGGAGTGCACCGGCAGCGTGGTCGTGACCGGCATCGGCAAGGCGGGGCTCGTGGCCCGGAAGATCTCCGCCACGCTCGCGTCCACCGGCACGCCGAGCCACTTCCTCCATCCCGCCGAGGCGATGCACGGGGATCTCGGGGCGATCCGCGGAGACGACGTGGTGCTGGCCCTCTCGCAGTCGGGAGAGACCGAGGAGATCACGCGGCTCCTGCCGCACCTTGCCGCCCGACGGGTGGCGATCATCGCGCTCACCGGGCGGGCCGACAGCGCGCTTGGCCGCGCCGCGACCGTGGTCGTGGCGACCGGCGGGCTCCGCGAGGCGTGCGAGCTCGGGCTCGCCCCGAGCACGAGCACGTCGCTGATGCTCGCCCTCGGCGACGCCCTGGCCCTCGTCACCAGCAGCCAGCGGCGGTTCACCCCCGAGGACTTCGCCGCCCGCCACCCCGGAGGCAGCCTCGGCCGCCAGCTGATGATGGTCGAAGACGTGATGCGTCCGCTGGCCGAGTGTCGCATCGCGGGCCCCGCGGAGACGGTGCGCGAGGTGTTCGTGCGGCCCCTGCCGGCGCGGCGCACGGGGGCGGTGATGATCCTCGACGAGGCAGGCACCCTGGCCGGCATCTTCACCGACAGCGACCTCGCCCGGCTCTTCGAGCGGCGTCACGACACGGTCCTCGACGAGCCGATCAGCCGCGTGATGACCTGCCGTCCCACGACGCTTCCCGCCGGCACGCGGCTCCGCGACGCCGTCGCGATCCTGGAGTCCCGCCGCTTGAGCGAACTGCCCGTGCTCGACACCGCCGGCAGGCCGGTCGGGCTCGTCGACGTCGTCGACCTCGTCGGCCTCGTGCCCTCAGAACTGCTCGCCGGGCCCCGCCAGGCCGCGGCGGCCTGACGCGGCCGATCACCTCCGACCACCGTCATGGCCGACGTCACCGATCTCGACCTTCGCTTCGCCCGCGTGCAGCTCCTGCTGCTGGACTGCGACGGCGTGCTCACCGACGGCGGGATCACGTTCGACGACACGGGGAGCGAGTCGAAGACGTTCCACATCCGCGATGGGCTGGGCCTGCGGGCGTGGCGGCGGGCCGGGTTGCGAGCCGGCATCGTGACGGGCCGCACCAGCCGGGTCGTCGAGCGGCGGGCCGCGGAGCTCGGGATCGAGATCCTCCGGCAGGGGGTCGACGACAAGGTGGCCGTCGCGGCCGAGGTGATCGCCGGCTGCGGGCTCTCCTGGGAGCAGACGGCGTTTCTGGGGGACGACCTGCCCGACCTGCCCGTCGTGATGCGGTGCGGCGTGGGGGCCGCCGTGGCCGACGCCTGCCCGGAACTCCGCCGGGCGGCCGCGGTGGTGACCAGCCTGCCGGGCGGCCGGGGCGCGGTGCGGGAACTCGTCGAGCGGATGCTCTCGGCCCGCGGGGCGTGGGAGACCGAAGTGGCCCGCCATGCGGCGCAGCGGACCTGACCTCATCCGGGCGGTGACACGGCGATGGAACATCGGCTCGGACGCACGCTGCGGGTGTTCCTGGTGGCGCTCGCCGCCGCGGGCTTCTACCGGCTGACGGTCGTTCCCATCGTCGAGCCGCGGGTTCGTGATTCGGCGACCGAGCACGAGATGACTCCCGAGGAGGCCGCCGCCATCCGGGCCCGGGCCGACCAACGGCTCGCGGCGCTCGGTGACATCTTCGCGCCGGGTTCCTGGGAGCGCGACAACCCGATCATGCTCGAGAGCAGGCAGATGCGGCTGCTGTTCCAGGAATACCACCCCATGCCCGACGGCCGGGTGAACCTGATGCCGTGCACGCTCGTCGTGCTGCCGGACCGAAACCGCGCGGCGGGCGCGGGGTCGACCGGCCGGACGCTCGTGCTGCGGGCTCCGCAGGGAGCCGTGCTCGAGTTCGACGAGCCCCTCGACCTCCGGCAGGGGCGGCTGGGAAAGCTGATCGGCGGCAGCCTCCGCGGTCAGGTGACGATCCGGGGGACTCCGACGTCGCCGACCGCCGACGATGACGTGGAAATCGTGACCCGCGACCTCGAGCTGCACGACCTCGAGGTCCGCACGGGCGACATGGTGCAGTTCCGCTACGGCCGTTCCGCCGGCAGCGGGCGTGGCCTCGTGGCCCGGCTGAAGCCCAGGTCCGGCGGACATGAGCCGCGCCCGGCGCAGCCGGGCGCCATGGACAACGGCCCCAACATCGGCGGCGTCGACACGATCCGCCTCGATCGCGACGTCCGCATGCGGATCGAGGGCCTCGCCGGCGGCATGCTCCCCGGAGCCTCCGCGGGGCCGGAGTCGCCGCCGAGCGGCCCGCAGGGCGATCGGGACGCGGCGGCCGCGCCGCCGGTGCTCGTCAGCTGCAGGGGGGTCATGTGCCTCAACGTCTCGGCCAACGTGGTCACGCTCGAGGATCACGTCGACGTCATTCGCGCAGCCGCCGAAGGCCAGACGGAGCAGCTCTCCTGCGATCTGCTGGCGATCGTGCTGACGCGAAGGGAGGGGCAGGACGCCGGCGGGAAGGGCCGCGGGGGGCTCGAGCCGGTGGAGATCCAGGCCAAGGGTGCGCCGGTCGTGGCCCGATCCACCGGGGCTCGACTGGAGGCACGTTCCGCCCGGCTCGGCTACGAGATCGCGACGCGGCGCATCCTGCTCGATGGCGAGGACCCGGTGTCGTTCGTCGCCGACGGAACCGAGATGGAGGCCCGCAAGATCGACTACTGCCCCGGGCCGCCCGGGGACCCCGGCTCGCTGATGGCCGTGGGGCCCGGCTGGCTGCGGATCCGCTCCGAAAACTCCCCGCCGGCCCGCGCGCGGTGGCAGCAGTGGCTGCGGATGCGGCCGGACGGCGCCGGCCACGTCGTCTCGCTCGCGGGCGATGCCGACGTGACCGTGGACGGCCAGGGACGGCTCTCGGCGGCGGAGATGCACCTCTGGCTCGACGTCGCCCAGCGGCCCAGCGCCGCGGCGCCGCGCGGCGCCGGGCCCGACCTCTCCGGGGTGCGGCCTTCGCGACTCCTCGCCCGCGGCGTCGTCGAGGCCGACGCCGAAGAGGTCACCGCCCGGACGGAGCGGCTCGAGCTCTGGTTCCGCACCGTCGATCCGCCGGCACCGCCGTCGGGACCGGCCGTCGCCCAGGCGGATGCCGCGGTCGCGCCTCCCGCCGCGGGCGGGCCGGTGCCGGCACCTTCGCCGGCCGCACGGCTCGCCACACCCACCGCGCCAGCCGCGGAGCCGCCGCGCGAACGCGGCAAGATGATCGCTTCGGCCGCGCTCGTGCGCGGGCAGGTCGTGCTCGCCCCGAGCGGCAACGAGGTCGAGGAGATGTCGATGGAAGGCCAGGTGCACCTCGTCGAGCAGCCGCGTGGGGCCGCTCCGGCCGCAGGGGCGGCGCCGGCCGAACCGGGCATCGAGATTCGCGGCGACCAGATGCAGCTCTCGCGGCCTTCCGGCCCCGATGCCAAGGCGATCGTGTCGGGCCGGCCCGCGGTGGTCTCCGGACGTGGCGTCGATCTCGAGGGGCCGATGGTGGAGTTCGAACGGGGCCGCAACCGGCTCGCGGTCGACGGTGCGGGGCGGCTGTCGCTGCCGATGGAGTCGGGCGCTGCGGGCTTCGACGGCCTGGCGTTCACCACCGGCGGATCACCGCCCGCGGCCCGCCAGGGGCCACCCGGCAGGCTCGACGTGACCTGGCAGGGACGGCTCGACTTCGACGGCCGCACGGCACGGTTCGTCGACACCGTGGTGGCCACGGGGGCGTCCGCCGACGTCCACAGCGGCTCGCTCGACGTGGTGTTCGATCGGCCCTTCGAGTTCTCCCCGGGGGGCCCGCCGCGGGCGGCGGGCCAGCCCGAGGTGGTGCGGATCGCCTGCGGGTCGGGCGTGAAGGTCCGCAGCGAATCGATCGACGAGGCGGGCAAGCCGTCGCTCGAGGAACTGTTCGTCAGGGATCTGGTCATCGACCGCCCGACCGGCGACGTCACGGGCACCGGTCCCGGCCGCCTGACCAGCACGCGGGCGGGCGAGGCGCCAGCGATGTCACTGCCGGCCGGCGGCGTGGCGGCGCAGCCGGTGTCGACCGAGCGGAAGGGGGAAGGCCTCACCTACCTCGGCGTCGATTTCCAGCGCGGGCTGCGGGGCAACCTGCACCGCCGCACGATGGAGTTTCACCAGCGGGTCGAGGCCATCTGGGGGCCCATCGCCGCCCGCGGCGACACGCTCGACCCCCATGCCGCCGGAGGCATTCCCGACGGGGCCGTGACGATCACGTGCGACGCGCTCGGCGTCGGGCAGACCCCTCCGCTCCCGGGCCGTCAGCGGTCGACGATCGAGCTCGGTGCCGGGGGCAACGTGCTCGTGGAGGGGGATTCGTTCACGGCACGCAGTGCCCGCCTGAGCTGGAGCGAGGCCAAGGACCTGCTCGTGTTCGAGGGGGACGGCCGCAGCGACGCCCAGCTGTTCCGGCAACTCAAGGCGGGCGCGCAGCCGTCGTCGGCATCGGCGGGCAAGATCCTCTACTGGCCGGCTGCGAATCGGGTCGACGTCGAGGATGCCAGGTTTCTCGACATGGATCAGCTCCGCGGCGGGCCTGCCGGTGGTCTGCCGGGAGGATCCTCGGGAGGCAAGGGGCCGCGCCCGCTGGCGCCGCCCCGCGTGCCGGGCACGTGACCCATACGGACTCCACGTGAGCCGCGCGTGGCGCGGGCTCGGGTCGCCCGTGCCCCTCGGAGCGCGGGTTTTCAACCCGCGCCTGACCTCGGCTTTTGCAGTTTACGCTGCCAAGCCGACCGCGTTTTCCAGGATGCGGAAGAGTTTCCGGGGCCCCAAGGCATCGAGTGGCAGGGAAGAAACATCCCTGCGGACGCTCCGTCGTTTCAGTTCGGCGTGCATGTCGGCGAACGATGGATCCCGCTTCTTCGCATACCACGAGTGATCAGCGGGCTGCCAGTGGCGATGACCCTCGCGGGCGAACCAGATGATGACGAGGCTGTAGATCAGCATCGCCATCGGCGCTGTCCGCTCGACGGTCT
>VGYR01000084.1 GCA_016872925.1 Planctomycetota bacterium
TGCGTTCGGTGCTGCGGTTCGCCTCGGGCTTCCATCCCACACGCCCTCGCGGGAAAGACCTCGGCTGTGCAATGCCAGCCTCGACCTCGTGCAGCTGCCTCCGGCTTCTGGTTGCCTCCAACAGGCCCCATAAAGGACTCTCACCTTCCGTCATTCATCCATGCCCAACGCACCTCCCACAGCTCGCTCGAGGGCACAGGCAACCCCTCTCTGACTTCGGACCGTGTGCCGATGAATCCGCTGCGCGTCAGCGCGCCAGGCCGGCGCTCGCCGCCACGCCGATGGCAGCGCCGTCGGTGGCGGTCCCGGGCAGCGCCCACGTGCCCGTCTCCGGGGACCGCATCGCCCGGGCGTCGGCCTTGCCGTCGACAAACACGGTGACCCCCTTGCGCAGCCGCCGTTCGACCCGCGGCCCGACCTCCACGCCCACGAGGCCCCACTCGGCGTTGTTGCCCACCGTCGTCCGCAGCTCGAGCGACTCCCGGCCGACGTCTCGTTCGTTCGACACGCCCACGCGGCCCATCCAGCGGGCCGGCCCCTCCTGCACCACCTGCGTGTCGGCCACCAGGCCGGCGGCCACGTCGAAACGGTCGATCCGGCTGCGGAACTCCGCGGTCAGCGGCACCGGCGGCGAGGCGAGGTCGGCCGCCCCGGGCATCGCCACCGCCAGGGCCGGCACGCCCGCCAGACGCTCCCGCTCGGCAGCCGCCTCGAGGCGGCTCAGTTCGGCGGCGATCGTCCCGCCGCCGGCGAGATCGCCGAGGCCGAACCCGTCGAACTCCACGGCGGGTGCGCCGCCCCCGGCCAGCGCCGCAAAGGCTAAGGCGACGAGCAGGAGCAAAAGGCTCGCAGGGCGGATCGGCATCGGATCTCGGCGGGAGGACGGCGTGACCATGAAGGCGGGATCAGGAGAAGGCGGGGTCGGGGCGGCGGAGCGTCCCACCACGATCGCTATCGGTCGGTGACGTCCGGCCGCCCAGGGAGAAGCCTGCCGGTCGTGCGGGACAGAGCGGCTCGACCGGTCAACCGGCCTTTCGCTGGAAGGTGGTGGGGGTCGCGAAGGCCGTGCCGCCCGCGGCCGGACGGCCGAAGCGGACGCACGCCAGCGCGTCGATCACCCGGGCCGCGATCTCCACGGCGGCCGCACCGGCCGCGGCGGTCACCAGCGGCGGACGCCGCTCGCGGATCGCCGCCAGGAAGTCGTCGTGCTCGCAGGCGATCGCGTTGGCATCGGCGACAATGACGGTCTCGCAAGGCAGCACGTCGGCGAAGAAGCGGTCCTTGGCTGCGGCCCGCTCCGCCACCGGCACGGACGCGGCGGAGAAGCCGCCCGACCTCACGCTCGCACCGGGCGACACCGACCGGACCGTCTTCGCGGTCAGGTCGCAGAACACCATCGCGTCGGCCGACCAGGTGGCGACGGTCCGCTGCGCCACGGGGCTGATGCGCGACGCGGTCAGATCTGCGACGAGGCCGGAGGAGAAGACGAGCCTGGCGCGGACGGCGTCTTCGAAGCCGCCGGTCGCCACGATGCCCTGGGCGTCGATCCGCTCCAGCCGGCCGGGTTCGAGCGAGAGCACCAGGTCGATGTCGTGGATCATCAGGTCGTGGACCACGCCCACGTCGAGCGAGCGGAAGGTGAACGGCGCGGTCCGGGTGGCCTCGACGAAGTGCACGCGGCCGGCCCGGCCGGCCGTGGCCTGCCACGCCGGATTGAACCGCTCCACGTGGCCGACGGCGACGGTCCGGCCGTGGCGACGGGCGGCGATGACGATCGCGCGGGCATCCTCCACGCCTCCCGCGAGCGGCTTCTCGACGAGCAGGTCGAGCCCGGCGGTGATCAGCGGCACCGCGACGCCCGCGTGCAGTCCGGTCGGCGCCGCGACCACCGCGGCGTCGGCGATTCCGACCAGCTCGCGGGGCTCGGCCAGGGCCCGGCAGCCGTGCTCGGCGGCGATCCGGTCGCGGGCGGCGGCCAGCGGATCGACCACCGCCGTCAGTTCCACGTCCGCACGCCCGGCGAGCAGCCGCGCGTGGATCGCCCCGAGATGCCCGCAACCGACGACCGCCATCCGCATCCGACTCATGCCGCCCTCCTCCCTTCGCGGGCCCGGCCGTGCCGACCCTGCTGCTGCCGATCCAGAAACTCCAGCAACTCCTCGACCTGGGGCACCAGCATCGCCTGGGAGCGGAGGATCTCGCGGGCGGGCTCGACGCCCACCTTCGCGCGGTACAGGAGGCGGTGGGCTTCCGAGATGGCCTCGATCACGGGCTGCGCGATGCCCCCGCGGCGGAGCGCCACCACGTTGATGCACCGCGGCCGGGCCGGCGACCCCTCGCAGAGCATGAACGGGGGCACGTCGTGCAGCACCCGCGACAGTCCGGCCACGAACGACCAGCCGCCGATCGTCGCCCAGTGATGCACCGCCACGAGCCCCGAGAGGGATGCCCGCGAGTGCACCCGGACGTGGCCGCCGAGCAGCGTCCCGTTGGCGATGATCACCTGGTCTCCGATCCGGCAGTCGTGGGCCACGTGGCACGCGGCCATCAGGAAGTTGCCGCTGCCGATCGAGGTGACGCCCTCCTCCTTCTCGGAGGCCCGATTGATCGTCACCCCCTCGCGGATCACGTTGTCGTGCCCGATCTCGACCCGCGTGTCGGTGCCCCGGTAGCTGACGTCCTGGGGCTCCCCGCCGATGACGCAGTTGGCGAAGATCCGGTTCCGCTCGCCGACCACCACCGTTCCCGAGAGGGTGACGTTGTTGGCCAGCACGCTGCCCCGGCCGATCACGGCGCCGGACGAGATCACGCAGTGGGCGCCGACTCGCACGTCGTCGGCGATCCGGGCCCCCGCCTCGACGATGGCGGAGGGATGGATCTCCGGGGGCCTCCCCACGATGCCCGCGACCGGTTCACCCTCGTCGTGTGCGCTCGGTTCCACCATGCGCATCAGGCCGAAGCCCGCCTCCCGGCCGAGGCCACGAGCCGTGCCGCGACCGCCCCGTTGAGGCGGTGCCCGCTGCGGCAGGCGCGGACGTGCGCGTGCAGCGGCCGGCCGACGAGCGCCAGATCCCCGACGAGATCCAGCACCTTGTGGCGGACGCACTCGTCGGGCCAGCGCAGGGCGTTGTCGAGCGGGCCGTCGGGACCGAACACGAGCAGGTCGCCGTAGCCGACGTGACGGGCGAGGCCGGCCGCCCGGAGGCGGTCCGCCTCGTCCGTGGTGATGAACGTGCGCGCCGCCGCGAGCTCCCGCCGAAACGCGTCGGGCGTGACCCGCACCGCGAACGTCTGACGACCGATCGGGCCGGGCCCGTAGTCGAGCTCGTAGTCGACCGACAGGCCGGCGAACCGTGGCGGGCACACCTCCACCCAGGAGGAGTCGTCGCCCACGCGATGGACCCCCTGCACCACCAGCGGCTCGAGCGGAGCCCCGAGCGACTCCAGCCCCGCAAAGTCGAGGGCCTCGACGTACGCCAGCGACGATCCGTCCAGCCCCGGCAGCTCGTCGGCATCCACGCGAACCACGCAGCAGTCGACGCCGAGCGCGGCCAGCGCCGCCAGGGCATGCTCGACCATCTCCACCCGCACGCCCGCCGACGCGAGATTGGTGCGGGCGGTCGCCTCCACCCGATGGTCCACCGCGGCCGGAATCCGCACCGGCACGCCCGCGCCCGGCCGCACGAACACGATGCCCGTGCCTGCCGGCGCCGGCACGAACTCCACCGTGACGGGACGCCCCGTCCAGTAGCCGGCGCCCGCGACCGACACGGCACGGCGGATCGTGTGCTGGGGGCGCATGGGGCCTGCGGGCGAGGAACGGGCCCGGAAGAGCGGGGCCGCCGCACCTCCGGGCCCGATGAATCGGCGGCGACGAGACAGCCTAGCGGAGCGGCTTCGACTGGGAGGTCGTCGCACCCGCAACGGCGGCACCGTTGAGCATCCGCAGGACGTCGGCCGTGATGTCGATCTGGGGGTCGTGGTAGACGATCGGCTTGGTGATGCTGCCGAGAATCCGGTTGCGGTCCGTGGCGTCGACCGGGTCGCCGTCGAAGCGGAGCACCACCGCGATCCCGTTGTCACGGGCAAAATGACTCACCGCCCGCTCGATCTCGTTGTAGACCTGGAGGTAGACCTTCGCCTCGCGGTCCATGAAGTCTTTCTTCTGCAGCTGGGCGTTCACGCTGAAGTCGCCCTGTGCCTTCGCGACCTCGGCCTCGAGCTTCTTGTATTCCGGCGTGCCGACGTTGAAGCCCTTGAGCTGCTCCATCAGGCCGTTGATCCGGTCCCGCTCGGCCTTGAGCACGTTCTCGGCCTGGAGCACCTCGTCCTTCATCTTGTCCATCGCCTGCTTGAAGCGGGCGTGATTCTTGAAGATGTAGCCCACGTCGATCACCGCGGTGTGGACGGCGGGGGCCGTTCGGGCCGCGGGCGCGGCGGTGGCGGCAGGGGCGGCGGGCTGCCCGGCGACCTGGCCGAAGGCGGCCTGACCGAGTGCCGTGGCGACCACGAGGGCGAGGGTTGCCGGATACCTGTTCACGGAATGCTCTCCTTGCTTGCGGCACGAGGCCGGAGGTCGTGGCCGGCCTGCCGACGCGGCCGTCCGTGGCCGCCGGGAGTGCCGACGCGGGCGGGATGATGGCGATCCGCACCCGCCGACTCAAGGGCAACTTCGCCCCGGAAATCAACGGCCCACGGCGCGGCCGCCGACCCCCCCGCCTCGCTTCCCGTGGTCTGGCCGGCATGCGACAATCGGGGCCTGTCGTCCGCGCTCCAGGGCTTTCCGAACGCCGTGCCAGCACTGTTCGTCATCCAGGGCCGCAACCGCGGCGCCCGCTTCGAACTGCCCCCCACGCAGGCCGCCGTGAGCATCGGCCGCGAGGCGGGCAACATGATCCAGCTCGACGACAACGAGATCTCCCGGCGGCACGCCGAGATTCGGCGGGTCGGCGACGCCCTCGTGGTCGGCGACCTGAAGAGCTCCAACGGCACCTACGTCAACGACACCCGGGTGGGGCGGGCCGAATTGGCCAGCGGCGACCGGATCCGCCTGGGGCGGACGATCCTCGTGTACGCGAAGGACGGCGACGAACCGGCGGCCCTCGCGGCGGTCGACATCGTGCCGGAGATCGACGGCGGCGACGGCTCGCGGATCGTCCGCACCATGCGCGAGGAAGACTCGATCGTGCTCGCGGCTCCGGAGGAGTCGCAGAACCGCTGGCTCGCCAAGGCCCGCAGCAACCTCCAGGTGATGTACCGCACCTCCCTGGCGGTCAGCCACACGCTCGACATCGACGAGCTGCTGGGGCGGATCCTGCAGCTCGTGTTCGAGTGGGTCGAGGCGGATCGCGGCTGCATCATGCTGCTCGACCCGGCGACCAGGGAGCTCCGCACGAAGGCCCGCCGCGACCGCAAGGCGGGCGACGCGGCCACGATGCAGATCAGCCGCACGATCCTCGACTACGTGCTCGACCACCACGAGGGCGTGCTCACCAGCGACGCGCAGGAGGACGATCGCTTTTCCTCCGGCCAGAGCGTGGTCCGGACGGGCGTCCGCGAGGCGATCTGCGTGCCCATGCGGGGCCGCTACGACACCGTCGGCATGATCTACGTCGACACCACGACGCCGCTGCTCCAGGCCGCCGAACTCGGGCAGCGCCGGTTCAGCGACGACCACCTCAAGCTGATGATCGCGATCGGCCACCAGGCCGCGCTGGCCGTCGAGGACACAACCTACTACTCGGCCCTCGTGCAGGCCGAGCGGCTCGCCGCCACGGGGCAGACGATCGCCACGCTCTCGCACCACATCAAGAACATCCTCCAGGGCATCCGCGGCGGCAGCTACCTGGTGGAGATGGGGCTGGAGAACGACGACCTCGGCGTGCTCCGCAAGGGCTGGGACATCGTTCGCCGCAACCAGGACAAGATCTCCTCGCTGGTGATGGACATGCTCACCTTCAGCAAGGAGCGCGAGCCGGATCCGGCCCCCGGCGACCTGGTCGCGGTGATCGACGACATCGTCGAGACGGTCCAGCAGCGGGCCGCCGAACTCGGCGCGACGATCCACTGGCGGCCTCCGGCCGACCTGCCGCCGCTTGTGTTCGATTCCGCGGGCATCTCGCGGGCGATCCTCAACGTGGTGAGCAACGCGCTCGACGCCGTGGAGGCGCGGGACCAGGCTGCCGTGACGATCACGGCGGCCGCCGATCAGGAGGCGGGCGTCGTCCGCGTGAGCGTCGCCGACAACGGGATCGGCATGTCGCCCGAGACCCTGGCCACGATCTTCAACCTGTTCGCCTCCACCAAGGGCTCCAAGGGCACCGGCCTGGGCCTGACGGTGAGCCGCAAGATCCTCCGCGAACACGGCGGCGACATCCACGCCTCGAGCCGGCTCGGGGAGGGCAGCACCTTCGTCCTCGAGTTCCCGCTGCGGGCCGCCGGCAGCCCGGCCCCGATCGGCGACCACGACACGCCCCCGCCGGGCAACCGCCGATGACGGCCGCCCCGGAGCCTGCACCGGATCCGCCCCGGGCTTCGGCCCGGCTGCCGATCTCGGCGGTGCTCATCACCCGGGACGCGGCCCGGCGGCTGCCGGAGGTGCTCGCGGCGGTGGCGTCGTGTGCGGAGCGACTCGTGCTCGACTCGGGCTCGTCCGACGCCACGGTCGCCATCGCCCGGGCCGCGGGGGCCCGGGTCGAACATCAGGACTTCCTCGGCTACGGCCCCCAGAAGTGCCGGGCCGTGGAACTCGCCGCCCACGACTGGATCCTCTCGATCGACGCCGACGAAGTGCTCGACGAGCAGGCCCGGCGGGCGCTCGGCACCGCGGACCTCTCCGACCCCGCGGCCTGCTATGCCTTCCGGCGCCGCACGTTCATCGGCGACCGCGAGATCCGCCACGGCCCCTGGAGCGACGACCGCGTGCTCCGCCTGTTCAACCGACGCACGGCGACGTTCAAGCCGCTGCCGGTCCACGAGGAGGTGGCCGCGTCGCGGCCCCCCGTGCTCCTGCCGGGCTCGATCCTGCACTACAGCTATGCGGGTGTTGGCGACGTGCTCGGCCGCTCGCTCCGCTACGCGCCGCTCAAGGCGGCGATCATGCGGCGCAAGGGGCAGCGGATCAATCCGCTCACGATGCCGCTCCGCGGCCTCACCGCCTTCGTGAAGAGTTACGTCCTCCGCGGCGGGTGGCGGGACGGCCCGGCCGGCTTCGTCGTCGCCCTCTCCCGGGTGATCGACTCCACGCTCCCGCGGGCCATGATCCTCCTGGACGAGCCCGTCGCCGGCGACGGGCGACCGCCCGCGGATCACGTCGCCGACCGCAGTGCCTCCAGCAGTCCGGCCATGTCCGCCGGCAGCGCGGCGGCCAGCGCGAGTCGTTCGCCCGAAGCCGGATGATCGATCGCCAGGCTGGCGGCATGCAGGGCCTGCCGAGCCAGGAGCGGCGGCCCCGGAGGCAGGCGGAGGAAGGCCGGTTCGATCAGCGTGCGGCCGCTGTACAGGCCGTCGCAGAGCACGGGGCAGCCGATCGCCGCGAGGTGCACCCGGATCTGGTGCGTGCGGCCGGTCTGCGGGGTGACGCGGACGAGCGCCGCGACGCCGAACCGCTCCAGCACCTCGTAGCGGCTCACCGCTTGGCGGCTGGTGGAGTGGTCGCGGCGGACCGCCATCTTCTCGCGCTGGTAGGGATGGATGCCGATCGGCAGGTCGATTTCGTCGCGGTCGAACCGGGGAGCGCCCTGCGTGATCGCCAGGTAGGTCTTCGCGGCCGTCCGCCGCTCGAACTGCCGGGCGAGGGCGTGGTGCGCCTCCTCCGTCCGGGCGACGACGATCACGCCGCTGGTGTCGCGGTCGAGGCGGTGAACGATCCCGGGGCGGGCGGCGCCGCCGGTCGTCGACAGCCCCACCCCGTCGCGCTCGAGGTGCCACTTGAGCGCCCCGGCGAGCGTGCCCTTCCAGTTGCCCTTGGCGGGATGCACGACCATGCCCGGGGGCTTGTCGACGGCCGCGAGCCACTGATCGACGTGAAGGAAGACCAGCGGAATCTCCTCCGCGACCGGCCCCGCGCGGGGCGGCTGCGGCACCGTCATCCGGACGTCGGCCCCGGCCCGAAGCTTCAGGGAGGCGCGTGCCACGAGGCCGTCCACGCGGACGGCACCCGCGTCGATCGCCCGGGCGAGAAACGAGCGGCTGCGGCCGGGGAACCGGCCGTGGAGAAACACGTCGAGCCGCTCGCCCGCCGCGCCGTCCGCCACCACGAAGGCCACCTCGCTGCCCGGCGGCGCCTCGAGGGAACCGGGCTCACCCGCTGGTGCCGGAGAGGATCTGCTCGGCAGCACCTCCGCCGGTGGCGGGAGCGGTCGATTCGGCGGTCGGGGGGGCACTGACATCGTGGGACCGGAACCAATCGTACCAGCCGGTGACCGCCGGCCGGGCGAGCGCCGCCGCCCGTTCGCCGGCGAGTTCCCGCAGCGGGCTGTTCGGATATTCGTCGACGAGCGCCTCATACCCCTTCCGCGCCGGCTCGAACTCTCCCAGTGCCTCGCGGGCCTTGGCCAGGCCGAACATGGCCCGCTCGGTGACGAGACCTCCGGCCGGCCGCGACATCGCCACGGCATACAGGTCGGCGGCGGCCCGAAACCGCTCCGTGGCCTGCTGCTTGTCGGTGAACGCCAGCTGGCAGCCCGAGGCCAGGGCGGCGTCGGCGAGCAGGATCTGCGACCACGCGCCGGCCGGCGTTCCCGGATAGCGGGCGGCCACGTCGTTGAGCTGCTGCGCGTCGCCCGACGAGATGGCGGCGAGACAGGCATCCCAGGCGCCGGCCCGCTCGCTGTCCTGCCGCGACGAGATCAGCGTCCAGGCGGCGAGCGCCACGAACGTGATGCCGATCGCGGCGGCGATGGTGGCGAGGTAGGGGCGAATCCGCTCGAGCAGCGACATGGTCGCCTGCGCGAGGTCGTTGTCCTCGATCTCGGCGAGTTCGGCGGGCTGCATGTCGGGAGACTCCTCGGGCACGGGAAGGGGAAGGCTCGACGGAACCGGCCCAGAACGTGCCCCGGGCGAGTGCCGGAACCTGGATGCGAGCGTCGTGGAAAAAATAGAGACTCGCCCGCCGAAGGCGTCAAGACGATCATCGGCTCGCCCTGGCGCAGGCCACCGCGCCTCGATCTGTTAGATTCGCGACATGCGCCCGCCCCGCTCCGCGACCGCGACCTCCACCAGCGGACGGCCGGACTCGGCCACGGAGCCGGAGGGAGCCGCGCCCCGGCGGGCGGCAGCCGCCGGACCGCGCCGCACGGGCCTCAACGCGGCCCAGAACGAGGCGGTGCACGCGGCTCCGGGTCCGCTGCTGGTGCTCGCCGGCGCCGGCACGGGCAAGACGCGGGTGGTGATCGCCCGGATCGCCCACCTGGTGTGGCGGGGGGCCCGGCCCGCGCGGATCCTCGCCGTCACGTTCACCAACAAGGCCGCCCGCGAGATCCTCGCCCGAGCCCGGCAGGGGCTCGCCAAGGGCTCCGCGGAGGCTCCCGAGATCTCGACCATCCATTCGCTCTGCGTCCGCATCCTCCGACGGCACGCGGACCGGCTCGGCTACCCGGTCCGCTTCGCCATCGTCGATCGCGGCGAGCAGGAGACGGTCGCCCGCCGCGTGCTCAAGGACCTGCGGGTCGCCGACACGGTGCTCCGCCCCGCCGACCTCCTCGACCGGATCGGCCGCTGGAAGAGCCGGGCGATCCGGGCGGCGGCGGCCCTCGATGCCGTGCCCGCCGACGCCGACGACACGTGGACGCTCGCCGCGGCGGGGTATCGCCGCTACCAAGACGCCCTCAAGACGGCCGGGGCCGTCGACTTCGACGACCTGCTGTTGCTGGTGGACGAGCTGTTCGGCACCGCCGAGGACGTCCGCCGCGCCGAGGCCGGCCGGTTCGACCACGTGCTCATCGACGAATATCAGGACACCAGCGGCATCCAGGAGCGGATCATCGCCGCGCTCGCCCGCGACCATCGGAGCATCTGCGTCGTGGGTGACGACGACCAGTCGATCTACGCCTGGCGGGGCGCCGAGGTGACGCACATCCTCGACTTCGCCCGCCGCTGGCCGGGGGCGAAGGTCGTGCGGCTCGAAGAAAACTACCGCTCGACCCCGGAGATCATCCGGGCCGCGAACCTGCTGATCGAGCGCAACACCCGCCGCCACGGCAAGACGCTCGTCTCGAACCTGCCCGCCGGCGTGCCACCGGCGATCATCCAGGCGCAGGACGAGACCGACGAGGCCCGCCGCGTGGTGGCCGACGCCGAGAGCCTGCTCCGCGAGCGGCTCGTCGACCCGTCGCAGGCAGTGATCCTCGTCCGCACCGGCGAGCAGACCCGCTCCTTCGAGCAGGAACTGCGGCGCAAGAACATTCCCTACGAACTCGTCGGCAGCCGCTCCTTCTTCGACCGCCGCGAGGTCAAGGACGTGATGGCGTTCCTCCGGCTGCTCGTCGATCCCGACGACGACCTCGCCCTGGCGCGCATCGCCAACGTGCCCCCCCGTGGCCTGGCCGGATCGACGATCCAGCAGGCCCGGGCCGACGCGGCCACGGCGGGCCGCAGCCTGTGGCGGGAGTTGCTCGCCCGGCGGGACTCGGCCCGGCTCTCCCCGGCGGCCCGCGGGGGCCTGGAGACCCTGGAGCGGCTCGTGGCCCTGCGGACCACGGCCCCGGCCGCGGCCCCCGGCCAGCCGCGGGCCGCGGTGGTGCTCCGCACGCTGCTCGACGCGGCGGGCTATCGGGCGTTCCTCACCAAGGAATACGAGGACGATCCGGCCGAGGCCGACACCCGCTGGGCGTGCGTCGAGGAGCTTGCCGCCGCGCTCGACGAGCACGAGCGGTCACGGCCCGGGCCGCGGGATCTCGCGGCGGCCATCCGCGGCTTTCTCGATGACTTCGTGCTCCAGGTCGAGGAGCAGGAGGACCGTTTCACCGACGACGCGCCGCGCAAGGACGTGCTTCGCCTGATGACGCTGCACGCCGCCAAGGGCCTCGAGTTCGACTGCGTGTGGATGGTGGGCATGGAGGAGGGCATCCTGCCGCACCACCGCTCCCTGGCCGACGGCCTGCAGGCGATCGACGAGGAACGGCGGCTGTGCTACGTGGGCGTGACCCGCGCCCGACGGCGGCTGATGCTCTCGATGTGCCTGACGCGGACGAAGTGGGGCAAGAGCAAGCCCTGCCGCCCGAGCCGATTCCTCTACGAGCTCACGGGGCAGCCCGACAAGTTCAGCGAAACACCGCCGGCGGACCGTGCCGAGCCCGAGTCGAGAAAGCCCCGCGGCCGGCGTCGGTGAGCGGCCGGCGCGGCCGGCCAGTTCAGCCGGCGAGCACCCGCGGGAGCATCCGCGCCAGCGACCAGAGCCCGCTGCCCCCGCGGGCGATTGCCGCATACACGTCGATCACGCCCCGCGCGAGCTCGGCCGCGTGCGGATGCCACGGCAGCCAGGGGGGCGTCGACCGCTCCTGCAGCGGCGCCCTGACGATCGAGTTGTGCACCAGCGGCAGGACCAGCGGATCGTGCACGAAGCCGATGCCGCTGCCCGGATCGGCGAGCGTGCCCCCCGGAAACCCGCCCCAGGGCACGGCGGCGAAGGAATACCCCAGCGCGGACCACGTGTTGACCGCGACGGTGCCGTACTCGAGGTGCTCCACGAGCAGTTCGACGCGCCGCCGGTCGGACGGCGGCAGCGACTCGGGAATGGTCACGCTCGCGGCCAGCGACCCGGGCAGGCGACGGACGCTGGCGGTCGCCCGCGTGCAGAAGGCCTCGATGTCGCCCGCATCGAGCGGCACCTCCACGGCGACCGGTGCGAACCACTCGCGTTCCAACCAGTGCGGCTCCCGTGCCACGTCGACCCCCGTGCGAAAGCACCACGGCAGCGTGCCGTCGGCCGGCGCGCGGGTTGCCGTGGCCTGCTCCCAGGCGGCCGTCGCCCCCGGATACCAGGAGCGCCGCGCGGGAACGCTCGCCAGCCGCCGCTTGACCTGCTCCAGGAAGGCGTCGCGCTGGTCCCAGGATCGGCAGGTGACGAGGCACTTCGTGGCGATGCAGTTGAACGAGGTGTTGTGGAGAATCGACCCCGCGACCAGGTCGGCCTGGCGGCGGAGCTGTGGCTCGGTGTAGCGGCCGGGCACCACGATCCAGGGGGTGACGCCGCCGAGTTCGCAGGTCACGCTCCTGGCGACGCCGGCGTCCGGGGCGGGCAGGCTGCGGAGGACCGCGTCGAAGGCGGCGCGACCGCCGGTGAGGTGCACGTGCGTGACCCGCGGCGAGGTCAGCGCATCGGCCACGATCTCGGGGCCGCCGCCGATGAACTCGACGAGTCCCGCCGCCACCAGAGGCTCGAGCGCCGCGCGAAACACCGGCACGAGCGGCAGCTGGAGGGGGTGCAGCTTCACGAGCGCCCCTCGGCCGTGCTCGAAGACCTGTGCGATCGCGTCGGCGACCGCCAGGCCCGTGACGTTTCCGGCTCCGAGCACCACGGCCACGCCGCCGCGGCGTGGCCGGTCGCGGCACTCCTCCCGCCAGGAGCGGTCGAAGGCGGCCAGATCGCCCGGGTTGCCGCAGCGCACCGTGCCGCGATGCCCCTGAAACATCGCCTGATCGGCGATCCAGCGCTCGGGAAAGACGTCGACGGCCACGAACGAGCCGCTGCCGCCCGCATGCACGATCCGCGGCGGTGCGATCGGCCGCGGCGTGCCCCGGGTGGCGATCTCACGCCAGGCCCGGGCCGTGACGAGCAGCAGCCGGAGCGTGGCCAGCGGACCGGTGGCAGTCTCCTCCGCCCTCACGACCGCCGCCTGCGCCGGCTCGCCCCCCGACTTGATGGCCACGGCCGCCTCGATCCAGCGATCCGCCGCGGCGGCGACCGCCAGCGCCGTCCGCCTCGCAAGCTCGGCCCGCGCGTCGGCGGCGGTGGCGGCGAACGAAGCGGCGGCCGCGTGGAGGCGGACGAGCGTGGCCTCGTGCGATCCGGTCATCCGCTGCTCACTTTCCGATGCAGTGGCGGGAGAATATCCGATCGAGCAGGTCGGTGCCGATGCCGGCGCCCGTCGCCTCGGCGAGGGCGTCGGCCGCCATGCGGAGGCTGCCGGCCACGACCGCCTCGTCGATCGCGGCCTCCGTCGTCGCCGCCGCGACGAGCCGCTCCGCCTCGCCGACCGCCCGCATCGCGGACTCTGCCGCCGCCCGCATGCGGAGCGTGGCCGACGTGGCCGCGGGCAGCCCTGCCACCGCCGCCTCGATCGCCGCCCGCAGGTTCGCGATGCCAGCGCCGGTCACGGTGCTCGTGGCGATCGAGTGTTGATCGATGCCGCCTGGCATGGCTCGGTCACACCTCGTCACGACGCGGATCAGCGGGCCCGGGCCGGCGTCGAGCGGACCGCCGTCGGCGGCGGTGGCGTCGCGGCAGACGAGGCGCACGTCCGCCCGGGCCGCCTCGGCCCGCGAGCGGCGGGCGGCGGCCTCCAGGAGCGGGTCAGCGGGGGTGGCGGCCAGTCCGGCCAGGTCCACGAGCAGCCAGTCCCGGCCGTGCCCGGCCGTCATCCGCGCCTCGATCCAGTCGCGGGTGGTCCCGGCCTCGTCGGCGACGATCGCGGCCGCGGCGCCGACCAGCGCGTTGAAGAGGCTGCTCTTGCCGATGTTCGGCCGCCCCACGAGCACGACGCGGGGCAGGTCGCCGGCCGCGACGTCGCGCTCCGCGAGGGTCGCGGCCGCCTCCTCGATCGACCGTCGGCAGTGCCGCAGCCGCGTGCCGCACGACGTCCAGTCGGTGTCGACGGCGACCGCGTCGGGCGCCGACTCGTCGGCGAAGTCGATCGAGGCCTCGATGTCGGCAAGCAGGTCGAGCAGTTCGTCGCGCACCCGCCCGAGATGCCGGCCCGCGCCCCCCCCGAACCGGTCCAGGGCCGCGGCGAGCTCCGCAGGCGTGCGGGCATCGACGACCCCGAGCACGGCCTCGGCCTGCACGAGATCGAGGCGGCCGGCCAGGAACGACCCCAGCGTGAACTCGCCGCCGCGGGCGAGCCGTGCTCCGCGCCGGCACGCCTCGGCGACGAGCGCGTCGACCAGCGGCTGGCAGGCGGGCAGCTGGATTTCGGCGAGCGGCCCGCCGAGGGGCCCGCCGGGACCGGGCCAGCAGAGGATCTCCACGGGCAGTTCGCCCCAGTCGCGACCGAGACCGGAGAGCGGCAAGGTCGCCCGCACCACCCCCGCTCGCCCGCCCGCCTCGGGCCACGCCGAGGGCTCCGCCGCGAACAGGGCTCGCAGCAGCGTCGCGAGCCCCGCGCCGGCCAGTCGCACGATCGCCCGAGCCCCGACTCCGGGCGCGGTCGCCGGCGCGACGATCAGTTCGGTGGCGGACCACATGGCGCCTCCAGGGCAATCGCATCTTCTGAGAGCGGCACAAGTATTGCGGTGAGTCGTCGAAAGGCAAGCGGGCGGCGGTGGCCGCACGCCACCTGGCCTTTGTCATGGAGGACGACTTGTGATTGTTTCAACGAC
>VGYR01000085.1 GCA_016872925.1 Planctomycetota bacterium
ATTCGGAACGGCGTGTTCAGGAGCGTCGCTCAGTTGGTCGACGCAATTCGTCGCTACGTCGACCACCACAATACGAACCCAACGTCCTTCGTCTGGACGAAGAAGGCCGAAGACATCCTTCAAAAAATCGCCCGGGCGAGGAAGGCTCTCGATAAAGTCCCATCTGCGTGAGACGCTACACTAGCACCCGTCCCGACGCCCGGCGGTCAGGCGTGCACGACGTGCTTGCCGGGGCCCGGAGCGACGTGCGGCGCCGGCAGGCTGTCGCTCCCCGGCTCGGTGATCACCCGGCGCTTGCCCGAGCGGGCGGCCTTCCGCCGCTCGATCCGCTCCACGCTCCAGGAAAACACGGCTCCCAGGGGCCCGGAGAGGAGGGCGGGCATGAGCACCAGATTTCCCACCAGGGCGATCGTCAGCATCGCCAGCATCATGTGCCCGAAGCGCTGCGTCGGACCAAAGGGCGAGAGCGAAAACACGGAGAGCCCGATGCCGATCACGCCCCAGCTCTGGTACATGGCCCGGGCACACCCCTTGTAGGCGAGCATGGTGGCCTGCCGGCGATCGAGGCCGTCGGCGATGCCCCGCCGGAACCAGAGCATGAAGTGCACGACGTCGTCCACGGTCACGCCGAGGGCGACGCTCGGCGCCATCACCGTCCCGATGTCGATGAACACGTTGCCCGCGCCGAGCCACTTGGCCAGCGCGTTGCCCCAGCCCATGGCACCAAAGACCATGATCGCAGGGAAGGCCGCCGGCAGCAGCAGCACGAGGCCCGCCGAGAGCGCCCGGCAGAGCACGATCATCACCGCCACGATGATCGCAAAGTCGAAGATGAAGCCGATCTTGAGGTTCTCGAGGAGCGAGTGCTGCGCCTTGTAGACGAGGGGCACGAGGCCCGTGTAGTCGACGGCCACCCCCTCCACCCCGTCCGTGCCGAGCCGCGCCAGGATCGGGTCGATCTTCCGCTGCAGGTCCGCCTTGAACAGGGCGTAGTCGACTTCCTTGATGGCGCTGACCCGGGCGCTGATCCGCCACAGTTCCTGACGCTGGCGGCTGCCGTCCGCTTCCGTCACGGTGGCATCGCGGAGATAGTCCCCCTCCAGAAACTCGTTCCGATGCCGCAGCAGGGCCTTGTTCAGCGTGCTCCGCGCGAGTTTCGCCCGCAGGCCCTCGCCGCCGTTCGCCGAGTCGAGGTTGCGGCCGAAGGTGACCGTCGAGAGCGAACTGCCGACCTCGTCGAGCCTGCCGATTTCCCGCTGAATCTCGTCGACGAGCTCCATCCGTTCGAGGAACGTGAGCGGGCAGTCCTCGTCGATCCGCACGAGGATCTCCATGGGCACGAGCGGTCCGAGGTGGCTCTCGAGCCACGCGTAGTCGGTGCGGATCTGGGCCTTCCTCGAGAACAGCCGCATCAGCTGCACGCTGCTCTCCACGCGGGTCATCCCATAGCCGACCGCCGCCATCACCAGCAGGCAGGCGGCCGTCGCCAACGCATGATGGCGGGTGATCCACTCGCCGACGGCCCACCAACGGCTCGATTCGACCGGCTTCCAGCCCGCAGCCTCCTCGTCGCCGGCGAGCTTGCCGATCTTCAGTCGCGGCGGAAACAACTCCAGGGCGGCCGGCATGAAGGTGACGAGGATCAGGAAGCTCGCCACGACACCGACCGCGGAGAAAATGCCGAACATGCGGATCGGCACCAACTCGCTCACCGCGAGGGTCGCAAGGCCGATGGCCGTGGTGCCCGTGGCCAGCGAGAGCGGCAGGAGGGCATGGTGGACGGCGCGGCCGGCAGCCCCTTCCTGGACGCCGGTCTCGGCGAGCTGATCACGGTAGTAGTTGGCCAAGTGGATGGCGCCGCTCGTCGTCGCCACGTAGACCAGCGACGGCATCGTCAGCAGGATCGCGTCGACCGGATAGCCCGAATACCAGACCACCGCCAGGCTGGCGAACATGCTGTACACGCCCGAGGCGATCACCATCGCCACCAGCGTCTTGCTCTTGAGGCTGAACCAGCTGACGATGAAACCCACGACGAGCGACAGCCCGAAGAGGATCGTGACGCTCGTCTGGCCGGCCTTGTCGATCGAGACGTTGTCGACCGGCGGGCCCCCCATGTGGATCGCCCCGTCGGGGATGCCGCACTCCCCCGTCGCCACGGAGCGGATCTCGTCGATCGCCCCGTGGAGGTTCAGCCGGGCCACGTCGGCAAGTGTCAGCACCAGGCAGGTCTTCCGCCGATCGAGGTCGTCACCCGCCGACCCTGCTTCGACGCCGGCGGGGGGGGGGCCGATCAGGGCTCCCGTGAGCCGGCCGACCGCCTCGAGCCGGTCGAGGTTCAGCGGCTCGCCGCACATCCGCTCCACGGCCCTGGGGCCGGTCTGGGCGGCCTTGAAGTAGAGCGGCCGGTCGATCCGGGACGCCTCTTCCGGGGGCGGGAGCAGCTTGCGGGCCAGCATCTCCAGCCTGGGATCGGCCATGGTGCAGCCGTCCCAGCTGACGAGAATGAACTCCTCGCCCTGGAAATTCTGGCGGAAAAACCGGTACGTCTGGGTTTCGGAATACTCCGCCGGCAGCCAGCCTTTGACGTCGTTGCGGTTATTCGACTTCGCCTTGATGGCCCCCACCACCACCATGGGCAGCAGGAAAACCAGGATCGCCATGATCCCGACGCTGTGCCGCTGGTAGAAGTTGGTCCGGTGGTGCGACATCAGGGCCGTCCGGGGCGTTTTCCCGGGAAATCACCGATCCCGGGCCGTCCAACCCTACAGGCGTTCTCCGGGGCAGTCCATATCGTTCCGGCCCTTTTGGCTGCCTTTCTGTTGGCCGACCATCGTCGTAAGTATCTCTGCTGGAACAAGTTGCGCCGAACGCACAGGTTCCGCAGTCGGCATGCGCCGCAACGTCGGCAGCGCGTCAGCCCTGCCGTGGGGCCGCCGAGGCATCTCGAAACCCGCTCGCTCGGTGCGAGCCGTCGCAAAACGGCTTGGAGCCGCTCGCTCCGCACCGGCACAGGGCCACGGCCGGCTTGCCGTCGGGGAGCCGGAACTCCGCCCCCAGGGGGTCGATGACCCGCAGCCGGATTCCCTCCGGAAGTTCCACCACCAAGGGACCGTCCTGCCGGCATCGGATCGTGGCGCAGCCCGGCACGGCATGGCTGCTCCGCCCGCCGGCGGCCTGCTCGTGTTCGCTCACGGTGCGGTGGCCTCCTCAACCCCCGGCTGCCCCGGGTCGACGGCCCGCCGTAACCACGGGGAGTTGAGCAGCACCGCCACGACCACGCCGGCTGCCAGGGCGATGGCGACCGCCGTCCATGACCACCGCCGCCCGGGGGTGGCTCCGGCGTCGAGCAGGTCCTCGCGGGCCTCCTCCACCTCCTCGGCGATCCGTTCCTGCTCGATCTTCCTCCATTCGGCCTCCACCGCCGGGTCGTCGGGGGGCGGATTCCGTCTGGCCTCGGGCTCGGTCATGAGTCAGACCTCGAACAATCAATGGGGTCCTGCGGGGCCGCCGCACGTTCGCCGCCAATGTCGCCCGTAGCCGGGTCGGCGTCAAACCTCGGGTACTCGTCAGCCCGAACCGGTCACGGCCGCACCGGAGCGGATGGGCTGCCGACCGATCCACCACCAGAGCAGCGACGCCGCCAGCAGCAGCACGACCGAAACCAGTTGCGAGATCGAGAACGGCGTGCCGAGAGCCGGGGACTCGTCGACACGGATGCTCTCGAGCAGGATCCTGGAGAGCGGATGGAGCGTCAGCACGACGGCGAAAACCTCGCCATCCCGGCGCGCCAGCGGCGTGAACAGCACGGCGAGCAGGGCGAGCAGCGCCGCATCGACCGCCGCGTAGAGCTGGGCCGGGTGCAGGGGCTGGCTCCCGCCGCCGGTCGCCGGGTAGTGCTCGGCGGGCGCGGAGCCCGCGGGAAACCGGACCGCCCAGGGCAGGTCGCACGGTCCGCCGTAGCAGCAGCCGTTCAAGAAGCAGCCGACCCGGCCGACGGCCAGCCCGAGCAGCAGCCCCGGTGCGATGCAGTCGGCCAGCCGCAGCAGGGGAATCCGCCGCCGGGCCGCGAAGCGGACGACCGCCACCGCCGCCGTCGGCAGCGAGCCGAACACGACGAGCCCCCCGGCGGCGATGTTGGCGATCGCGGCGAGCGACTGAAGGAGGCTCATGTCGGCCCGGAAGAACTGCTCCCGGTACTGCACGACGTAGAACAACCGCGCGCCCACGAGCCCCCAGATGAAGACGTCGGTCGCCAGGGCGAGGATCGTGTCGGCGTCGATCCCGATCGCCCGGCCGCGGACGATCGTTAGCCACGTGCCCGCGGCGGCGGCGACCAGGAGCATCACCCCGTACCCGCGGATCGGCACCCCCTGCCCGTCATCGAGCACGGGGAGCACCCAGGCCAACAGCAACGCCACGATCGCCAGTGACGGCCCGATCGCCAGCGCCCGCCGCACGCCGTGCCGTGCCGCGACCCAGGCGCAGCCGCCGCCCGCGACCAGGATCCAGGCCGCCAGCAGGATGCCGAACCCAAACAGCGGCAGCGTGACGCCGCCGATCTCGAGGGTCGTCGGCAGGTGGAAGAGGGTGGAGCGCATGGAAAACCCCGGTCACTCGTTCCGCATCGACCGCGCCGGCAGTTGCAGATTGTCGATCAGCCGGGTGCCGCCGACGCGGCCGGCGACGAGGGCCACCGCCGGGGCCGCAGGCTCGACGGGACCGAGGGACTCGGCGTCGACGATCGCGGCGTAGTCGACCGCGATGCCCCGCGATTCGAGGTGGCCGCGCATCGACCGCTCGATCGCGCCCGGCACGTGACCTGCGTCCCAGGAACGGGCGGCGATCCCCAAGGCCTCCCACAGGGCGGTCGCCCGCCGTCGATCCGCCGGCGCGAGATATACGTTTCGCGAGCTCATCGCCAGGCCGTCCGGTTCGCGCACGGTGGGGCAGACGACGATCCCGATGGGCACGCCGAGGTCGCGGATCATCCGCCGGACGACGAGCGTCTGCTGCCAATCCTTGGCGCCAAAGTAGGCGCGGTCGGCGGGCACCGCCATGAACAGGCGGCAGACCACCGTGGCCACGCCGCTGAAGTGCCCCGGCCGATGCTCGCCCTCGAAGCGGCTCGCCGGGCCGTCCATCGAGATCCTGGTGCACCAGCCGGGCGGATAGATGTCGTCGGCGCGGGGCGCGAAAAGCCACCGGACCCGGCAACCGGCCAGGGCGGTGCGGTCGGCATCCGGCGTCCGCGGGTAGCGGGTGAAGTCTTCCTGGGGCGCGAACTGGGTCGGGTTCACGAAGATCGACACCACCACGTCGTCGCACTCGGCCGCGGCTCGGTCGACGAGGCTCACATGGCCCGCATGCAGGGCACCCATCGTGGGCACGAAACCCACGCGCCGCCCCTGGTCACGGGCGGCGAGCACGGCGGCGCGGACCGCATCCGGGTCCACGATCATCTCTGGCCCGCAAGCCGCCCCCATCAGAGCATCGCCTCGACGGCGGCGATCGCCTCGCCGGCAGCGCGGGCGAGGTCGACGCCGCTGACGGCGACCACGGCCTTGGGCGTCGAGGGACAGCGTTCGCCGGCGCATCGCAGGCTGCGGACGAGCCGCTGTTGGAGCGCCAGCAACTGCGGGACGGTGTCGCCTGCGGTGTCACAGAGCACGGCCGTGGGCTGCAGGTCGCCGAACACGGTGCTGTGATCGCGGCCACCCCCCGAACGAAAGGCGATCCGCTCCTCGAGCGTCACGGCATCGACGGTCAGCAGGATCGCCGCCGTCGGAGCGCGAACCGAGGCCTGCGTCGCGGCGACCTCGGCGCGAAACGCGGCACTCTCGTCCGCGTCGAGCCCCGTGGCGGCCGCGGCGGCCAGGCTGCCGCACCAATAGTCGGCCACAAGGCCATGCGAGGCGTCGTCGCCCCGGCGGCCGCCCTCGAGCGCCGCCGACCATTCGGCAAGCGTCTGTCGCCAGCGGGCGAAAGCCGCCGAAGGTCTCCCCTCGGTCAGCGGCAACGGGACGGGAGCGTGGATCAAGCGGGAGAGGGTCGCGTCCGCGACGGCCGCCGCGACCTCGGCGGCGCCGCTGCCTGGCACGCCGACGATGGTGACGAACGGATGAGGGTCGGAGATGTTGTCGAGCAGGTCACCGACGGTGCACGATCCCGTCGGGTAGGGCAGGTCGCGGGCGATCTCCGCGGCGGGCTCCAGCACGAACCTGCGGGTCGCCATGCGCGGATGCGGCACGGTCAACTCGGCCGTATCGACCACGACGTCGTCGTAGAGCAGCAGATCGAGGTCGATGGTCCGCGGCCCCCAGCGCTCGCTGCGATCGCGCTGGAGCGTGTTCTCCACGGCCGCCAGCATGTCGAGGACCGCGCGGGGCGGGAGTTCGGTCTCGATCAGGCAGGCACCATTGAGAAACGGCCCCTGTGCCGCCGGCCCTCCGACAGGAACGGTCTCGCGGAACCGGCTCACGGCCGTCAGCTCCACGCCGGGCATGAACCGCAGCAGTTCCAACGCCCGGTCGAGTTGCTCCCGCCGCTTGCCGAGGTTCGAGCCACATCCAATCAGGCATCGTGCCATGGAATCCCCACGATCATCGCGTCAGGGGATTCTACGCCGCCGGGGCTCCGAACGGGCAAATCCCGCGCAGCCGCCGCGGGGAGCGCTCCGGCGGGCGTCTCCGGCCGGCCGCCATGCCGGCCCCGGCTGGTTCAAGCCGGCCTTGGCACCGAAAAGTTGGCACAGAAAAGATCGGGGGGGACATCCAGGCCACGACCAAGGTCGTCGACTGTCGATCCCTCAAGTCGTCGCCCCCCAGATTCGTTTTTGACCGCGTTGCGTGTGTTGGAAGGTTCGGCAGCCTCGTAAACTGCGGCTGCGGTGCGACCTCGTGCGTGCGAGCGACTCACCATCGGCGAGATTCTGTGGAGTCATCGCCGGTTGTCAAGGTCGCACGACACGGCCGAGCACCGGCGCGACAATCGTTCGGCAAATCGACGTCTTGACACCGCACAATTTTTTTCGCCAGCAGTGCAAGCATCGTCGGTTGACGAGTGGGGCCGCATCGCCTGCGACGTCCCGTCGCGGGCAAACCGGTCGTGTTGAGAGTTTCCTCTGCCTTCGGGCAGCGTCCTGAAGCGGAGGCGGTCGCAAGCCGAAGGAGCATGGCCGAACCTGAAGTCTCGCCGGAAGGCGACGAGCTGGCGGCCGAGGCTGAACGGCTCGCCGAGGAACTCAACTCCCGGCTCGCTGCTGAACGGGCCACCGATTCCGGGGTCGTTGGTGATGCCGAACGTTCCCTCGAGGCCGAGTCCTACTGGAGCGTGTCCCGCACGCCGCTGACGAGCCTGATCTTCGCCCTGCCCCTCGTGTTGGCCTATGAAGGAGGCGTGCTCGCCCTCGGCCGGGGCACGGCCCGCAACGGCGCCGACGTCTGGCTGCGGCAGGCGCTCGACGCCGCCGGCTTCGGAGCCTATTTTCTGCTGCCGACGCTGACCGTGCTGGGGCTGCTGGCGTGGCACCACGTGGAGCACGACCGCTGGTGTTTTCGGCCCGGGGTGCTGGCGGGCATGGCCCTGGAGTCGCTGGTCTGGGCCGGCGTGCTCCTGGGCATCGCCAGGCTGCAGGGCCGCTGGTGGCCGCTGGCGACCGCCCTCGCGCAGGACGGGCTGTTCGCCCGGTTCATCGCCTTCTGCGGCGCCGGCCTCTACGAGGAGGTGCTGTTTCGCCTGCTGCTCCTGCCGGCCCTCGCCTGGCTGTTCGCCCAGCTCGGCTGCTCCACTCCCGCCGCGGCGCTGGGGGGGATCGTGGCGTCGAGCGTGCTCTTCAGCCTCGCCCACTACGTCGGCCCGCTGGGCGACACGTTCGCGCTCTACAGCTTCACGTTCCGCTTCCTGGCTGGCTTGTTCTTCGCCGTGCTGTTCGTGACCCGAGGGTTCGGCATCGCAGCCGGAACGCACGCCGTCTACGACCTGCTCGTCGGGCTGGTCTGACCGCGTGCCCGAATCGGGATCGAGTCGGGAACGAGGGTCGCCGATTTTGTCAAGCGCGAGGCATGGCGGCGCGATCTGGCTCCGGCCAACGGGATCGACGCTGCGCCCGAGGCCGTGCATGGATCATGGTGGCTGCCCCTGCGCTCCAGACCTATACTGGGCGATGTCGAGGCGGGTGGCGAGGCGGCATGGCCCGCGGGTCGTGCGTGCCCGATCGAGTCCCGGAGTTGCGCGACGTGTTATCCCTTCGCCCCAAGGCCGGTGAGCTCGTGTTTCAGCTCTACGGCCGCTCGCTGCATCCCGAACTCTTCGAGATCAGGGACACGCGGACGGTCGATCGCGGCGGCTATCGGGCGACGATCACCATCACCACGGCCGGGCACGTGCTCACCTGGCGAAAGGACGGCCTGACGCTCACCGAGGTCGCCACGAGCGCCGCCCAGCCGCTGCCTCTGAAGCGGAGGCTGCTCTCCCAACGCATCGCGGGGGAGCGGAGCGACCGGCTGGAGTGTCGCGGCGGCGCCTGCTACCAGACCTGCTTCCAGCTGGAGGCGGTGCAGCCGGAGGTGTTTTGGTCGTTCCAGCAGGAACTGCTCGACGCCGGCATGCGCCGCGGCATGCTGCACCGCTTCGAGTCGGGCGGGCGGGTGGCCCTCGGGGCTCTCAGCTGGATCGACGTGGAGACCAGGCCCCGGAGCCTGATCGTGCAGGCATTCCACACCTTTCCCGACGACATGGCGATCGTGAAGAGCCAGTCCGTGTTCGAGGCCCCCTGATTCCCGCCCGGTCTCTTCCCACCCGCCTCGGCGACCACTCATGGCCACCTCCAAGTCAGCACCCGTCGCCGACCGCCCCGCCACCCGCCGGGCCCGGGTGCTGATCGCCGACGACAACGAGCCCAACCGGGAGCTTCTCGAGGTCTACCTTGCCGGGGTCGAGTGCGAGATCGTCACGGCGGTCGATGGAGCCGACACGCTCGAGAAGGTGGCGGAGTTCCGGCCGGACGTGCTTCTGCTCGACGTGATGATGCCGAAGCTCTCGGGCTTCGAAGTCTGCCAGCGGCTCAAGGCCGATCCGAAGACGAGCACGATCATGATCCTGATGGTCACGGCGCTCGGCGAACTCGGCGACATCGAACGGGCCGTCGAGGCGGGCACCGACGACTTCCTCTCGAAGCCCGTCAACCGCATCGAACTGGTGAAGCGCGTCGAAAACATGCTCAAGCTCCGGCACGTGACCGACGAACTGGAGCGGTTGCGGAGCTACATCCGCACGATGGACGACGACCAGCCGCCGCGGTGAACCCTGGGGGCAGCGCGTGTTCTCTACCCGCGGCAGGCAACCCCGTAGTGCGGGTTTTCAACCCGCGGTCTCGATCCCGACGGTCGCCCGAAGCACATGATCACTCTGGGCCGCGCGAGAATCCCGGCGGCACCCATCAGCTGCCAGCCCGCTTGAGGCCGATGTGTTCGAGAACGCGAACCGTCGCGGGCGACTTGTTGAGCACGTAGAAGTGCACGCCCGGCACGCCGGCGGCGATCAGCTCCTCGACCTGCCGCGCCGCGAAGTCGACTCCCGCCTCGAACTGGGCCTGCTCGTCGTTTCCGGCGGCCTCGAAGGGGCGGGTGAACGATTCGGGCAGCCGCGCCTTGCAGAGGCTGGCGATCCGGCGGATCTGGGCATAGTTGGTCACCGGCATCACGCCCGGCACGACCGGTGCCGCGATTCCCAGATCGGCACACCGATCCCGGAAGCGGAAGAAGTCGGCGTTGTCGTAGAACAGCTGCGTCACGATCACGTCGCCACCCGCGTCGCACTTCCGCTTCAGGTTCTCGAGATCGGCCTGGGGGCTCGCCGCCTCCTGATGGGTCTCGGGATACCCGGCCACGAGCATGCCGAGGTCGGGAAACTCCTCGCGGATCAGGGCCACGAGTTCCGACGCAAACCGCAGGCCGCCGACGGCCTGGCGGAACTCCGCCTCACCCTTGGGAGGATCGCCCCGCAGCGCCACGATCGCGGTCACTCCGAGCCGCTGCACCTCGCGGAGGTAGCCGCGGAGTTCGTCGACGGAGCTGCCGACGCAGGTGAGATGGCTCGCCACCGGCACCCGATGGCGCTCGAGCAGGCCTGAGAGCACCGCCAGCGTGGTGCCGCGGGTCGAACCTCCGGCTCCGTACGTGCAGGTGACGAGCACCGGCTCGAACGCCATCAGTTCGTCGACCGTCCGCCACATCGTCGCTTCCGACTCGGGCGTCTTCGGCGGAAAGAGCTCGAATGACAGGCCGAAGCGGCCTGCGGAATAGGCATCTCGAATCGACACGGCAGGCGTCCGGTTCCGGTGCAAGGAGGGCGGCGTGTCGGCGACCACGTGGACGCCGAGTCCATCCCTTAGTGTAGTCCATCGCCGTCCTCGGGCCGCTCGGGCGATCGCTTCCAGGAGCGGCCGATCCGCCTCGTGGATCGCCACGGGAGAACGGCTGCACGGAGTGCTTCGGCGGCACGTTGCGAGACGAGCCCCGGCGTGCGAAGTCTTCGACCCCCGACCCAGAAACCATGGGCTACCCTGGTGATCGGGACTGGTTCCACTCATCGGGGCAGGTCCGTCCGCGGCGGCATCCCCGAACACGATGGTCCGCCTCCTGGCCAGACTCGCATCGCCCGCGGCTGGCCGGGAAAGGTCCGACACCGGTGCGGGGCGGCTGGCAAACGCGATCGCGAGGGCTTAGTCTCGATGGTTCGATGGACGCCCTCACGAGCCGGAGTGGCGGAATGGCAGACGCGGCGGACTCAAAATCCGTTGCCCGCAAGGGCGTGTGGGTTCAAGTCCCACCTCCGGCATTGCGAATATCACGGAAAAAAATGGGGTTCGCGATCGGGCGGCCCCTCGTGGTTACCCCCTGAAGGGGTCGACTGTTAGGCGCACTGTTAGGCGCAGCGTTTTTTTCGCCCCTTCACGTGCTCGTTTTGCCGCGCTTTCCGCGTGGCTTTTTCGCGTCCGGTTTCCGCCCCGGCTCCGTCGCCTTTTCGTGCTCGTGCCAGAGGATGGCGGCGGTCCTTTCGGCGTTGCGGCCCACGTAATAAGAGAGGGTCGTTTCGATCGTCTCGTGCCGCATCAACTCCATCAGCTGGGCGGGCATCAACCTGGCGGCCCAACGCTCGCCGAAGGCCCGCCGCAGGTCGTGTGCCGATGCGGTCTTCTTCACGTCCACCCGCACCTTCGCCTTCTCGCCGATGCTGCTGACGGTCTTCGACACCCGATCGACCGCCGGCCTGCCCGGCTTGCCGTCGGCCCGTTCCAACTTGAACACCGGCCCGGATCGCTCGGCTTCCGGTACACCGTTGAGCAGTTCGGCGAATTCGGGCGCCATCGGCAGCAGCCGCTCCTTGTTGCCCTTCTCGAGGTCGGCGGGGATCCGCAACATCGGAAACTTGCCGGTCAGCACGGGGTGCAGCTTGTCCTCTTGGTCCCAATAGAGTTCGAGCGATTCGGTGAGCCGCAGGCCGCTCGCCCAGAGCCCCTGGAGGAAAAACGTCCAACGGTCGGCCACCACCGGGCCGACGACATCCTCCACCTTGCCCAACATGCGCTCGAACTCCTCGGTCGTGATCGGGCGGCCGCGCATGACCTTGGCGCCCTTCGACATCTTCGCACGCTTGATCCGCGGGAAGGCCGGCAGGTGTGCGATCAGTTTTTGCGACTTCGCCCAATTCAGCGCCGCCTTCAGGTGCGCCAGATGGCCAGCGATCGTCGACTCTGCCAATTTCCCCTCGCCATCCTCCCCCATACCTCTGCGGAGCTTCGAGACAAACGCCGACAGCCGCTTTTCATCAACGTCCCACAGCCGGCGCGGGCTGATCTCCTTCTGGAAGCGATCGAATACCGACGCAATCTTCTCACCGGTCCGGGTGGCGAGGCCTGGAACGACCTCGGCCTCGTATCGCCTGCGGAAATCTTCCCAGAGAAAGCGAGATGGGATCACCGCCTCGCCGGCGTTCAGCTTCGCCTCGAGTTCGCCGGCCATGCGCTCGGCAACCTTGCGGTCGCGGGCGAGTCCGGCCTTGCGGATCCGCGTGCTTTTGGTCCGCAGCCTGTTGGTGATCGGGTCACGCCACTGGAGCTGGTAGTGGGTCCGGTCGCCGAACTCGGCCACCCATACCTTTATTGCCTCGTTCATCGTGTTGCCCTCCTTGCCGCGGGTATTGGCACGCCGCGAGCCGGTCGCCATCCTACGATCCGCCCCGGCCCGCACCGGGGCGATTTGGTTTCGCGCGCTGCTGCCGGCCACTACGCCGGCGCGACACTTGGTTCCGTGACTTTTTCAATGATCGTGACCTCGGCACACCGGCCGCGGCCGCCGCGGTGAACCCTCACCAGCCCCGCGGCCTCGAGCGCGTGGACGCCGCGGCGGGCCTGGTCGTGCGTCAGCCCCATCGATCGGCGGAGCGACGCATCGACCCGGATGGGAGCGGTTTTTCCCTTCTGGAGGCCCCGTTTGAACCAGAGGGCATTACCGGTCGCCAGCGCCGCCTTGCCGGCCGTGTGGGCCCGCGAAAGCCACGCCATGGGCGGCTTGCCGCCGAGGTAGAGCTGACGGGGGTTGCGCCGCCGTGGGCTGGCTGGGACCGCTGCCGGCAAGGGCCCGTTCAGCCGGAAACTGTCCGGATCCAACTCCATGCCCCCTACCCCTCTACTAATAGAAAAAGAATTATTGAATAAATAGAGATAGATAGAACCGGTTCAGCACTCCTGCCGACCCACATCGGCACCAGTGCCGAACTACATCAGCACTCCTGCCGACCTGGCAGCGGCCCGGCCAGCCGCGTGACCGTGTTCCAGAAGTCCTCGCCCGCCTCGTCCATGTACCGGTCGGGGTATTTCACGACGTCGGCGTCGGTGCCGATCTCGAACCCGCCGAGCACGATCCGCGACGCCTCGGCCATGATCTCGCGGGCCCGCCCCACCTCCGCGTCGATCGTGGCTACGGGGGCCTCGATGAGCACGGCGTCATGGACGGGGGCGCACAGGCCCACGCCCGCCTCCACGAGCATGCAGCAGGCCAGCCGGAGCATCTCGGCACCGTGGGCCTGGCAGGGGAAGTTCGCCAGGCTGCGGGCGTTGGCGCCCTTCATGGGATCGACGGACGGCCCGACGTGAATGGGCCAGCCGAAGACGGTCCGCAATTCGCCCAGGAGCATGGCCCGATCGACCGCGGCCTGCGACCACTCCCAGAACGCCGGATAGGTTTCGCGGTGCAGCCGGAGAAGCCGCTTGGCCATGTCGACAGGCTGGCCAATCCGATCCGCCAACGCCTCCGCACCCATGCCGTATTGGACGGCCAACACGCATGCCTTGAAGAGCGTCCGCTGGCCCCCGTGCGTCGCCTTCGTGCCTTCCGGCGGGATCGCGCCCGCCTGCTTGCCGAAGGCGAGGTACGGATCGCCCGAGCGGTAGGCCTCCGCCATGGCCGCGTCGCCGGATAGCGCCGCGGCGATCCCGAACTCCTGCTGACCGTAGTCGATGTAAGCGATGGCCATGCCTGGCCCGGGCTTGATGAGGCCCCGAAGCCACCGTGACGGCCCGAAGATGAACCTGGCATTGCTGGGTTGGTTGCGGCCGGTCCTCGCGCTGAAGGGCATGATCGCGGTCCGGTTGCGGCCGTCGGGGCCGATGGCCAGGTCGTCGAAGAGCCGCATCTTGCCGAGCGCGGACCGCAGTTCCCGCAATTCCGCGACGACGGGGTACGCCTTCGCCATGGAGCGGAACGTGTCGTCATCCATTGCGAGCTGGCCGCTCTCCAGCCGCGGCCAGGGGATGTCGTGGGCGATGAGCCAGTCCGCGAACTTCTCCCGCTTGAATGTGGTGCCGTCGAAAACGCCGTACCGGGCGTCCACCTCCACCACGAGCGCCGCCTGGATCTCCTGCCAGCGGGCCCGCAGGTGTTCGAACATTGGCACATCGATCGGGATGCCGCGGTGCTCCATGCTCGCCACTGCCCAACCGTACCGGCCGCGGAGTAGCGCCCGCGGCAGGTCGATCCGGGTCAGCATCCGCGGCAGCAGGCGTTCAAGCGCATACACGTCCTCGGCGCAGTAGTCGAGCAAAGCCTGCCGCTCGTCGGCAGTAAACGGGCCGCCGCGAATGGCGAGGTCTCGCATCGCCGTCTTCTCGGTGCCCTCCATCGCCGGCAAACCGTGGTAGACGAGCGCCCCGAGCAGGCCGGCCCCGCTCGGGGTCTTTAGGCCGTTGGTCATCGCCCGGAACTCGACGAACAGATCGAGAATCCGTGCGGGCGCCGGCCAGTCCAGAGCGTGAAACACGCTGAACTCGGCCGGCGCGGCGTACGACACGAAGAGCACCCGCTCGTCGATTCGGAAGGGCGGTTCCGCCGCGGCGGCAAGATCGTCCTCCCACAGCCGCAGTTCGCGGCCGGTGAAAGCTTCCCTGGCGACCAGGCAGATCGGCACCGGCCGGCATCCCGG
>VGYR01000086.1 GCA_016872925.1 Planctomycetota bacterium
CGATCAGCCTGCTGAAGCAGGTAAACGACAAGGAAAGCATCGCCATGCGGCGGAGAATGGCCGGCTGGAATCCCGCCTACCTCTTCAAAGTCCTGCAAATCCCGGCATAAAGTGTGCGTCGGCCCTGCCTACGGAAGCCCCAATCGCGTGAGCGATGGGGGCATGCGGCCAGCGCGGATGGCTCGAAGATCGGCGCTTCCGATGCGGGGTCTGCGAAAGTGGGCCGCGGGTTGGAAACCCGCGCTCCTCTCAGGCACGTGTTGGAAACCCGCGCTCCTCTCAGGCACGGGTTGGAAAGCCGCGCTCCTCTCAGGCACGGGTTGGAAAGCCGCGCTCCTCTCAGGCACGGGCAGCCCCGAGCCTCGCAAACGCGCGAGGATCACGTGTGACCCGTAGAAGCGGGCAACCCTGCGGCCGCGGTCAGCGGCCCCCCGAGCGGCCCGTCGAGGCCGAGCGGATCGGAGACGCCCCCGACTTCGAGGGCCCGGCCATCTCCAGGGCCTCGAGCACCTGGGCCTCGGTGATCAGGTCGCGAAGCACGATCGGCTCGGGGCACTCGCCACCGGGAGTCGCCGCCGGATAGATGGCCAGCACGGGGATCGACCGGCTCTGCAGCCCCTCGAGCGCCTGCTTGATCTCGTCGGAGCCATCGGTCCAGTCGGCCAGCACCGGCACCACGCCGTTGCGGTCGACCAGGCTCTTCACCCGGTCGGTCTCGATCGCATAGGCGAGGTTGTACTTGCAGGTCGGGCACCAGTCGGCGGAAAAATCGACCATCACGGTGGCTCCGCTGCGGCGGAGTTCCGCGATCCGGTCGCGGGAAAACGGCTGCTGCCACTCGATCAGCGATTCCCCGGGAGCGAGCAGCCGAAACGCGCCCCACCCCACCGCGGCCAGAACCGCACCGGCCTGCAGCCAGCGGCCGAAGCCCACCGCCCCGCTCGCCTCCTGCCCCTTGCCGATCCACCAGCACGCGGCCCAGATGCCGACCAGCAGCGCGAGCGTGGGCACGAACCACTCGTGGTGCAGGATCGTGAACAGGTAGACGACCGTGCCCAGCATCACGAAGCCGAGCACCTCCTTGAAGGTGCCCATCCACGCGCCCGGCTTGGGCAGCATCCGCACCAGGCCGGGCATCAGGCCGACGAGCAGGTAGGGCAGGCACATCCCGGTCGCGATCGCGCCGAACACCGCGTAGGTGACGGCGGTCGGCTGCGTGAGCGTGAACCCGAACACCGGCCCGAGGAACGGCCCGCTGCAGGGGGTCGCCAGGACGGTGGAGAGCACGCCCTTGAGGAAGGCGCCCGCCGGCCCCTCCTGCGTCTGCACGTGCCCCGCCTTCTCGCCGATGAAGCCGGGAATCGGCAGTTCCCAGATCCCCAGGAACGACAGGGCGAAGGCGAACACGATCCCGATCATCGCGATGTTGAAGCCCGCCGACGTGAACTGCTCGCCCCACGCCAGGTTCGCCCGGCCCAGGCCGAGGTTCGCGGCGACGCTCGCCGTCGCCAGCACGAAGAACACGGCGAACACGCCGGCGCAGTACCAGAGATTCATCTGGAAGACCTCGCGGCGGGCGCGGCCCGACTGCTGCGCGAACGACATCAGCTTCAGGCCCAGAACCGGCAGCACGCAGGGCATGAGGTTGAGGATCAGCCCACCGGCCAGGCCCATCAGCAGGGCGACCGGCAGGGAGATGGCCGCCGGCGCGGGAGCGACGGGCATCGAGGCCGTGGCCGGAGCCGCGGCGATCGCCGGCGGCGTCGCCGGCGGTGCCGGGTCATCGCCCGCGAGCGGGGCGACCGACGTGGCCGCTTCGCCGTAGCGGGCTGAGGCAAACGTGATCTCGCCGGCGGAGGTGACCGTCACCCGGACCGCCGCCGGTGGATCGCAGGTTTCGGTGCTGCACGTCTGGAAGCCCACGAGGAACTCGCGGGCCGCGGCCGCGTCGGGCGGGAAGCCGATTTCCAGGGCCACGGGCCCGTCCACGGCGCCCGCCTCGACGAGTTCGGCGTGCGTGGTCGGCGTCATGCGCGTCACCCGCACCCGCGCCGGCGCCGACTCGCCCCCGGAACCCGTCGAGACGATCGTCGGCTTTCCCTGGCCCACCGCGCTGGCGGCCGAGTCGGCGGGCCGGTAGAGGTGCCAGCCATCCGCCGGAACGAGGTGGACGACCAGTGGCGTCGCCCCGCCGACGGGCGGACCGACCGCGGCCCGAACGGTGACGTGCGTGCCGGCCGGCGCGTGCTCGACGAATGCCTGGCCGGCGGTGGCGGGCGGTGTCGCGACGGTCGCGGTGAAGGGAATCGACTGCGGCGGCAGGCAGGTGGTGTCCTGGCAGAGCTGCAGGCGGACCGCGCCCCGCACCTCGCCGGCCCCCGACGCCAGCGGGGCCCGCCAGGTTACCCGTCCCGAGTGCTCCTCGATCACCAGTCCCTGCCACGCGGGCACGTCGTCGACGGTGCGGCGGTGAGGCTCGACGTCGGGCACGAACGGTCCGGCAACCTTGCGGACCGAATCCCCCGCGACCGTCACCCGCGTGGCGATCGGCCCGCCGGGCTGCTGCGTGACCGCATAGAGATGCCAGCCGTCTTCGAGGGCGGCCGTGACGGCGAGCACGTCCGGACCCGCGCCGGATCCCGGCTCGATGCGGGCCTCGATTCGCACCGGATCGCCGAGCGCCGCAGTGACGTCGGCCAGCGGATTGGCCAGGGCGGGACGGGCCGCCTTGGCCAGCGGCTGGGCGATGTCCTCGGCCGAGCCGACGCCCGCGAGGCCGACCAGCACCAGAAGCGCCGCGGCGCCCCGCCGCAGGAATCCCGGGAATCGATGGGGAAGGGGCATGCGATCCGTCTGGTGGGTGCAGGGCGGGGCACCCCGAGGGGAACCTCCGCGGCCGGAAAACCCGGTTCCGTGGGTGCTTGTCGTCTGCAAAGTCTACCGGCTGCACTTTTCGACGGTCAAACCATGTCGGCCCGACGATCGAGCCACTCGAAGGCCGCCCCGAGCCTGCCGAGCAGCCGGTCGACCCGCTCCAAAACCCGCACAGGCCGTTCAAACCTCCTGCCTTCAACCAGCACCCACCGAAACCAGTTGTCGAGCCCGAAGATCGTGCCCGTGGCGTCGAGCCACGGCACGAGCGAACGCTCCTGCGGCGCGAGCGGCCTGACGCCCGCGTAGGCCGCGACCGCATCGGCTCGGGCTGCGAGGAGATCGCCTCCGGGGGCGTGCATCCAGCTGCCGAGGAGCCGCGCCACGTCGGCGGCCGGCGAGTCGACGCCGGCGGCGTGCAGGTCGACCACACCGGCGACGCGCGGCGACCCCTCTCCCGCGAAGATCACGTGGCCAGCCCACACGTCGCGAAGCACCACCTGCAGCGGTACGGGCGCGGGCACGATCGCCGCCACCCGCCGCAGCGCCGTCATGCACTCCGGGCGGCGGGCGAGCGTTGCTGCGGGCACCAGTCGCGCCGCCATCGCTGCGGCGAGCGGATCGGCGAGCGGGCTGCGGACCGAGAGGGCTTCCCAGGGCTCCGCCGCCATCCGCCGGGCGTGCTCGATCCGCCGCGCGACGGCCGGCGCGACGCCCATCCGGGGCCGCTCCTCCGGCCACGTGGCCGCGACCCGGTGCAGCCTGGCGAGGACCTCGGCGGCGGCCCGGGCCTGGTCCGGCGTCGGCTCGGTCGCGCTGCCGCCCGGCACGAACCGCACGGCCTCCCAGAGCTCGCCCCCCTCGTCGGCGACGAGGGTGTCGCCGACGGGGCCGACGAGCACCTCGGGAATCTCGACCGCCCCGGCCGCGCGGAGATGCCGCATCAGCCGGTGCACGCGGGCGATCCGTGGGGCGGCCTCCGCAGCGACGCCCTTCACGACGAGGTCGTCGTGGCCCCCCGCCGTGCGAACCCTGACGACCGCAGCGCCGCTGAAGGCGTCGGCGTCGAGCGGCTCGAAGGTCGCGTCCCGGGGCCCGAGCCACACGCGACAGACATCCCGCAGCCGCTCACACGTTGAACGATCGAGCGGCATCGTGGTGCCACGGCCGGGAACTGGCTCCGCCATCGCTGCGATGCTACTCTTCCCTCATCGGGTCGTCGACGGCGGCAGGCTCGGGCCAGCGGCGTCGGCGACCGCCGAACCGCTGGTGCGGCCCCGTGCCGCCGGAGGGCCGGATGCGTCTCGTCGTCGCCCTGATCAAGCCGTCGGAGGTGGAGAGCGTGCGGCAGGCGCTCGCCGCGGTCCAGGTGACGCGGTTGACGATCTGCGACGCGCACGGCTTCGAGCTCGATGCGCCGGAGCCGCTCGCCCAGCGGACGATGCTCGAGATCGCCGTCAACGACGACTTCGTGGAGCGCTCGGTGGGGGCGATCGCCGCGGTGCTCGCGGCCGGTGGCGATGCCACGAGCCGCGTCTACCTGCTGCCGATGCTCGACGCCGTGCAGGTCTACCGCAACGTCCGCGGCGCCGAGGCGGTGTGAGACGATGATGAGCGCGCCCAAGATCCTGCTCGTGTCGTCCGACCTGCTGGCCTCGAGCCGGCTCGGGGGCGTGGCGCGGGCCGCCGGCCACACCCTCGACGTCGCTGCGCCGGCCTCCTTCCCGGCCGCCACGGACTACGACCTCGTGCTGGTGGACATCCAGGCCTGCCCCGATCCGGCGGCAGTGATCGCCCGCAGCCGGACGGCGGCGCCGGCGGGGCGGGTGCTGGCCTTCGGGCCGCACGTCTGGAAGGAGCGGCTTGAGCAGGCGGTGCAGGCCGGGGCCGACGCCGCCGTCACCCGCGGCGAGGTGCTGGAGGGGCTGGCCGCGATCCTCGACCGGTTCGCCCCCCGAAGCTGACGCCGCCGGGGCTCCGCGGGCCACACACCCGTCGTTCTCCCCGACCGGACGGGGCTCGGGGCTGCCCGTGCCCCGAGAGCCGGGCTGTGGACGCAAGCGCAGCCCGGAGGGCGGACGCGCAGCGGACATGCAGCGAGTGTCGGGCACGATGCCCGACGCGAGCGTCCGGCGACGGGGCACGGGCAGACCCGAGCCCTGCGTCGCACTGCCCGCATCGCTCACGCGATTGCGGCTTCCTGATGGCCCGAGCCCTGCGTCGCACTGCCCGCATCGCTCACGCGATTGCGGCTTCCTGATGACCCGAGCCCTGCGTCGAATCCGGCGCTCACGAAGCCGCCCGCTCAGGAGCCCGAGCCCGGCTCCTCGATCACCACCTCGTCGAGTTCGGTGCCGTCGACGTCCTGCCGCAGCAGCATGTAGGCCGCCGTCGCGAAGGCCCAGAAGGAGCCCCAGCCAAACGACGAAAGCAGGTGGGCCAGGCCACGCCCCCAGAAGCCGATCGCCCGCGCTCCCCAGTCGGCCGCTTCCGAGCCCGCCCCCGACACCGCGTCGACCACGGCGACGGTCCGCTCGTGGCCCATGCCGAAGCTGGTGGCCCAGATGGCGAGCGTGCCGGTCGCGTCGGCGAACAGCCCGGCCACCGCCACCGCCGGCACCGCCACCGCCAAGGCCAGCAGCGCGTAGAACGCGTAATGCAGCGGCCGCTGGTAGAGGTAGGAGAACGCGGTCGAGATCGCCTGGAAGCTGTCGCCCCGCTCGACGCCCACCGCCGCGACCATCAGCGGCCAGCCGGCCACGACCCCCACCGCGAGGATCGCCAGCACGATGGCCCCGAGCAGCACCAGCGGCCAGACCGCGCCGGCGAACGCCAGGCCCCAGGCGGTCCGCATGGCGAGGCCGAGCAGGGCGCCCGGGACGCTCAGGGCGAGGATCCCCACCAGCACGAACAGCACCGCGTTGAACGCCGAGAGCCACTTCGCCGAGCCGTAGAGGACGGAGCCGACGGGCCCCGGAGCCTCTTCACCGACGAGCTTCAGGGCCACGTGCCGCGTGATGCCGGTGCCGAAGATCGACCAGACCAGCACGAACCAGCCGATCCGGGCCGCCGCGCCGAGCATCGCCGCCAGGCTGGCGGTGGGACGAAAGGGCACGCTCACGAGGGCCACGAGTTCGGCCAGCGGCCGGGGCAGCATCCGCACGAGGTCGTGAACCCACGGGGTCGACACGCGGCTCGGGGTGAGCGGGGTGGCCGGCGGCGCGTCGCCGTGCGGGAGCACGATGGCTCCGCCCGGCGTTGCGAGATCGACGAACCCGTCGGCTCCGGCGAGCCCCGCCTGGGTGCAGGCCGACCAGCCGGCCCAGGTGGCCACCGCCCCCAAGGCCGCCAGCAGGATGACCGTCGGCGAGAACGCCACCGCCGCGGCGCGGAACAACAGCCACCAGGGGAGGGCGTCGCTCCAGCGGACTTCGTGAACAACCGTGCCGACGGGGTTCGGGGGCGTGCTCATGGACGGCGTGACTCCTCGCGGCCGCGGCGTGGCCTGCCGTGGCCGCCGCGGCGGGAGTATAAGCCTCGGCCGCCGACAGCGGCCAATCAGGCCTCCGGGTCCTCGTCGCCCAGAGCGCCGTCGACCGCGCCGTCCAGGGCACCGTCATGCCGCGGCCGCTCGGGGAGCCCATACGACTCGTCGAGCCAGCGGCCCAGGTCGAGGAGGCGGCAGCGATCGCTGCAGAAGGGGAGGGTCGGCGTGGTGACCAGATCGACTGTCGCGTCGCAGACGGGGCAGCGCGGCACGGCTCAGCCCTCACCCGACCCGGAGGGCTTCGGCTTCGCGTCGGACTTCTTGCCGCCGTCCCCGAAAGACGGCGGCTGGTCGGCCTCCGCGCCCTTCTTGTAGGAGTCGCTGCGGTAGTCCGTCTTGTAGAACCCCGAGCCCTTGAACATGATCGCGCCGCCGGCGCCGATCAGCCGCCGGAGCTTCTTCTTGCCGCACTCCGGACAGGTGCGCTTGACCGGATCGCTCATGGCCTGGAACAGCTCGAAGGCGTGGCCGCAGCCGTCGCACACGTAGTCGTAGGTCGGCATCGGTCAGCTCCCCTTGGCCACGATCACCTGCGCCGGCCGCACCACGCGGTCGTGGAGCTTGAAGCCGCGGCTGGCGGTGCCGACGATCGTGCCCGCGGCCATGCCCGGTGCCTCCTGGTGCAGGATCGCGTCGTGCACGGCCGGATCGAAGGCCGCGCCGTCGGTCTCGATCAGCTGGCACCCGTGGCTGCCGAGCAGCTTTTCGAGCTGCTGCGCCGTCATCCGAAACCCGGACCGCAGACTTTCGAGGTCGCCGGTCTTCTCCGAGGCGTCGATCGCCCGGAGCACGTTGTCGAGCACCGGCAGCAGGTCGCGGAGCACGTCGATCTCGCGATACCGCAGCGCCTCGTCGTACTCGCGCCGCGACCGCTTGCGGAAGTTCTCGAGTTCCGCCTGCGCCCGCAGGAGTCGCTGCTGGAATTCCGCGGCCCGGGCCTCGGCGTCCGGCTCGGCGGCCTGGGGACCGGCCTGCGGCTCGGTGGCCGGATCGCCCCCGTCGAGGGCCTCGTCGTCTGTCATGATGCCTGCTCCTTGCGTTCGGGCGAATCAGTGTCGGGGCCGTGGAAGTACTCGGCAAGCCTGCTGAAAAACGACGACCGCCGGGGGCTCACCGCCGCGTGCTCCTCCTCGGCCAGTTCCCGCAGCAGCTCTTCCGCCCGCGGCGAGAGCGTCTTGGGCACCTCGACGTGCACGTGGACGTGGAGGTCGCCGATCCCGCGGCCCCGCACCTCGGGCATGCCCAGGCCGCGCACGCGGATCACGTCGCCGCTCTGCGTGCCGCGGGCGATCTGCAGCGTCCGCGGGCCGTCGAGCGTGGGCACGTCCACCGTCGCCCCGAGGGCCGCCTGCGTGAAGCTGATCGGCACCTCGCAGTGCAGCTCGCGGCCGTCCCGCTTGAGGAAGGGGTGCTCCTCCATCTCGAGCACGCAGTAGCAGTCGCCCGGCGGGCCGCCGTTGCCTCCCGGCTCCCCCTCGCCGGCCAGCCGGACGCGGACGTCGGCGTCGACGCCGGCGGGGATGGTGACCCGTCGCTCGACGTGCTCCTCGGTGGCGCCCTGACCTCCGCAGGCGGGGCAGGGCTCGCGGATCACGCTGCCGGCACCGCGGCACGCGGGGCAGGTGGTCTGGAGCCGGAACACCCCGGCCGACTGGATGACCTGCCCGGATCCGCCGCAGTACTCGCACGCCTGGGGCTTCGTGCCGGGCTTGGCACCGGAGCCCTCGCAGGTGCCGCAGGCCTCGTGCCGCGTGAAGGCGACGGTCTTCGTCGCCCCCCGCGCCGCCTCGACGAGCGTGAGCGACACGGGGCAGAACACGTCGCGTCCCTTGCGGGGCCGCTTGCCCCGTCCGCGGCCGCCGACGGCCTCGCCGAACAGGCCGCCGCCGAACAGGTCGCCGAAGGCCTCGAAGATGTCGGCGACGTCGTTGAACTCGTGCTGCCGGCCCCCCTGGAGGCCGGCGTGCCCGTAGCGGTCGTACCGGGCCCGCAGGTCGGCGTCGGAGAGCACCTCGAACGCCCGCGCAGCTTCCTTGAACCGGACCGCCGCCTCGGCGTTGCCGGGATTCTTGTCGGGATGAAAGCGGACCGCGAGCTTCCGGTAGGCCTCGGTGATCTGGACCGGGGTCGCCCGCCGCTCGACGCCGAGCACCTCGTAGAAGTCCCGCTGTTCAGCCATGTGGTGCTACTCGGGAAACCCTCGGGAGCCCCACGGCGGGAGCCGGGTCACCGCACGGAGCCTTCGATCTTCCGCTTCTTGGCGTCTTCCTTGTCGATGGTGGTGACCAGCGCCTCGGTCGTCAGCAAGAGCCCCGAGATGCTCGCGGCGTTGGTCAACGCCACGCGGACCACCTTCACTGGGTCGATGATGCCCGCCTTGAGCATGTCGACGAACTCGCCCGAGTTGGCGTCGTAGCCGATGTTCACACCCTTCTGCGCAACCTCGTCGGCCACCACGGCCCCGTCGATGCCGCCGTTTTCGGCGATCTGCCGGATCGGGGCCTCGAGGGCGTGGAGGATGATGTCGACGCCGATCTTCTCGTCCCCCTTGGCCTGGGAACGGGCCTTCTCCACCGCCTCGCGGCAGCGGAGCAGGGCGACGCCGCCCCCCGGCACGATGCCTTCCTCGACCGCCGCCCGGGTGGCGTGCAGGGCGTCCTCGACGCGGGCCTTCTTCTGCTTCATCTCGGCCTCGGTCCCGGCGCCGACCGACACGATCGCCACGCCGCCGGTGAGCTTCGCGAGCCGCTCCTGGAGCTTCTCGCGGTCGTACTCGCTCTCCGTGCCCTCGATCTGCTGCCGGAGCTGCTGGACGCGGGCCTGAACCTCGGCCTGCTTGCCGGCCCCCTGCACGATCGTCGTCTCGTTCTTGTCGACGGTCACCGTCTTCGCCTTGCCGAGGTGGGAGAGGTCGAGGCTCTCGAGCTTCAGCCCCAGGTCCTCGCTGATCAGCGTGCCGCCGGTGAGGGTGGCGATGTCGCCGAGCATCGCCTTGCGGCGGTCGCCGAAGCCGGGCGCCTTCGACGCGCAGATGGTGAGCACGCCGCGGAGCTTGTTGACGACCAGCGCCGTCAGGGCGTCGCCGTCGACGTCCTCGGCGATGATCAGCAGCGGCTTGCCCGACTGGGCCACCTTCTCGAGCAGCGGGAGCAGGTCCCGGAGATTCGAGATCTTCTTCTCGTGGATCAGGATCAGGGCGTCGTCGAGCTGGCACTCCATCTCGGCCGGCCGGTTGATGAAGTAGGGAGACACGAAGCCCTTGTCGAACTGCATGCCGTCGACGAATCGCACCGTCGTCTCGGTCGTCTTGCCCTCCTCGACGGTGATCACGCCGTCCTTGCCCACCTTCTGCAGGGCCTCCGCGAGCAGGTCGCCGATCGCCCGGTCGTTGTTGGCGCTGATGGCGCCGACCTGGGCGATCTCCTCGGGCCGCTCGACCTTGCGGGCCATCTCCATCAGGTGCTGCACCGCCGCCGCCACGCCCTTCTCGATCCCGCGCCGGACCGCGGTGGGGTTCGATCCCGCCGCCACGTTCCGCGTGCCCTCCCGAAAGATCGCCCGGGCGAGCACGGTGGCCGTCGTGGTGCCGTCGCCGGCGAGGTCCGAGGTCTTCGAAGCCACCTCGTTGACGAGCTTGGCCCCCATGTTCTCGAACGCGTCCTCCAGGTCGACTTCCTTGCTGACCGTGACGCCGTCCTTGGTGACCGTCGGGCCGCCGTAGGACTTGTCGATGATGACGTTGCGGCCGGTGGGCCCCATCGTCACGGCCACGGCGCCGGCGAGCTTCTCGACGCCCTTGAGCAGCTTGGCGCGGGCGCTGTCGTCGAACATCAGTTGCTTGGGCACGGGCTTACTCCTCGATGCGATCCGGAAAGGAAGGGAAGGGGGAAGGTGTCAGGACAGGACCTTCGCGAGAATGTCCGACTCGCGGAGGATCTTGACGTCGTGGCCGTCGACCTCGATGTCGCTGCCCGAATACTTGCCGTAGATCACCTCGTCGCCGACCGACAGGGCCGGGGCGGCCCGCTGGCCGTTGTCGAGCAGCTTGCCGGGCCCAAGGGCGACCACGTGGCCACGCTGCGGCTTCTCCTTGGCGGTGTCGGGGAGCACGATGCCGCCGGCAGTCCGCTCTTCGGCCTCGGCGGGCTCCACCACGACGCGGTCGTCGAGCGGACGGATCTTCAGATTCTTCGCTGCCATCGCTTGGGTCTCCGGTTCAGGGTGAAAACGTTGGTCCGAATCGAGGCCGTGCGGCCACCACGGGGCCCGGCGGTCACATCATGCCGCCCATGCCCCCCATGCCGCCCATCCCCATGCCCCCCATGCCCCCCATGCCGCCGCCCATTCCGTGGTCGTGGCCGTCGCCGGCAGCGGGCTCCTCGTCCTTGGGGATTTCCGTGATCAGAGAGTCGGTGGTCAGCAGCAGGGCCGCCACGCTGGCGGCATTTTGCAGGGCCGTCCGCACGACCTTGGCCGGGTCGATGACGCCCGCGCTGACGAGGTCGCAGTACTCCCCCTTGTCTGCGTCGTAGCCGTCGTTCTTGCCCTTCAGCTGCCGCACGCGATTGACCACCACGGAGCCGTCGATGCCGGCGTTCTCCGCGATCGCCTCCAGCGGGTAGCGGAGGGCGTGCTTGACGATCGCCACGCCGAGCTTCTCGTCTCCCTCGACGTCGAGCTTCTCCAGGGCCTTCTCGCTGCGAAGCAGGGCGACGCCGCCGCCGGGCACGACGCCCTCGGCCAGCGCGGCCTGCACGGCGCTCTTCGCGTCGTCGATCAGCGCCTTCCGCTCCTTCATCTCCGTCTCGGTGGCGGCCCCCACGTTGATCTGCGCGACGCCCCCGGCCAGCTTGGCCAGCCGCTCCTGGAGCTTCTCCCGGTCGTAGTCGCTGGTGGTCTTGCCGATCTCGTCGCGGATCTGGGCCACGCGGCCTTCGATCGCGGCCTTCGTGCCGGCCCCGCTGACGATCGTGGTGTTCTCCGCCTCGATGATCACCTTCTTGGCCCGGCCGAGATCGCTGAGCTTGACGGCGTCGAGGGCGATGCCGAGATCCTTGAAGATCGCCTGGCCGCCGGTCAGCGTGGCGATGTCGCCGAGCATCGCCTTGCGGCGGTCGCCGTAGCCGGGCGCCTTGACCGCCACCGACTGCACGATCCCGCGGAGCTTGTTGACCACCAGCGTGGCGAGGGCCTCTCCCTCCACATCCTCGGCGATCACCACCAGCGGCTTGCCGGCCTTGCTCACCGCTTCGAGCAGCGGCACCAGGTTCTTGGCGCTCGAGATCTTCTCCTCGTAGACGAGGATGGAGGGGTTCTCGAACTCGCAGACCTGGGAGTCGGCGTCGGTGACGAAGTGGGGCGAGAGAAAGCCCCGGTCGAACTGCATGCCCTCGACGACGTCGACCGTGGTCTCGGCCTGCTTGCCCTCCTCGACCGTGATCACGCCGTCCTTGCCGACCTTCAGGAAGGCTTCCGACAGGACGTTGCCGATCGTGGGATCGTTGTTGCCGGCGATCGTCGCGATCTGCATCAGCTCCTTCTTGTTCTTCTCGTTGATCGGCGAGGCCATGGCGAGGATCGCCTTTCCGACCGCCTCGACGGCCTTGTGGATGCCGCGGGCCAGGGCCATCGGATCGGCTCCCGACGCGATCATCTTGATCCCCTCGCGGAAGATGGCTTCCGCGAGCACCGTGGCCGTCGTGGTGCCGTCACCGGCGACGTCGTTGGTCTTGCTGGCCGCCTCCTTGACGAGCTGGGCGCCGAGGTTCTCGAACGGATCTTCGAGGTCGATGTCCTCGGCGACCGTCACGCCGTCCTTGGTGACCTTCGGAGAGCCCCAGCCCTTGTCGAGCACGGCGTTGCGGCCGCGGGGGCCCAGCGTGCTCTTGACCGCCCGGGCGAGCTTGGAAACACCGGCGAGCAGCGGCTGACGCGCTTCGTCGTCGAACACCATTTGTTTGGCCACGAGAGACTCCTCTGGAAAGTGTCCGGATAGCGCGGAGAGTTTTGGCAGCCCATCCTGGGAATGGGCGAAAGGAATGCAAGCGGCGTGCCGAGGCCGTCCCGCGGACCACAAAACCTGGTTTCACACGGATTTCAGAGGCTTGGGACAATCGCCAGGTGCGTCCGCGTCGGGACTGGATGCCGAAATGGCAGCACGGCCGTCACCTGGGTTCCGTGAGCGAGGTCAGCCGCCGGCGGCGATCACGGTGTCCAGGAGATCGGGCCCTCCAGGCCCCGGACGAACGCCGCCAGCAGGTCGGCGGTCCGGTCGGCGTCGTCGAGCGAGACGGTCTCCACGGCCGAGTGCATGTAGCGGTTGGGCACGCTTACCAGGCCGGTCGCCACCCCGGCCCGCGTGACCTGCAGGGCGTTGGCGTCGGTGGGCGTCGCCCGGCCGCTGGCCGCCAACTGATAGGGGATCTCGCGCGTGGCCGCGGCCGCCAGCAGACGGTCGACCACGTGGGGATTCATGTTCGGCCCCCGGTACACGACGGGTCCCTTCCCGAGCGCGACGTCCCCCTCTGACTTCTTGTCGATGGTGGGACAGTCCGTCGCATGCGTGACGTCGACGGCGATCGCCACGTGCGGGTCGACCCCGTAGCAGCTCGTCTGGGCGCCCCGCAGGCCGATCTCCTCCTGGACGGTCGAGGCCACGTGCAGGGCGCACGGCAGGGGGCCCGCGGCAACCGCCCTGCGGAAAGCCTCGAGGACCACCCACAGCCCGACCTTGTCGTCCATCGCCACCGCCGCGCAGAGGTCGCGCCGCAGCGGCCGCACCTCGAGTTCGAAGGTGACCGCATCGCCCACCCGCACGACCGACTCGCAATCGGCCTTGTTTTCGGCACCGATGTCGATCCACAGGTCCTTCATCTTGGGAACCTGCTTCCGCTCCTCCTCGGTGAGCAGGTGGATGGGCTTCCGCGACATCACGCCCGGCACGGGGCCATCCTGCGTCCAGAGGGTGACCCGTGCGCCGACGAGCTGGATCGGATCCCAGCCCCCGATCGGCTGGACGGAGATGAAGCCGTCGGCATCGACGTACTGCACGATCAGGCCGATCTGGTCACAGTGCCCCGCCAGGAGCACCCGGGTGGCTCCCGCGGGGTTCTTGACCCCGATCACGTTGCCATGGGAATCGGTCGTGACGCCGTCGGCGCAGCATCCGAGATACTCCCTCACGAGCCGCTGGATCGGCTGCTCGTAGCCGGATGGGCTGGGGGTCCGCAGAAGGCGAAACAGAAACTCACGGGCGGCGGCATCCACGAACTGACGTCTCCAAGCGGATAGGGCTGAAGGTCGACCAGCCGCAGCATAACGCGGCCTATCGGCCGCAACCCAAGAGGATCGTAGCCGGCGGTTCGGGGCTGGTCACGCCCCATCGCCGGACGCTCGGTCGAGTAGGCCCGGGGGCTTTCGCCCCCAGGCCTCTCTCAGAACCGGACTTGTGGGTCGCACATCCGGCTCTTTGGGTTCCGATCTCAGCGGACGGACAATGCTGTCCGGCCAGAGGCCGGTGCAACCGACTTGCGTCGGCTTCACTGGCGCCGAGATCGCTCGCGGTCCTGCGGTTCGCTATGTGCAGCAGGGAGTCTCTGCCGCCGGATGCGTCCGACGGTCCTGACTCCCCGCCCCCTGGCGGGCTGGCGGCGAACACGAACTTCAGTTGGCGTGATCTCATGCTTCAAAACCCATCGCCCCCTTCGCTCCAGCCGCTTTCACGGCCTTCATCGCTACTATGAGGCGATCCGACTTCTCCTCCAGCATCGAGCCCGCGTCGTTGCCTTCTTGGGCCCTACCGTCTCCGGACCTGAGGAGATCTCTTGGGGTAAGGATGAATGACTTCCCGTCGCCGCCGCCCCCAACA
>VGYR01000087.1 GCA_016872925.1 Planctomycetota bacterium
GAAAATCCGCCGAGCCGGAGGCAAAATGTCCTGCCGAGTTGAAGTCGTGTACAACGATTATTGAGCGTAAGCCCTTGCGGAGCATGGCGTTCCGATGGGGAGTCCTGGCGTCAACCGGACACTACTGCCCCGGGGTGTGAACGGTTACCCTCCGCGGCACGGGTTGAAAACCCGTGCTCCTCATCCTGGAGCGCGGGTTTCCAACCCGCGTGATCGCCCGCCGGCAGCCGTCCCGGGACGCCTGCTCACACCACCAGCCGACGCACCGCCTGAAACTGCGGGTCGGCGGCCGACCGACACCACTCGAACAGCACCGCCTCGACCGTCGTCGGCACGCAGCCGGCCCGCTCGAGCCGGCGCAGGGCCGTGTCGCGGTCGTGCGGGTGCCGCGAGGAGATCGCATCGGTCGCGAGGAACACGGCACGGCCCGTGGCGAGCAGGTCGAGGGCCGTGTGGGCCACGCAGACGTGCGTCTCGAGGCCACAGATCACAACCTGCCCGATCCCCGCCGGCATCGCCGCCGAGAACCCGGCCGCTCCGCAGGAACTGAACGAGAGCTTGTCGAGCGGCGGCGGAAGCATCGCCGCCAACTCAGGCACGGTCCTGCCGAGCCCCTGCGGGTACTGCTCGGTCACGATCGCCGGTACACCCAGCAGCCTCGCCCCCTCGGCCAGACGTCGACAGCGGTCGACGACGCTCGCCCCGTCGAGGACGGCCGGCACGAGCCTCTCCTGAACGTCGATCACGCACAGCAGCGACGACTCGCGAAGCAGCTTCATGCCGGAGCCTCACCCCGCACCCGGCGCCGCCAGATCGACTCCGTCGGCGTCGGCGGGCAGGCTGCGCAGGCGGCTGATCTTCGCGGCCGCCGACGGCTCGCCGGGCCGCTCATGTCCCGGGGCGGAGCCAAACACGACGGTGCGTCCGCCGGCGCCGACGAGCTGCCATGCAGCCGGATCGGTGCCGGCGGCCGGCCGGCACTCGACGAAGCCCAGCTGCGGCCAATCGGGACCGATGGCGGCGGCCAGCGCGGCGGCCTGCTCGACCAGCGGGTCGCCCCACGCCGCCCCCACCGCGGCCCGCGGTCCGCTGGTGATGCCCGTCACCCGTGGGTAGCCGGCGGCCGCCTCGGCGGTGAAGTCCTCGCTCGGCAGCACCACCCCGTCGGCGTCCACCGCGAGCAGCCCGCCGGGCACCACGACCATCGCCACGGGTTCCCGGCAGCGCACCCGGATCACCGCCGCCGCCGGATGCCGGACCTCGACGGCGAGCACCTCGTGCACCCAGGGATGCATGTCGAATGCCCGGGCCAGCCTGCGGGCGAGTTCCGGATCATCGAGCGGAACGCCGTCGGCGAGGCTGGCATCCCGAAGTGCCTCCAGCCGCAGGTCGTCGCGGACCCAGGGCGCGATGCCCTCGACGGCGATGGCCTCCGGATGGAGCACCTGGTCGACGCCGGACCGCACCCGGCCGCCGAGCACTCCCCATCCATACACGGCCGCCCCAGCGCTGGCCGCCAGCACGAGCGCCGTGGCCAGCCCGGCCCGATGCTCGTCCAGAAACGCGGCCGCGACGCTGCGGCGGGGCGGTTCGGCTGGCTGGTCGCGGCGGCGCGGGGCTGACGACATACGGGTGTCGCTCACCAGACCTCGATCTGCGGCGTGAGTTCGACGCCGAGCTTCTCCCGCACGCGAGACCGCACCGTCTCGACCAGCGTGCGGACGTCGTCGCTGGAGCAGTGCGGCCCCGCCACGACGTAGTTGGCATGCACCGGGTAGATCGACGCGTCGCCGACCCGCAGGTCGCGGGCACCCGCCTGCACCACGAGCGATTCCGCCGTGCCCCCCAGCGGATCCTTGAACATCATCGCCACCGTCCGCGTGCCGGTGGGCTGGGTCGAGCGGCCCACGATCCACTGCTTCTGCATCCGCTTGGTGAGCACCGCGGGGCTCTCGTCGTCGAGGTCGAGGCGGCAGCCGATCAGCACGCCGTCGTCGAGATTGCTCCAGCGCGACTCGAAGGCCAGGCGGCTGCGGTCGCGGACCTCGAGGGTTCCGTCCGCCAGCATCACCGTGACTTCCGCCACCCGCTCGCCGATGTCGCCGCCGTGGCCGCCAGCATTGCCCACCAGCGCGCCGCCGACCGTGCCGGGCACGTCCACGAGCATCTCGATGCCGCTCAGCCCGGCCTGCACCGCCGCCGACACGACGTGCACGAGCTTCGCCCCCGCGCCGGCCTGGATCGAGGGCCGCTGCACGTCGATCCCGCAGAACGACGGGGCCGAGAGCCGCACCACGAGCCCCGGAAAGCCGGCCGCGGGCACGAGCACGTTGGAGCCGCCGCCGATCACGCGCAGCGGGATCGACCGCTCGTGGCAGCGGGCCACCACACGGCCGAGCGCCTGCACGTCGACCGGCTCGCAGAAGTAGGCGGCCGGGCCGCCGATGCCGAGCCACGAATGATGGTCGAGCGGCTCGTGGGTCGACACGGCCACGCCGAGATCGTCGAAGGGCGTGGTCGTGCCGCCGGGCGACTCGCTGGCGGCTGGACGAGTTCTCTGGTTCATCGGGCTGCTCCTCGAACGCCGGACCTGGCGGCCGGCGCGTCGCGTCGGCGAGATTGTGCCTCACCCGCGGGCCGAGCGTCCATGCCGAAGGCGGTTCAGGCGGCTCGCCGCCCTGCGAAGGGCTCCGCAGGGGGATGCGCCAGCTGCAGCCAGCCGTCGACCAGCATGCCGAGGACGCCCCCGGGCGGACCGTCGGGCAGGGGCAGGCCGCCGAGCACCAGGCAGCAGTCGTCCGGTCCCAGCGCCTCGAGCATGCGATCGAGGCGCGCGTAGGCGGCGAGATCGGCGCCGCTCGGGTCGTCGGCGGCGATCGTGGGGGGCACGACGAGCGTCTGATCGCTCCAGCGGGCGACGTCGGCGACGAACCGGCGGCCACCGAGCCGGGCGGCCACGTCGCCGTCGGCCGCCACGACGAGCCGTCCGGTGGTCAGGCGTCGCAGGCTCGCGAGCGTGCTGGCCGCGGCGTGCATCGAGGTCGGCGCATCGACGAACACCGCCGCCGCCTGGCCCCGATCGATCCGCTCGACCCGCCCGGTCACGCCACCAGCGGCCGCGATGCCCCGGGCCGCGACGTCCAGCGACATCCCGTACCGCATGGCGACGGCGGCCGCGAGCACCGCGTCGCGGACGAAGGAAACAGTCGGCGTGTCGACGCTCACGGGCACCAGCTGGCCGCCGGCGACCAGCAGAAAGGTGCGGCCGTGCAGGCTGCCCTCGATCGGCTCGGCCCGCACGTGGCAGGAGCCGGCGAGACCGGCGGACAGACATGAGATTCCCGCCGGCGCAGCGGCCGCGAGCCGGCGCGTGCCCGATGCCGAGGCGCCCGACACCAGGCACCCCTCGGCCCTGAGCGTGCCGACGCTGCGGGCGAGCATCCGTCGATGGCCCGCCGCACCGCCGCGCCGGGTGCGCCGGGCGGCCGCCACGGTGGTCACCACGACGGTGTCGCTCACGAGTCCAGCCGTCGCGCGGGCCGCGAGCATCCGGCTCGAAACCTCGACGATCACATGGGAGCACCCAGCGGCGGCGCAGCGGCCCAGCCAGGCGGCCAGGACCGGCGGCGCGGCGATGTCGGCCGCTTCGGGAATCGTGTCGTCGGGGCCGAGGCAGCCGAGGTCCGTGAGCACGCCGACGCGATGGCCGGCCTCGGTGAGCGCCGCGGCGGTCAGCCAGGCCGTCGTGGTCTTGCCGCTGGTGCCGGTGACGAGGATCACCCGCAGCTCCCTGGAGGGTTCTCCCGCGAGCGCCTGGTGCAGGCGGGCCCATGCCTCGTCGGCATGCCGAACGAGGCACAGCGGTCGGCCGTCGGTCGGGATCAGTCGCTCGGCGACGACCGCCACCGCCCCCCGGGCAAGGGCGTCGGACACTCGGTCGTGACCGTCGCCCGTCGGCATCATCCGGGCCACGTAGACGTCGCCCGGCCGCACCGCCGCCGCGTCGTCCACGCAGCGGCGCACCGGCACGTCGTCGCACGAGAGAAACTTGGCCCCCGGAAGGATGGCAGCGAGGCGGACGACTCGCCGCGAGCCATTCCCACCACCGTTCGTTCCGCGAGACCTGCGCGACGCACCCATGCTGGAAGCCTCCCTGCCTGCTCCGGCGGGCTGGATATCCAGCCCGCGACGATTCACGGCCCGCCCATCCATGAGCGAACCGAGTCGGATTCTCAGCAACGCCGAACCTGGGTCAAGGTCGCCTGCGACCGCCCCGGCCACGCGCTCCCCCCGATCCTCCAGTCAACCGGGCTTGCCTCGGCGGCTCGAATCCCGCTACCGTCGCAGCCATCTCACGGATGCGGGCGACATGGCCGAGCAGCGTTCACCACCGGCTGCGATCCTTCCATCGGCAGCAATCCTCTGGGTCGGCGGGAGCGACGACGAACTCGCGATCGCCCGCCAGGCGGCCGGCCAGCAGGCGGTCGTGATCGACGTGCCGACCGTCGCGGCGGCCATCTCCAGCCCGCCGGCGGCCGTGGCCGACCGCTCGCCCACGGCCATCGTGCTGGCATCGCCGACTCCGATCGCGTGGACCACCGGCGAGTGCACGGCGCTGGCCCGTCGATGGCCGCTCGCTCCCCTGGTGTCGGTTGCCGGAACGCTGGTCGACGGCCGCCGCCGCAGCGGCCCACCGCTTCCCGGCGTGGAGGAGGTTCCCTGGCACGAACTGGCGGGCCGCCTGGCATGGTGGCTCCACGACCGTCGGCGGGGAACACCCGGCGGACTCGGCCAGCCGGCCACGGCGCGCCGCGAAGAGCGGATCCTGGAGGCCAGCAACCGTGTGGCGGAATATGGCCGTACGGCCCCGGCGGCAGCCGTCTCGGCGGCTGCGAACCGGGCGATCGACCTGGAGGGCTTGGCGGATCTCCTCGCAGCCGTCGGCAGACCCGTGTGCGCCCGCACCAGAGGCCGTCCGCCCCTCGAAGATCCGGCGGCCATCGTCGTCTGGGATCCCGGGGCGACCACGGCGGCCGATCTCACCTGGCTTGCCATGCTCACCGCACACCGTCCAGCCCGCGCCGTCGTGCTCCTCGACTCTTTTCCACGCGCCGCGGGTGTGCGTGCGGCCCTCGATGCCGGGGCGGCAGCCGTGCTGGGCCGGCCGCTGTCGGCCGAGTCGCTCACCGGGATTCTGCTGAGCCTCGACGGCGGCCCCGGCCCGGCGGCGTCGCCGGCCGGTCTGTGATTGACCGCGCGGCGCTTGTTGCGTACACGTCCGTCATGGAAGAGCCTCTCTCCGCCGGCCACCCGGTGCAGGCAGCGATCGCCCTGCCGGTGACGCTGGTGATCGCGCTGGCCGGCTGCGCGCCCGTCGCCCTGCAGACGGGCTGGAATGCAGCGCAGCTCACCAGCCTCGGAGGCACGCTCCAACTCCCCGGGGACGTCCCGCTGCCCGACCGGACCGAGGTGCTCGCGGGGCAACTCGTGATCCGGGCCGACTTTCCGCTGGCCGGGCAGCACCGCCTCGTCCGCGAACTCGACGGGCTCCGCGTCGACGTCAGCCAGGAACTCGGACTGCCGGTGTCCGACGAGCCCGTTCACCTCTACCTGTTCGAGACCACCGACCGCTACGACGAGTTCGTGTCTCGTCACTATCCGGGCTTCCCGGCCCGCCGCGCCTTTTTCGTCGAGACCGACACCACCCTCTCGGTGTTCGCGGCCTGGCAGGATCGCATCGCCGAGGATCTCCGCCACGAGACCACGCACGGCTACGTCCATGCGGTCGTGCCCACGGTGCCGCTGTGGCTCGACGAGGGGATCGCCGAGTTCTTCGAGACCCCGCGGAGCAGCCACGGCCTGCACGCGGGCCACGTCGCCCACCTCGCCGGCCGCATGCTTGAGGGCACCTGGCGGCCAGACCTGCAGCGGCTGGAGGCCCTGTCGACCGCCGGTGACATGACGCAGGACCACTACGCGGAGGCCTGGTGCTGGGTGCACTGGCTCCTCAGCACGACGCCCGAGCGGCGCGAGCTCCTGCAAAACTACCTGACCGACGTGCGCCGCGATCCTGCCACCGCCCCGCTGTCGGCCCGCATCCGCCGCGAACTGCCTGACTCCGCCCAGGCGACCGACGCGGTCAAGCGGCACGTCGCCGAACTGGCCGCCGTGCCCGCCGCCCTCTGACCGGCCACGTCACGGCCGCCGGAAGAGCGTGCCGTGCGCCGTCGCCTCGAAGCCGAGCTTGAAGAACAGCTTCGTGGCGGCCTCGTTCGACTGCGACACGTGGGTCTCCACGAGGGTGACGCCCTCCTGGGCGAGGTCGTGGAGTGCCTCGGCGACCAGGTAGCTGGCCAGTCCCTGCCGCCGCTTGCCGCCTTCGATCGCCACCCCGAGCAGGCCCGTCGTCGTCACGCCCCACGCGGTCGCCAGCGGCTGCACGTCCCAGAACGTCACGGCCCCGAGCAGCGCCTCGGCGGTGTCGCGGATTTCGTAGCGACGCAGCGCGACGCCGGTGGTCGTGGCCGCCTCCCACCACGTCCGGCGGGCCGGCTCGTCGATGACCCGCAGCGTGGTGGCCCGGCGGATCGCCAGCTGCCCGCGGCCGACGGGAGGCCGGAATCCGGCCAGCGGCCGCCGGAGCACGGCGATCCGGTCGGCCTCCAGATACCCGGCCCGGCGAAAGACCCCCTGCATCGTCGCGGACGAGTCGAGGATGCCGGGCAGGTTCGAGCCGCCGTACAGGCCCAGATAGAAGCCGCCGAGATCCGGCGTGCCGCCCCCCATGATCGCCCCCGCGCCGTGAGCAGCCAGATAGTCCTCGCTGCGGGCCAGGAGGCCGGCGGCGATCTCCTCGTGATGGTCGTGAGGCACCACCACCACGAGCATCGTCGTGCCCACGGCCGTCGACAGCCCGGAGCGATCGGCGTTCGGACCGAACCCGGCGTGGGCGAAGCCGACCGGCCGCTCTCCCTCGACCGCCACGATCAGGCCCGCGCGGTCGAAGTAGGGCTTGGAGAACGCGCACGACTCCAGCCACGCCGCCGTCATCGGCTGGAATCCCGCGCGGCCGAGATCCGCCGCCCGCCAGACCTCGGCGAGCCGCGGGGGATCGTCGTTCCTGAAGCAGCGGTAAGCGATCATGAGTCCGGCCCCGCCGGCGGCTCGGGATCGTGGAGCCGCACTTCGATCACGCCGTCCCGCCGGCGGACCTCGTGGACCGCCTGCCGCACCGTCGCCGACACCCGGTGCCGCCCGGTGGTGACGTCGAACTGCCAGCCGTGCCACGGGCAGGTGAGCGTCGTGCCGCAGAGCGCGCCGGTGCCCAGCGGCCCCCCCTGGTGCGGGCACAGACCGTCGATCGCGTGCAGGGATCCATCCACGTTCGCGATCGCCGCCATCCGCCCCGCCGCGACCCGCTCGATGCTCGTGCCCGGGGGGCAGTCGGCGGCGGCGGCGACGGGAATCCACTCGGGCATCGGGAAATCGCTCCGGCGGCCGTCAGGCCGCGGCGGAGTTCCCCTCGGGGGGGTTCGTCACGGCTACGCGGCCGGCCGGGACTTCGCCTTTTTAGCCTTTCGGGGAGATCCCCGCCATCGGCGATGCACCCACCAATACTGCGCCGGCTCCCGGCGGATGGCCTGTTCCAGAAGCGTGGTGTACCACTGCGACAACGCCGTCAGGCTCTCCGACTCCGGACCTCCCGCGGCGGGATCGGCCACTCCTTCGAGTCGCAGGTCGTAGTCGAACAGCCCGCCCCGCCGGGTCGCCGAGCAGACGAGCACCGGCGCCGAGGCCGAGAGGGCGAACACGCCGATCGCCTTGTGCACGCTCGCCGGTCGGCCGAAGAACTCGACCCAGCAGCCCTTCGGCCCGGCCGCCTGGTCCCCGAGCAGTCCGATCGCGCCGTTCTCGTCGAGCACCTGCGCCACGTCCGGGGCGCTCCCCTTCTTGGGCAGGATCCGCTGCCCGCGCGACTCACGAAACTCCGTCACGAAACGGTCGAGTTGCGGGTTGTCGAGTTCGCGGGCCACCGAGAAAATCCGCAACCCGAAGAGGCCGAAGAGATACGCCGCCAGTTCGAAGTTGCCGTAGTGTCCGGAGAGGATCACCTTCGGGCGGTCGAGCCAGAGGCAGCGGAGCATCTCCTCCATCCCGTGGATGCGCAGGTGCTTCCGCCACGTGGTCTTGTGGATCACGCGGTTGGCATGGGCGATTTCCACCACCATCAGGAGCAGGTGCTCCCACATCTGCTCCGCGGTGCGCCGCCGCTCCTCGAGGGTCATCGCGGGAAACGCGGTCCGCAGGTTGTCGCGGACCACCGTGCGGCGGATCCGCAGCCGATTGGCCAGCAGCCGCGAGAGCCTCCTCGCGCCCCGCTCGCAGGCATCCCGTGGCAGGGCCTGCACCACGCAGATGGCCACGCGGACAGCGGCATACACGAGCGGGTCGAGGCAGCGGGTGGCGAGGGTGCGCGGCATGAGGGCGTCGGCGACGGAAAGCCCCACGGGGCGGCAGCCCGGGGGGGCCGAAGTGTCGCGAACCCGGCCCCGGTAGGCCAGATCGGTTTGCGGGCCGGGATCGGTTGAATCGGGACGGGACGGCCCGGAAAGTTCAGGCGGCCGGGGGCCGGGCGAGCATCACGAACACGCTGACCGCGTTGAACAGCCCGTGGAGGAGGATGCAGGGCACGATGGAGCCCGTCCGCTCGGCGATCGTCCCGAGGAGGCAGCCGAGCAGGAACAGCGGGATGAACGCGAGCCCCTGGCCGGCGTGCGCGGCTGCGAAGGCGATCGCGGCGACGGCCACCGCGACGCCCCGATCCCCCTCGAACTGCTTCTCGAGCCACCCCTGAAGGACGCGCCGGAAAAACAGTTCCTCCGCCACGGGAGCCACCACCACGGCCGAGAGGATCACGAGCAGCGCCGCGGTCGGCCCGCGTTGGTCGGCGAGAAAGTCGACGACCGGATGCTCGTAGGGCACGACGGCGTTGAGGATCATGGCGAGGGCCAGCAGCGGAAACACGCAGAGCGCGAGCGCCCTGACGGCCACCGCGAGCGACTCGCCGAGCCGCGCGGGCTCGAGCCCAAGCGCAACGCGGTCCGCGCCCCGGAACCGCAGCCAGGCCAACGCCAGAAGCGTCGCTCCCACCGACAGAAAGACGTTGTCGACCAGCCGGTTCACGGGCGTCCGCGGGGTCGAGGCAAGATGCTGCAGGGTCGCGGCCAGGCAGAGATAGCCCGCGGCCACGATCGCCACGTCGGCTCCCTCCCACGGCACCGGGGGATGGGGCCTCCACGCCAGCAGCGGCTCGCCGCGCGCCAGCCGCCGCATGCTGCCGGCGGCCACCCACAGAAAGGCGGTGAGGGAGCCGGCGATCACCGCGATCTGCGGCCAGGAGGCGGCGACCTGGGTCCAGGCGACTTCGCTCACGGGCTCACCAGCGTCCGTGCGGCGACGAGATAGTCGACTCCCGACCAGATCGTGGCGACGACCGCGGCCCACGACGCCCAGCCGGCGGCCTGTCCGACCGCGAGGCCGCCCCCCGCGAGTCCCGGCCAGGCCCGGTCGGCGAGCACGAGCGCTACGGCCAGGCACTGGAGCACCATCTTGAGCTTGCCGGAGCGGGCGGCCGAGAAGTCGCGGCCGGCCTTCTCCATCTCGGCGCGGATCGCGGTGACCATCAGTTCGCGGACCACCACCACCACGGCCATCCACGGCGCGATCGCCGTGCCCGCGGCGGCCAGCAGCACATACGCCCCGCAGACGATCACCTTGTCGACGAGGGGATCGAAGATCCTGCCCAGGCGGCTCACCTGGGCGAACCGCCGCGCATACCAGCCGTCGACCCAATCGGTCGAAGCCGCCACCACGAACAGCCAGAACGCCGGCACCTGCCGCCCCTGCCCGACCGCCACGAAGAACACGATCGCCAGCACCAACCGCAGGAGCGACAACACGTTGGGAACCGTGAGCACGCGGTCGGTCGCCATCGGTCAGCCTTCCGCGGGCACGGCCGCGAGGTCGTAGCCGCTGGCGGCAACCACCTCGGCCCGCACGATCCGCCCCGTCAGCGGCGCCTCGGGCGACGTGCCGGCCGCCGTCAGGTAGACCAGGCAGTCGATCTCGGGTGCGTCGGCCTGCGAGCGGGCCAGCCAGACGTCGTCCCGCTCGCCGCTCGGGCCGTCCACGATCACGTCGAGCACCCGCCCCACCTGCCGCCGGGCATGCTCGTGGGCGATCCCCCGCTGCACCTGCATGAGCTCGTCGCGGCGGGCCGCCTTCTCCTCCTCGGCAAGGTGCCCGTCGAGCCGGGCCGCGGGGGTGTCGGGCTCCAGCGAGTAGGTGAACACGCCCACCCGCTCGAACCGCCAGCGGCGGACGAAGTCGACCATCTCGAGGAACTGGCCGCGGGTCTCCCCCGGAAACCCGGTGATGAACGTGGTCCGCAGCACGAGGTCCGGAATCCGCGCGCGGAGCTTGCCGAGCAGCTCCTCCGTCGCGGCCCGGTTCACCCGGCGCTGCATTCGCTTGAGCACCGCGTCGCTGGCGTGCTGCAGCGGCATGTCGAGATACGGCAGAATCTTCGGGCTGGCCGCGATCTTCTCGATCAGCCGGTCGGTGAAGAAGATCGGATAGAGATACATCAGGCGGATCCAGCGGATCCCCTCGATCCGCTCCAGTTCGTCGAGCAGCTCGACCAGCCGCGGTTCGCCGAAGAGGTCCATGCCGTAATAGGTGGTGTCCTGGGCGACGATCACCAGCTCCTTGACCCCGTCGGCCGCCAGTTCCCGGGCCTCGCGGACCACGTCTTCCAGCGGCTTCGTGGCGTGCTTGCCCCGCATCTTCGGGATCGCGCAGAACGTGCACGTCCGGTCGCAGCCCTCCGAGATCTTGAGGTAGGCCATGTGCCGGGGCGTGACCCGCATCCGTCCCGAATCGTCGAGCGCCCGGGCGGGCGCGGGGCGGAAGATGCTCCGCTGGTCGCCGAGCCCGCCGATCAGCCGCTCGGCCGCCTTCGCGATCTCGTCCCGGGAAAACACCCCGATCACGGCATCGAGCCCCGGCAGTTCTTCGAGCAGCCCCTCCTTCTGCCGCTCCGCCAGGCATCCCGACACGATCACGCCCCGGGTGCCCCCGCGCCGCTTGAGTTCGAGCATCTCGTGGATCGCGCCGTACGACTCGGCTCGCGACGCGTCGATGAAGGCGCAGGTGTTGACGATCACGAGGTCGGAGCCCGCGGGCTCCGCCACCAGCTGCCAGCCGTCCCGCCGCAGCAGGCCGAGCATCCGCTCCCCGTCGACGAGATTCTTCGGGCAGCCGAGGCTCACCATCGCAAACGTCCCGCGGCAGGTGGCCGGATCGACCGGTGGCACCGCCGGCAGCGGCGCTCCCTCGACGCCACAGCCGCCCCCGGCGGCATCCACGATCGGCAGGCCGCTCATCTCAGGCCCGCTCCGCGATGATCGTGTCGAGCTCCGCCCGCAGCCGCGGCAGGATGGCGTCGTAGGGGAAGGCGCCGAGTTCCGTGCTCCGCCGCTTGAGGTTGACGTGCGTCGGGCCGCACCACAGCCCCAGGTCGGCGTCGTCGGTCTCGCCCGGCCCGTTCACGCGGCAGCCCATCACGGCGATCGTGATCGCGTGGTCCTTGGCGTACGCCGTCATCGCCTTGACCTCCTTGGCCAGCTCGATGAAGGCCTCGTTCTCCACCCGCGAGCAGCTGGGGCAGGAGATGATGTTGAGCGACGACAGGCCGTAGTCGACCACGCTCCGCACGCGGCCGGCGGCGATGTCGGCCAGGATCGCGTTGGCCGCGGCGATCTCCTGCGGCTTGTCGGCGTTGGGCACCGTGAGCGACACGCGGACGGTGTCGCCGATTCCCCTGGAGATCAGCTGCTCGAAGGCGATCCGCGTCTTGATGATGCCGTCGGGGGGCATGCCAGCCTCGGTCACCCCCAGGTGCAGCGGCACGTCCGGACGCTCCGCCGCGAACCGACGGTTGACCTCGATCACCTTCGCCGGATCGGAGTCCTTGAGCGACACCGCGTAGCGCGTGAAGCCGATCTCGTCGAGCAGGGCGCAGTGCTCCAGGGCGCTGGCGAGCATCGGCCCGAGCGAGTCGTCGGCGGCGAACTGCTCCTTCTTGGCCGGATCGACGCTGCCGCAGTTCACGCCCACGCGGAGGGCGCAGTCGTGATCTGCCGCCACGCCGGCAATGAACTTCACCTTCTCCTGCCAGGGCTTCGTGGGCTCGTGGTGGTAGAGGTGGCCGGGGTTGTAGCGGAGCTTGTCGACGTGCGGGGCCACGTCGAGGGCCAGGCGGTAGTTCTCCTGAAGATCGATCGCCAGATTCGCCGGGGTGCCCGCCCGGATCGCCTCGAGGGCCGACGCGTCTTTCTTGGAGTCCACCGCGATCCGCACCACCCCGGCGCCGGCGGCGTGCAGGGCGTTGGCCTGCTCCACGGTGGCCGCCACGTCCTGCGTGTGGGTGGCGGTCATGCTCTGGGCCACGATCGGATGACCGGCGCCGATCGTGATGCTGCCGATCCTCACGCCCCGCGTCGGATTCCGTCGGACCTCGACCACGCCTGCTCCTCGCTCGCCGGAAGGGGCCGAACCGCCGCGCGGCGGCCCGAATGCACCCTGCAAGACCATAGCAAACCGGTGGCTCACGGCCATACTTGGCCGGCACGGGCCGGGAGATGTCCCGTGCGATCCCGCCGGGCGCCGCCCGTTAGACTGTCGGCCTTCCGCCGCCGAGCCCGCCGCCGTTCGTCCCCGGTGCCATGCGCTACTCCCCCCGGCTGCACATCGTGCTCCACGAGCCCGAGATCCCCCCCAATGCCGGCAACGTGGGGCGCACCTGCGTGGCGATCGCGGCCAAGATGTGGCTCGTGCGGCCGATCGGCTTTCACCTCGACGACTATTACCTGCGTCGAGCGGGCCTCGACTACTGGGACGAACTGGAGTGGGAGGTGGCCGACTCCTGGCCGGACCTGCTCGCCCGGCTCGAGGCCGCCGCCGCGGGTGGCCGCTGGCTGTTCTCGGCCCGGGCCACGCGTCCCTACACCGACGTCTCCTACAGACCGGGCGACGTGCTCGTGTTCGGCAAGGAGTCGGCGGGACTGCCGGCCGAGATCACGCGGCCCCATGCCGACCGGCTGCTCACGATTCCCTCCCGGCCCCAGGTGCGGAGCCTGAACGTCGCCAATAGCGCCGCCGTGGTCGCCTATGAGGCGATCCGCCAGTGGGGCGGCATCGCTCCCGTCCCGGACGCGTGAGCCGACGGCGATGACGGCAGCCCCGGACCTCGCCGCGCTCGATGCCTCGGCCGCCTGGGCCTGGCTCATGGCCGAGCTGCGAGCGGCCTGCGGGTCGGCCCGCCACGGCTTTCACCTGTTCACCGTGGCCACCCTCGGTGGCGATGGCCGCCCCGACGCCCGCACCGTGGTGCTCCGCCACGTCGACGCCGACCGCCGCGAGATCCGCTTCCACACCGATGCCCGCAGCCCGAAGGCGGCGGACCTGCGCCGCGATCCGCGGCTGGCGCTGCACTGGTACGACCCCGCGAACCGCGTGCAGGTGCGGGCCGCCGCGACGGCCACGATCCACCACGGCGACGACGTGGCCGCCGCGGCCTGGGCCGCGGCGCAGCCGATGAGCCGGGCCTGCTACACATCGCCGACCGCACCCGGCACGCCGATCGACGACTTCCTCCCCGCCCCCGCTCCCCCGGCCCCGGGCGACGACCTCTCGCTGGCGCACTTCGCCGTGGTGGCGTGTCGATTCGACGCCATCGAACTGCTCGCGCTGCATGCCTCGGGCCACCAGCGGGCGCTGATCCATGTCCGCCGCCATCCGGTCACATGGACCGTGCTCGCCCCTTAGCAGGCCGTGGACAAAGTGAGTTTTTGCGAAGGCGCGAGAACGATCAGACTGCCAGGGTCGATTGGCCAGCGGCGTTCCCGTCGCCGATCGCGCGGCCCAATAGAGTCTTTATTCGTGACACACACGTCGTTTGCGCGCATGTTTACGCTGCCGTCGCCAGTCCGTGGTAATGCAGCCTGACACACGTGCCGAGGAC
>VGYR01000088.1 GCA_016872925.1 Planctomycetota bacterium
AGTGGCGCCAACCGAAATCAAGCGATTCGTCGGGGATTTCGAGTTTTTTATGCGCTCAGCGCGAATCGCGCAAGTCCAAATTCGCTTGGATAAGGACTAGGGTTCAACGCGGGTGCCGGCGGCTGCCGGATGTTGGCGGACCCATCGAACCGATCCGGGGCCAGCCCGGCTGCCCGGTTCGGTTCACGGTCGAGGCCGCCGGACGTCCGTTCCCGACCACCTCTCGTAAAGCCGCACGATATCCTCGCGGTCGGTGAACCTCCGATACACGGCGCGGACTCGGAAGCGAAACTCCCGCCCGACGGCATAGTCGCGGCGGAAATAGACGAAGTCCCAGGCCGGATTGCCCGGGCCGCCGCCGGAAGGGGACTGGGCGAATCGCACCTCGCCGCCGTCGTCCGGGTTCTCGAACATCAGGACGAGCACGTTGTCGCCCGAGCGTCCAAAGTAGAAGGGATGGAGGTACTCGTAGTCCGAAAAGGCGGACGCGAGCGTGAGCCTGAAGCCATCGTCGAACGTCGGATCCCACGTGCTGCCGGCGGGCCGATGGTTCGCCGCCATGCCATGGCTCTCGGGCAATTGCTTGATCCAGCGGGGAGTGAGATCGCCCCCGCCCGGCCGCGACCGGCCGATGAACTGGATCGCCATGTCCTCGGGAGCCTGGATGTAGGAGGCGAAAAAAACGCCGATGTAGCCGTGCTTCCTCCAGACGTCCTGCAACGGGGTGCCGTGATACGTCAGCTCGACGGCATCGCCTTGCACCTCGTACACGAGCCGGCTGCGGAGCGGCCAGTGCTCCGTCCGCTGCTGGCATGACTCCACCCTGCGGTTCGAGGACTGGCAGAGCGCCAAAGGGCGCGGCGGGGTTCGAAGATGTCCCAGCCGAAGGAGTCCACGTCGCCGCTGAAGACGTGCTCCAGATTCAGCCCGCCATACGCGGGCACGAACAGGTCGGGCTCGCTCCAGCCCCCCAGCCGTAGTTCGGCGACGCCGTTGTAGCCGGCCTCGTGCTCGGGCGGGTAAGCCTCGTTGTCGGCGATGACCATGCGGAGGGTGGGGGTCTCAAGCCGCGCGGTGTGGATGGATGCCTTGGATTCACGAGGCTCGGCGGCGGCGCGGGGCACGAGCGACGTCAGGCAGAGCACTGCGAGCATTCCAGCCGCGGATGGCATGGGTGAACACCGTCGCATCATCTCGTTCGTCCCGGTGGATCAGGGGCGGGAGCGGATCTCCGGTCGCAGCATGCGGCACGGCCCCGGCCGCCGCCGGGCTCCCGCAGGAACCCTTCTTCGTTCCTAGGGTTCCTCGAGCAGGAAGACACGCGTCTCGGGGGCATCGAGGTCGAAGGTGATCTCGGCCGTCGTCGCCGCAAACCCCGCACCGCTGACGAGATCGGTCACCCGCCGCAGTTCGGGGAGCGTGATCCGCTTGGGGCCCGACTTGAGCGAGTGGAGGGCGACCAGTCCCCGGCTGGCCATGATCACGTCATTGCTCTCGGTGTAAACGTGGGCCCCCGCATACCGCGCGACGGACCGCCAGAGGTCCGCCGGCAGCTGGACCGCCGTGGTGAAGATGGCGGCATAGTCACCCGGCCCCCGCTCCGGGCCGCCCTCCGGACGGCCCGCCGCCCCCCGGCCGAACTCCTTGAGCGCAAGCCCGCGGTGATGGTTGCCCCCCTTGGCCCAGGCGAGGCCGAGTTCGGTGCCGTCGGTCGGCATGATCACGGGCCCGTAGGCCAGCGGGCCGCCGATCACGAGCGACTCATCGAGGCCGCGGGTGACGGGATGCTCGAAGTTCGAGATCAGGATCCTGCGCTGGGCGTTGGCGGGAATCATTTCGAATGAAAACCCGGTCAGCCTCGCGGCCGACTCCGTGCCGATCACCACGCCGTCGGAGATGCCCGAACCGGGCCCCCAGACCACGACGTTGCCCGCACGGAAGACCTTCCGCCGCAGGAGGCCCAGCCGCCGCTCGTCGACCCGGAAGAGATTGGGGAAGTAGTAGACGCGATGGTCGGGAAACCGCTCGTGGGCCAGATCCTCGAGGAGATGGATCGAGTGGGGCACGCCGCAGCGGGCCAGCCCCATCTTCCATTCCCACATCACGGCCTCGTTCAGGTAGTTGCCCGAGCCGTTGGTCTCGAGGACCGCTGTGTCGTCGAGGATCATCGCGATGCCCGGCACGGGCTCGTGGGTCCAGTCGATCGACTGCCGGATCACCTCCACCTGCCGCCGGATCGTGTCCTGCACGGCGGGCGCGCCGAACCAGTCGGCGATGAAGAAGCCGTACATCCAGTAGGAGTCGAAGCCCCGCGCCCAGCCGGTGGCGTAGTTCCGCCAGGTGATCGCGGCCCACTCGCGGGGGTCGCGGGCGGGGGCGATGTCGGTCGGTCCGCTGCGGGTGTCCATCTCGGCCAGGAAATACTTCCCGCGGAGCACGGCCGAATCGGCGGCCCCCTCGGGCTCGTACACGCCCCCGACGCCGCGAGCCTGATAGTCGTGCGGCGTGAGGATGCCGGAGAAGCCCGGGGCGGAGTCAAGCAGCTCGGCCACGTTCATGTGTCCCGAGCCGGCCAGCATCTCGGGGTAGGCGGGGCTCCACGACACGCCCTCGGAGTCGTAGCGGAAGAAGCCGTAGTTGTTCCAGCCCTGCATCACCTGCTTGAGCGCGTCGTGGAGAATCAGCACCTTGCGGCTGCTCGCCGCCTCCATGGCCCGGCCGCACCCGGCGAACCGCTCGTGGAACAGGTCGCGGGTGAGTTCGAGGTAGTCCCGCAGCGGCTGATTCTCCCGCGCGGGAAGCCAGTAATGGATGCCGGCAACGTCGGCCGCGTTGCCCCGCAGCCGATCCCGCGGCACCGCGGCCGTGTCGAGCGTCACCTCGGGATCATGATGGGCGGCCCGCAGGTTCTCCGTGGTGCCGTACTTCTCGCGGAGGAAGCGGCGATAGCGGTCGGTCATCCGCGGGCCGTGGTCGAAGAGGAAGCCGGATGCGATCGGCATGTAGCTCCCCTCTTCGAGGTAGTGCGTGTTGTAACCGATCACCCGGTGGCCCCATGACTGGGCCTCGCAGTACGTCACGAGCGCCGCGCCGAAGGCGGCGGCCTGCTCCCAGAACAGGTCCGAAGCGAAGGAGGGGGTGCTTGGCATGGGCTGGCCATCCTCGTTCACCGCGAACTCGTCGGGATGCAGCCGCGCCCAGTCGCCGGGCGGCCGGGTGTAGAACCGGATGACGAGGTACGCCCGCGGGTCGCCCGCCAGGATCCGCCCGACCTGCTGCTCGAGCGTGAAGGCGTCCGGTGGCGGGGCCGACAGCGGCGTGGCGGAGACGGTGTCGCCGTTCCACCAGCGGTTTTCGACCGACGTGCCCCAGCCGTCGATCCAGACGAGATACATGCCCATCCGCTTCTCGTAGAACAGCGGCATGAACGTGTCGTAGTCGCGTCGGGTCGATCCGGGGCTGTAGCCCGGCAGCGCGACAGGCGCACCGTCGATGAAGATCGCGGGCCTGCCGCGGTGCATCCGCACCTCGGCGTCGGGCCCCCGCCGCGCCGGTGCGGACGCGCTGCGCGCCGGGCCGGCGGGCAGGGCCAGTCCCGAGGCCAGGGGCAGGAGCAGGGATTTGTTGAGGAAGCGCCGGCGATTCATGGTGAGAACGTATCACGTTTCGAGTTCCGGTATGAACCTCGCCCACCGCGCATCATTCAGCGGTTCGAGTCTTCGCGGCGGGGAATCCTCCGTTCGGCGGTCGATCAACCTGTTGGCAAGCGCAAGGGTCGCATTCCGTAAAGCCCTCGACGAACCGGATCCGCGTCGCCACGACGCAGCGGTGGATCGACTCCAGGCCCCAATCGTCCCCGGGTTCGGTTCCAGTCGGTCGCGCCGCCGGGATCATCCGGCTCGACCGCCCCATCCCGGAACGCTGGCGATGATCGGGCAGGCGCGGTAATCTCCAGGATTCTGCGGGCTTCGGGCGGCACTTCGCCGACACCGTGACCGTCAACGTCCCCGACGGCGTCGCGATGGAGCACCCCTACACGAAGCTGCTCGAGGTCCTCGACGGCGCCCGCTACCTGCGGTTCGTCGCGGATTCGAGCCTGGTCTATTGCTGGCACGGCTCCGGCAGGGTGGAGGTGCTCACCAAAGAGGGGGCCTGCGTCGACTTCTTCCCGGTGCCTCCCGCGGCCACCGTCGAGGACGTGGAGGCGGCGATCGAGCGCCATCGGGCGGAGGACATTGCATGAACGCGGCCGGCTCCCGCAGCATCGCCGCCTGCGGTCTCACCGGAGACAGGTCGGCTGCCGGTAGCCGTCCACGCCGAGGAGCCGGGAGGCTGCCGCCAGCACGACCCGCTCGTTGTCCCTCCCGGCGGAGAGCAGTTCCTGGATTCCGGCCGGGTTGAACAGTTCGCCGGCGACGATGTAGCCCACCTCGTCCTGGGCCATGGCAAGCACGAAGTCGTAGGGACATCCCAGCATGTCGCTCAGTTTCGCCAGCACCTCGGGATGGGGCTCGCCCGGCACGGAGAGGAACCGCGCTGGGCCCAGCTCCAGAAGCGCCATCTCGGTCCGCTGCACCCCGTCGGCCGCCTCCACCGGAAGCAGGCCGGACGCATACGCCTTGAGCGCCTCGCCCGAGGTGATCGGAAAACGGCACTCCGTCGTCCGCCAGGTGATGCGGGGGACCTCGACGAACTCCGCCCGCTCGGCCGCCTCGAGCACCGCCCGGGTCGCGACCTGCGCCACGCCGGAGAGCCCCGCTTCGAGTTCGGCCGGATCGTTGAGGCCCTGCGGGATCGGTTCCACGCCCCCGAGGGCCCGCTGAAAGACGAGCGTCTCGCCGCCGAGCCGCCCGGAGACGGCCTCGTACACCGGAGCGAGGAAGTCGCAGGATACCTCGACGGTCCGGTCGCCCAGGACATCGGGATGGTTGCCGAGATTGACCACCGTCGCAAGCCCGGCGCCGGTCTCGGCGTCGAGCAGACGCATCACGAGCACCGCCGGGTCGATCACGCCGGGGTTGTGCCAGTTGCGGGCGAACCCGGGAATCTCACCGCCGACGATCGGCAGTTCCGCGCGGCCGAAGCCGACGCGGACCGGCCGCAATCCGGCAGCAGCCTCCGCGATCGCTTCGGCCATCTGGCCGCCGGCCCACTCGACGTAGCCCATGTCGACGCTGCCCGGAGGTCCGAACATACCGAGAAGGCACGGGCTGCTGTGCGTGTGCGTGGTGGCGAGCAGCACATTGGCGGCCGGCACCGCCGACTGCCGTCCGCGGGCGGGCTCCACCCACTGCGAGTAAAAGGCGATCAGATCCGAGACCACGAGGGCCACCCGCGTGCGGCCGTCGTCGAGCACGACCGCCCGGGCCCGGGGCGTGTCACGGACCCGCTCGGCCCGCCGCAGTTGCCAGTAGCCGTCGAGGTGGACCGGCAGGGCCGGGGTCAGATCCCGCGTCGCGACCCCCGCGCGAAGCGGGCCGGGCCCGCCGGCCACCGCTGCTGGCACGCGGAGCGAGTGCCGCAGCTTCCGGCTCGCTGCGCGGGCCCGGTCCCTGAGTTCCAGAGCGGCTTGCTCCCAGTGATCCTTCGTCATGAGTCGGTCTCCCTCGAAGCGTGGTGGCCTGCACCGCGCCCAGGATACGTGCGATGAGCGACGCGGGCCACGGGCTGGCACGGACCACCGCCGCACGGCCCGTCCCGCCCTCGTGGCGGCGAGGCCTCGCCTTCCTGTTCGGGGTGGCGGCGGTGCAGCTGTCACTCGAGTACATCTCGCAATACGGAGCCTACTTCCTCGCGCCCCCCGAGGGCTCGGCGCGGCCGGTCTTCATGACGCTCGGCCTGGTGGGCGCCGCCTTCGCCGTGGCCCGGCTGCTCGACGCCGTTTCCGACCCTGTCGTCGGCATCTGGTCCGACCGCCATGCGGCCCGGCCGGGGCAGTTTCCCTGGATCGGCGGCCGGCGGCGGCCGTTCCTGTTCTGGGCGTCGTTTCCGCTGCTGGCCACCTCGGTGCTCTTCTGGTACCCGCCCGTCGCCGGTGCGAGCCCGGCCAACGCCATCCACTGCCTCGCGGTGCTCGCGTTGCAGATGTTCTTCCTGACGTGTTGCGCGATCCCGCTCTACGCCCTGGGTCCCGAGCTCGCCCGCGGTCCCGAGGAACGGGTCGGGCTCGGCGCCTGGACCGGCGCGGGCACCACCCTCGGCGTCGTGACGGCGATCGTTCTGGCCGGACCGCTCGTCGCCGCGCTCGATCCGGCCCGCGCCGCGGGGGGCGTCTCGGCGGTCGGGTTCCAGCGGGTCGCCTGGCTCCTGGCGCTGGTCGCCTTCGCGGCCTTCCAGGGGGTCGTGTGGGGCGTGCAGGAGCCGGCCGGCGAACCCGCCGCGGAACCTCGGGGCAACGCCTGGGATGACATCGGCCGGGCGGTGCTCCACCCCCGATTCCTCTGGTACTTCGCGATCTTCTTCCTGTTCAACGTCGGCTTCCTCGCACCCCAGCGGTGCGTGCCGCATTGGGTCGAGATCGGACTCGGGGGAGACGAGACGACCGTGGGTGTCGTGCTCTGGCCCTTCTTCGCGACGTCGCTTGCGGCGGCCTTGGCGGCGCCGGCCGCCGCGCGGATCCTGGGAGCCAAGTGGCTGATGGTGCTGGGCATGGCGCTCGTGACCGCGGCCCTGCCCTGGATGCATCCCATCGCCACCGCGGCCGCGCCGGTGGCCCGCAAGATCGTCTGGAGCCAGCTCATGTTCGCCGTCGCGGGGCTGGGCAACGGCCTGCTTTACGCGATCGTGTTTCCGATCCTCGGAGAGATCATCGACGATGACGCCCGCAGCCGTCCCGGCCGCCGCGAGGCGCTGTTTCTCGCCCTGCACACCATGACCTGGAAGGCGGGAGTCACCGCGAGCGTCGTGCTGGCGACCCAGGTGCTCGAGCGGTGGGGAGCGTCGGCCGCAAACCCGGCGGGCGTCCTTTGGGTGGGACCCGTCTCTGCGACGATCTGCGGCGGGGCGCTCCTGCTGGCCGTCTTCTATCCGACGGGGCGGCGGCCGGCTTGACGCCGGGGGTGACGGCCTCAGCGGCGGTCACCCCCGACGGAACGCTCTCACCAGTCCGCCCCTGCAGTGGTCCCGTCGGCGGGATGACAGACGGCGGCCCAGACGCTCTCCGCGATGCCCGCGGCCACGGATCGGACGCTGCCATCCCCGAGCGCCACGGGAATCCCTCCCGGATGCGCGGACTGGGCCCGCGTCGAGTCGCACTCGGAGAGCCAGTTCGGCGTCACCTGGAACGACTTGCACTGCCTGTAGCCCGCGGTCTGCGGGGTCTGCTCGTCCTCGTTGACGCAGATCACCGGTCGCCACGTGTCGTTGGCGTCGCTCCAGAGATTGGCCCTGGCGTCCTCCTGCCTGCCCGTCGAGCCGCAGGTGCCGTACCGCTCGGCCAGCATCACGGTCTTCGCCGTGCCGTCGGGCATGCTGCCCGGGATCCGCGACACGCCCTCGAGCCGCGCCGCGACGGTCGCAGCCTGGGGATTCCCGAAGACGTTGTAGTTGCCCGCATAGCTGCCGGCGGCCCAGAAGTTGGCCCCGCCATTGGTGGTCTTCGCCAGGCCCTCGGTGTGCGTCGCGTCCGACGGACAGAGGAGGGAGCCGATCGGCATCGAGGAGACGACGCCCGCCCCCGGCGCGTTGGGCACGGGCGTGCGCACGCCGAGGGTTCCGGATGTGGCCATCGAGTAGAGTCCGTTCTCCTCGAGGAACGGCAGGAGCCAGGTGAACATCGTGAAGCCGTATCCGGGCCGGTAGTTCGGCGCGTGCGTCACCGGCTGGAACTTGTTGAACGCCGACAAGGGGGGAAGGGTCCGCTTGGCGTCGTGACTGACATGGGCCGCGAGCGCGACCTGCCGGAGCTGGCTCGAGCACTTCATGCGACGGGCCGCCTCGCGGGCGGACTGCACGGCCGGCAAAAGCAACCCGATCAGCGTGGCGATGATCGCGATCACCACAAGCAACTCGACGAGCGTGAAACCGTGGAGGGGCCGGGAGCAGGACGTACCTTGCTCCATAGCGTGAAGTTGTGTTCGACCCCTGACACGGAGTTTACGACCATGAGAACGGACGTGATTGGCTTTCTTACTTTCATCGGCGTCGATCTGCACAAGTGCACCGTGACGCTGCGGGCCGTGCGTGCGGACGGCGAGCTGCTCGGGCAGCTCACATGCAACACGAAGTGCGGCGAACGCATCGCGGAGTGGATCAAGGCTCTGCCCGGCCCGAAGTGGCTGGCCGTCGAGGCATGCCCGTTCGTCGAGTGGTTCATCGATCGCTTCACGCCCTGTGTCGATCGCCTGGACATCGCCGACGCCACGGAGCTTTCCATGAGAAGGGGGAAGCGTCGTAAGAACGACCCCAATGACGCCCTCGACATCGCCCTGCGACTGTCCCGCGGCGAATGCCCGCTGGGCTATATCGCCGACCCGCAGCTCATGCAGTTGCGGAAGTTCGGCCGGCACTGGCGGCAGCTGAGCCGCTCCCTGGCCAAGGCCCAGCAGGGAATGAAGAGCATGCTCAACGCCGCCAACATCCGCGGCCCGCAGTTCGACGGCCCCCGGGCCCACCGCTGGTTCCTCACGTTCGGCGGCCTGCTGCAGCCGGCTCAGCGACTGGCCTTCAGCAACTACCTCGACCAGATCCTGCTCATCGAGCGACAGCGGGAGATCCTCAGGCGTGAGATGCTCACCGCGGCCAGGTCGCCGCAGTGTGCGGCGACCTGGCAGATCCTCAGGAGCGTGCCGGGCATCGGCCCGATCTGGGCGCTTGTCATCGCCTCGGAGATCGGCCCGTTCGACCGCTTCCCCAACGCCGACGCCCTCGAGTTCTGGGCCGGCATGACCGCCGACCTCAAGGAGTCGGCCGGCCGCACGCAGAGCGGCAACATCACCAAGGCCGGCTCGGCCACCCTGCGCTGGGCCCTCTGTCAAGCTGCCGTCACGCTCTGCCAGAGCGACGCCAAGCAGGAGGCGACCAGGCAGCGGTTCATCGCCCGGATGCCGCGGGCCAAGGCCAACGTGGTCATGGGGCGTCGGCTCCTGCGCACGCTTTACGCGATGGTGCGTGACCAGAAGCCGCACCAGTCCGGCGAGCGGCGCGACAGAACCAAGGCTGCGAACAAGGCCAAGGCCAAGCGACGAGGCCGTGCCCTTCAGCCAGCCTGACCAAGGCATTCCATGAGAGATACACGGAGACACGAACTGTTCATGCGGCGGTAGCTTTTTGGTGCACCCGCTTGTCGGGTGAACCACGTCGAGTCGGTGACCGCGATACGGCTTCACACGGCTCGGCTGACGATCCTCTGCGGGGCTCACGCCCCGCAGGCTCCACGGCCATGCCGGGAATGTCAGCCGATGACTGCGACAGTGTGAATTCGGCCCGACCGATGCGGACATGGTTTTATTCGGCCCGGAACAAGCGGGGCGGCATTGCGACCGCCACGACCGGTGACCGCGAAGAGATGAATCCAACCGCCCCGCCGCCTCTCCGAGGATGCGGAGGACGGAACAAGCACCGAGCATGAGCAGCGACGTCACCCGTTGACCAACGGCCCCTACAGAGATGAAACCATGAGCGATGCCGATCAGGCGTCCGCCGTTCGGCACCATTCGTGAAGACCGGGAAGGGATCATTTCGCACCTCGCTCGTGTTGAAGGAACCGTCGCATCAAAGAAATCGTTTCGAACCGCATCTTCCACCCCCCGCCGACGGCCCCACCGCGGGCCGCCGATCCACAGGATTGTTGGGGTTTCGTCGCGGGTGGCTCATGGGGCCGCGCCTCCCGCGGGGACGGCCGTCTCGGTGGGCGGCCCGACCAGGTTCGTGAGCCACTCGACGAGATCCCGCAGCTCGCGGCGGGTGAGCCGGGAGGCGAGATCGGCCGGCATCGCCGACGCACCGGCCGCCCGGTCGTCGACCGCGCCTGCGGCGAGCACGTGCTGCGTGCCGTCCGCGGACCGGATCGTGAGCCGCTCCCCATCGTCCGCCTCGACGACGCCGTGCACCGAGCGACCGTCGACCGTCGTCACGATCGTCGTCGCATACCCAACGCTGAATCGCGCGCTCGGCGCGACGATGCTCTCGATGAGGTGGCCGCGGTCGCGGCGGCCCGCCAGCCCGTCGAGCGGTGGCCCCGCGTTGCCCCCCCGGCCCTCGGCGCGGTGGCAGCGGACGCAGCCGGCCGCCGCGTCGGCGAAGAAGATGCGGCGGCCGCGGTCGACGTCGCCGCCCCAGGCCACGTCGTGCCATCCCGGCGGAATCCCGGCCGCGGTCGCGTCGGCCTCGCGAACCGTCCGCAGCCGCGCCGCCAGGCCGGCGTCGAGCCGCCGCTCGACCGCCTCGAGTGCCTCGAGCTCGACCGCGGCCTCGAGCCGGCCCGACTCGACGGCAGACGCCACCTCCGCGACGCCCGCGACCGCCGCGGGGCCGTCGAGGCCCGCGAGCAGGTCGACCGCCTGCTGCCGCTCGGCGAGCGGCAGTCCTCCGTCGGTGTCGAGGGCGACCGCGACCAGTTCGGCGACGGTCTCCGGGGTCGGACCGGCCGCCGCCCGCACCCGCCGGCTCGCCCGGCGGAGCGCAGACTCCGGCGCCCTAACGCAGTCCCGCGCCCGCTCGAGGCCCGCGGCCGCGTCGACGACTGCCAACGCCTCGAGCCCCGCGGCGCGGGCCTCGGGAACGCGGGAGCCGTCGGCCGCGGCGGCATCGAGCATCGGGCCGACGCCCGCGCAGCCGACGGCCGCCGCCGCCGCAAGCGCGGCGGCGGCGAGGTCGGTGGCGGCGTCGGAAGCGGCCGCCAGAATCTCGGGAAGGAGCGACTCCAGCGCTGCACGCGCGTCCGCCGCGTCGCGGGCCGCCGCCGGCCGCCAGGCGGCCAGCACCCGATCCCGAGGCGAAGGCGCGGCCCAGGAGGCGAGCGCCTCGAGCGCCTCGCGGCGCCGGTCGGGCGGCACGTCGTGGCGGGCGGCACACGCCGCGAGCAGGCGGGCGGCCGCGGGCGTTCCCAGCCGCTCGGCAGCCGAGATGGCCCGCCTCAGAAACGCCTCCCCCATCCCGCCGGTCGCGGGGCCTTTGGCGAGCCGGGCCACCAGGGCGTCGGCGGCGGCGGGAATCGGCACGTCGTGGATCGCCCGGGCCGCCTCGACGGCGATCCGCGGGTCGGCATCGTCGAGGCAGGCGGCGATCCGCGGGTCGGCGCGCCGCCGCAGCGCCAGGCATGCGGCGAGCCGCACCTCGGGGTCGCCGTCGGCCGCGAGCGGCACAAGTCCGTCCGGCTCGACGGTGCCCGCCATGCCCATCACGAGCGCATGCCGCAGGTGCGGGTCGAGCAGACCCCCCGCCGCGGCGTGCCGCAGCGCCGCCACGATCCCGGGGGCCACGGTCGGGTCGCCGATGCGACCCAGGGCGAGCGCCGCCGCGGCGCGGACGTGCAGCTGGGAGTCCTCGAGCAGGGCGACGATCGCGGGCGCGGCGACGCGGGCGACGAGGTCGCCGAGGCACCGGCAGGCGACCATGCGGTTCTCCCACGCGGCGTCCCGCAGGACCGTCATGATCGCGTGCTCGATGGCGGCCCGCTCGGCGGCGGGGGCACGGCGGCCGATCTGCCCGAGGCCCCAGGCCGCGTGCCGGCGGGCGATCGGATCGTCCGCCTCCAGGGCGACCGTCGTCAGCGGTCCGGCAGCGCCGCGGCGGGCGAGTTCCCCCTGCGCCTTGCACCGCACCCGCCGATCGGCATGGGCGAGCAGCGGCACCAGCTCGGCCACGTCGCGCGCGGTCCAGTCCCCGGCGAGCAACCCGCGGACCTGCGCGACGATCCGGGCCCGCTCCGCCGCCTCGGGCGACGCGTCGGCCTCTGGCATGAACCGCCAGATCCGCCCCCGAGCCCCGTCCGGCTGTGGCTCGATCCAGTTCGCCACCCAGACGGCACCGTCGGGGCCGAACTTGACGTCGGTGGCCAGCACGTGCCGGAACGTCTGCTCCTCGTCCACCGCCGCGAAGGCCGCACCCGCGGGCCGCAGTCGGAAGCTGCGGATCGAACTCGTGGCGGGTGACCAGCAGAAGTCCGCCAGCAGAAACCGACCGGCAAAGTGCGGAGGCAGACCCGTGCCGGGGTAGAAATCGAGCCCGGCAGGGCCATCGGCCAGATGCGCCAACGGCGGCACGATCCATGCCGGTTGACCCTCGTGGGGCAGGTGCCAGAGCCCCTCGCGGCCGAAGGGACCACGATCCGGAAGGTCGAAGAACGTCATTCTCCAGCCCGAGTCGCCGCCGGGGACGACCTGCACGAGCCGGGCGCGGTCGCCGAAGTCTCCGTTGTTGTCGACGGTGAACAGGTTGCCGGCGTCGTCGAACGCGAGGCCTTGCGGATTCCGCAGCCCGGTGGCCACGACCTCGAGCCCCGAGCCGTCGGGCTCACAGCGGAACACGGCGCCGGTCTCCGGGTCGGTCAGCGGGCCGTCCGGGCCCGGCAGGTGGAAGCCGCGGTCGCCGAGCGAAAAGTAGAGGCGGCCGTCCGGGCCGAGCACGAGCCCATGGAGATCGTGACCCCGCAGACCCTCCCGGACGCCAAAGCCGACGTGCAGCGGCGTCCGCTCGTCGGCGACCCCGTCGCCGTCGGCGTCCCGCAGCCTCCAGAGGGCCGGGATGCAGGCGAGGAACACGTCGTCGTCGCGGGCGAGCACGCCCGCGGCGTGGCCGTCGAGCAGGCCGTTGAAGCCGGCGGCAAACACGGTCGCCCGATCGGCCCGCCCGTCGCCGTCACCGTCCTCGAGGAGCCGCACCTGCTCGCTCGCGCGTTGCCAGTCGGACGCCTTGTCGCCGAGCAACAGCCGCGTGGCTGCGAGGCGGTCGGCGACCGTGCGGGTGGAGAGGTCGGCCGCGAGCACCGCGGCCGGATCGAGCCCCGCCGTCGCGGCAAGCTGCTTCCCGAAGCTGAAGGTCTCGGCGACGAAGCAGCGACCGCGATGATCCAGGGCGAGGGCGACGGCATTGGCCACGTCGGGCTCGGCCGCGAAGAGCACCGCGGCAAAGCCGGCCGGCAGGCCGAACCCTTCGGCAAGTGCGTCCAGGTCGGCGGATCGATCGACGACCGTCGGCGGGGGAGGCGGCGGAACGGCCTCTTCGTCGGGATCAGCGCCGACCCGGCCGGCGGCCAGGGCGAGGCACCCGACCAGGAGGCTGCCGACCGCGGATCGGACCCGATGGGCGACAGGTCCGGGGCCGCTACCGGAAGCAGACTGTGCTCCTGAGGCTGAGGCACCGCGTCGGCAGAGATTGTCCCTGGACATGGGTTCGGACGGCGGGACACCACCGGAGGTTCAGGGGAAAGAACGGAGGCAGGAGGCCGAGTCCTGACTGCGGGCGGGACCACCGGGTTTCCGAAAGGATGGAGTTCTTCGAGCGGGCGAAGAAGAATACCCGGGCCTTCGGTACGGTCGCAACCAGGCCGTTCAGGGCCTGCGGCGGTGTCCGGCGAGCCGGCGGATGTTGCCCTCGTAGATCCTGCGGCGTTCGGCCTCGGACACGTCGAGTCCGTCGATCGCCGCGATGATCTCACGGATGAACAGCGCTCCCCCCTCGGGATCGAACGGGCAGTCGGTGCCGAGCACGACCTGGTCGGCACCGAAGAAGTCGAGCCCGCAGGCGATGCCTCCCCGGGAGCCCGCCAGCGCCGTGTCGCCGATGAACCTCTTGAAGTGGTCGAGCGGCCGGTCGAGTTCCGCGAGGAGCGGCGCGAAGTCCTCGTCGGCCGTCCGCGTGCCGAGCTGGTCCCAGCCGAAGGATCGTCCGGCCAATGGCACTTCCGCAACCATGCCCACAGGCATTTCCAAGCCGATGGGCTGCTGGTGAGGCTCGTGTAGTGTCTCCGAAATAACGCAACTTATTACTGTCAGTGCCGTTGAATCCTCAACTCATGGAGGATTCCGTCATGCGTGTTGCCAAGCCAGTTGTTCTGACGGTTGAGCAGCGAGCGACGCTGATGAAGTGGTCGCGGGGCCGGAGCACTCCGGCGCGGTT
>VGYR01000089.1 GCA_016872925.1 Planctomycetota bacterium
GAGGGAACCGGCATGCGGTGGACCGTGACGGGCGCCCAGGCCATGCTCCACCTGCGGGCCGTTTACCTCAACGGCCGCTGGGATGAATTCATCGAGTACCACGTCGAAACTGAGCAAGACAGGCTATGCGGGAAGGCTGCGGCATAGAGATTTGCGAGTTACGCCCTCTCCATTTCGATCGTGGCACCGGGGAACCGCTCGAAAAACCTCCGGAACAGGGCCTCGATGTCGGCCCGCGACTCGGTCACCGTGCCGTTCTCGTCGACGAGTTCCCCGTCCGGGATGAACATCGCCGCCAGGTCCGGGGCGTCACCCGCGTTGAACGCCTTCACCGTGGCATCCGCCTCGGCCGCGACGGCCTTGACGATCGACGCCACCTCGGCCTCCTCCACCGCCGACTGGGCCCACGCCACTCCCCCGGCGGCGATCAAGGCCACCGCACACCATCCCGTCCCCCGGGACACCCTCTGCATCCAGCGCGTCGTCATGACGTCGTTCTCCACCAGGTCGTGCAGTCCCCCGTCCGGCCCGAACGCCGAACGCGACCGTAAATGACCATGCGACGCAGCGGCGTGCAAGGGCCGGGCGGACGTCAGCCGGCCGGAGCCGGCGGCCCGAGAATCGCCCGTCGGGCGACGCTCCACCACCCCGGCCGCTCCAAGGCCAGGTATGGCGAATCCGCCGGAAGTGCCGCAACGAGCCGCTCGTGGGCCCGGCGGAGATTGTGGTAGGGCATCGACGGAAACAGGTGGTGGAGCGCGTGGTAGCGGATCGAGAAGGGAAAGAACAGCAGGGTCAACGGGTCGTTGGCCGTGAAGTTGCAGGAGTCGGTGATGTGCGACTCCAGGTCGGACTTCGACCCGTCCCCCTCGCAGTGGTGATCGGCGAGGAACCGCATGTGGTTCAGGGCCACCGTCGCGACGGCGAGGGCATAGAGGAGCGGGATCCGGCTCCAGTGATTGAGGCCGAGGAGCACCAGCAGCGGGATCAGCAAGGCCCGGAAGAAACAGGGGATTTCCGCGGCCAGGATCGCCCGTCGGTCGGCCGCCGTGAGCCGCCGCTCGTAGCGGCGGTTGAACGTGAAGGCGGAGGCCCGCCGGAGCGTCCACTCCCGGACACCCGGGGAGATGAACGTCAACGGAACCAGCAAAAACCGCAGGAACACGAGGATCGGCATGGCCGCGATCTTGCCGGCGAAGGCGGCGACGCTCGCGACGTCGCCCCCCCTGACCATGTTCGCCGCATATTCGGGATCCTGCGGCGTCCCATAGTACCGCTGGCTGTGGTGGTCGCGGTGATGCCGGGTGAAGAAGGGGCTGGGCATCAGGATCATCACCCCGCCGAGCACGTTCCACGCGGCCTTGAAGAGGGGCATCTCATGCTCGCCCAGATGGCAGACCTCGTGGACCAGCGACCCCATGCGGTAGAGCCAGAACACGGCGATCGGAAAGGCCGCGACCTGGGCCCATGACCCTAACGGAGCGGTAAGGTAGACGCCGGACGCGACGTATGCCGCGACGAGGCTGACGAGGAAATCGATCCAGTACCTCCCCGGCGAGGGGCGGAAAAGGTCGTCGCCGGCCCCGCGGATCACCCGCCGCACGTCGTGGATCCACGTCTCGCCGCCACCGGCATCCGCCGTCGGCGTCGAGATCGGTTCTGCCGCGCACGACTCGAGCATTCGTTCGCCTCCCTGCGAGCATCGTCCGACGAAGGAAAGCGACTACTCGACCACAAGCCCGGTCCGAGGGCAACCGCAGGCCCGCGAAAAAGCGGAGGGCCGGGCGTTTTCACGCCCGGCCCTCCTGTGGGCACGTCGTCATCGGGTTGCCCCGATGCAGTCGGTGCTTACTTGCAGCGCCGGCAGCCGCAGCCGCGACGCCGACCACCGCACTCGCCGCAGGCGGCCGAGGCACCGCCGCAGTCGCCGGCCGAGGCCGAAGCCTCGCCGCAACCGCCGCAAGCACCACCGGCAGCACCGGCGTCACCACCGCAGCCACCCTCGACGGGCACCTCGACGGCGACCGTCACGCACTTCTGCACCGGCACTTCCTTCGTGACCGTGTGCGGGACGCGAACCGTGTAGCTCTGCGTCTTCGTCTCGGGCACGCAGTCGTACACCGTCACGGAGTACGACTCTTCCTTCTGCTGCGGGACGAGGACCGTGTAGGACACTTCCTTCGTCTGGGTCTCCGGCACGCACTTCGTCACCGTGTACTCGCGAGTCTTCGTCTCGCTCTTGTACTTGGTGACGTTGACCGTGCGGGTCTTCGTCTCCGGCACGTGCTTCGTCACCGTGTAGGTGCGGGTCCGCTCTTCCGGCACGCAGGTCGTGACGGTGTAGCTGCGGGTCCGCTCTTCCGGACGATACTTGGTGACGCTGACCGTGCGGGTCTTCGTCTCCGGCACGCACTTCGTCACCGTGTAGGTGCGGGTGCGCTCCTCGGACTTGTACTTGGTGACGCTGACCGAGCGGGTCTTCGTCTCCGGAACCATCTTGGTCACGGTGTAGTTCCGAGTCCGCTCTTCCGAGCGGTACTTGGTGACGTTCACCGAACGGGTCTTCTGCTCCGGCACCATCTTGGTGACGGTGTAGGTCCGGGTCCGCTCCTCGGGGCGGTAGTTCGTGACCGAGTAGGTCCGAGTCCGCTCTTCGGTCCGGGTCCGAGCCACGTTCACCATCCGGCTCCGCTGCTCCTGACGGCACTTGGTGACCGTGTAGGAGTAGGGGACCTCCTCGGTCGTGCACTGGTAGGTCGTGACCGGGACTTCCTTCGTCTCGCACGTCGGAACCCAGACACGCTTGCAGCAGACCTTCTCCGGGCACGGGCAGCCGTTGGCGTCAACGCCACCGCCGACCGTGTACTGCTGCGTCTGCCAGCTGCCACCGCGGACCTGCACCGTCTTCGACGACTGGACCGGGACGCGCTTCTGCACGGTCCGGCTGCCGGTCATCTCCTCGGTGTAGGGCACGTTCACCGTGTAGGTCTGCTCGACCTGCTCGGTGTAGGGAACGCTCACCGAGTAGGTCGAAACCTTCTCCTCGGTGTAGGGAACCTGGACCGTGTAGGTCGAGGTCTTCTCCTCGGACACGGGCACCATCACCGTGTAGGTCTGCTCGACCGACTCGGTGTAGGGGACCTGGACCGTGTAGGTCGAGGTCTTCTCCTCGGACACGGGCGCGCTCACCGTGTAGGTCTGCTCGACCGACTCGGTGTAGGGAACCTGGACCGAGTAGGTCGAGGTCTTCTCCTCGGGCACGGAGGTCATCACCGTGTAGGTCTGCTCGACCTGCTCGGTGTAGGGGACCTGGACCGTGTAGGTCGAGGTCTTCTCCTCCTGCTTCGGAACCATCACGGTGTAGTTCGAGGTCTTCTCCTCGCTCACCGGCACGTGAACCGTGTAGCTCTGCTCGACCGACTCGGTGTACGGGACCTGGACGGTGTACTCAGCCGTCTTGGTCTCCGTCACGTTCTTGTTGACCGTGTAGTTCACGGTCTTGGTCCGAGTCTCCGGAACCTGCACGGTGACCGTGCGGGTCTTCGTCTCGGTCCGCGGGACGCGCTTGTTGACCGTGTAGGTCCGCTCACGCGTCTCGGTGGTGTACTCGGTCGACGTGACCGTCTTCATCTCGGTCACGTACTGACGCTGGTACACCGTCTTGGTCCCGCCGCACGCGGCGCCGGCACCATCACAACCATTGCAATCACCGCTGCTGACGACGGCGCCACCCTCGCAGCCGCCACCGCAGGCACCGCAGTCGGCCCACGTGCTGGTGCACATGGCGACGACGGCAAACGCCGGCAGGAGGCAGGAAAGAACTTTGCGAACCACGCAAACCTCCGGAAAGAAAAGGAACGAAACAGGGACGAATCGAGCAGGCTTTTCTTGACCGCGTTCGAACTTCGGTCGGTCGAAGAGACCCATCTCTTCCGACGACCGAAACGCTCGGCCGCTTGATAAGCTGGATAGATTACGGTGACTAAACAGGCTTTCAAGGGATGGGGACCTGGATTTCCCGAGTTTCCCGGCGCCGGCTCTCGTCGGCCCGAGGATCTCCCAGAAAAGGACCGAAAAATCCGCGAAAAGCAGGGTTTTTCCGCCAGAAACGTTTCGGGTGCGGGGTTCACCGAGGCGGGCGGGCCGGCGGTTCGCGGGCGACGCCTGCTCCGGATTTGCAGGCTAGGATCCCGACGGGTGGGCCGAGAATCGATTTCCCGGGTCACGGGTTCCCGGGAGGAGCCGTTGCGAGCAGCTCCCTGAGGATCGGCCGGATCACCTCGGCCCGCCGGGCATTTCCGATCGTGCTTGGATGCTGCATGTCGTCGAGGAAGCATTCCGCGGCCGGCTTTCCATCCGGCCCGAGGAAGGCTGCGTTGGCGTCGAGGTAGACGAGATCCCCGTCCCGGCCGAGGGCGTCGATCGCCGCCTTGATCGCCGCATTCGCCGCGACCTGGCGGTCGAGCTGATCCCATCGCTTGATGGTCGGTGAGATTGCCAGGAACACCAGCGTGGCGTCGGGGGCCTCGCGCCGCAGCGTGGCGACGAGGCCCTCGAACGCATCCCGAATCTCCTCGGTCGACGCCCCCGCGGCGATGTCGTTGGTGCCGGCACTGACCACCACCACCCGCGGCCTGGCAGCCGCGACGAGCCGAGACGCGAACTCCGTCAGCTCGACCAGCCGACAGCCGCCAACCCCGCGGTTGAGGACGTTCATGCCGGGGAAGTCGTCGGCGAGCGTGTTCCACATGCGGACGTTGGACGAGCCGAGCAGCACCACGCCCCCGGCCTGCGGAGGCGACTCGCGATCGACCTGCTCATACGCCGCGATTTCCCGGGCCCATCGTTCGGACGGCTCACCGGTCACGGCCGGTTCGGGCGTTCCCGGAACCATGGCCGCGGCGGGCGGCGGCACCGCCGCGGGGGCCGACTTCGTCAGCGGCTGGGCGAAGACCTGCTTCCAGTCACGGGCCATCCGCACCACCTGCCAGCCATACTTCGCGGCGGCGTCGAGCGACTCGTTCATCGGCTCCCCGTAGGCCAGCTCGCGATCGGCGTCGTCGTGGAGCACGAGCAGCTGGAGGCTCGGCCGCTCACCCGACTGTGACCAACGGAGCATCTCGATGTCCCCGGTCGTGCCGACGTTGCCCGCGGCGAAGATCGGCCGACGGCCGATGTGCTCGCCGATGCTCACGGGCTTCCGCTCCTCGTCGTTGAGGACGTGGATCTGGGGGAGGACGACGAGATCGAGACGCCGGTTCGGGTGCCGTTCATTCGGCGAGGACGGCTCCTCCACCTCCCGCAGCTCCGTCAGCGGTCGCGAGGCGATCACCCGATCCGGCGGCATGCCGTACCAGATCTCGGCGGCGGGTCGGACGAAATGGATCCCGCTGCCGGAGCAGAGCCAGATGTCGAACCCCTTGGCCTTGAGCAGGGCCATCAGCTCCTTCATCGGCTCGTAGACGACCTCCTCGAGCGGCACCCCGAACAGCGGGTGCTGCGCGGTGCGGATGAAGTCGCGGGCCTCGGCCTCGAGCTTCTCCTCAGGCACGCCCGCCAGCGTGGAGAAGGTGAGGTCGGTGAAGAACTTCTTGCCGAGGCGCCGGATGAACTCCAGGTCACCGGTGAGCAGCGTCGCGAAGGGTTCCTCGTGCGCGAGTTCCGGTCGCCGGGCGACGAGATCCTTGACCCGATCCACGAGAAACATCCCGTGGATCACGGGCTTCTCGCAGACGAGCGTGCCGTCGTGGTCGAAGACGGCGATCCGCTCGGGCCTGGGGACGAACGTCGGCGCGGACTCGGTGGTCACCGCGGCGACGAACTCCAGGATCGCCCGCTTCGTCGGACCGTCGTTCCACGATGGCAGCGGATCGGCAGCGGTGGCGGCAGGTGCCGTGGCGGGAGCGGTCGCCGCCCCGGGCCGCGTGGCCGAGGGTTTGGTGCCGAGCCAGACCGCCGCGGCCAGCAAGCCCAGCGCCACCAGCGGGATCGCCACGGCCGAGGTCGCCTTCGGGCGCTCGTCTCCGTGGCCCCCGCTCTCCACGTCGCCGTCACGCGTCGTCTCGTCACTCATCGTTTTTCCTCTCGTCGTCAGGGCAGCCCTCCGCAGGTCCCCACCATACCCTGCGCGCCCGGCCGGTGCGAGAAACGGCCGGCCGGCGTCGGCGGACGGTTTCCAGCGGGCCGCGGCCGCGGTATCCTCCGCCGCGGATGGAGACGCTCGCCACGATCCGGGAGGTTCCTCGCATGCTCCAGTGCCGTTTCGCCGTCGTGGCCGCCGCCCTGACGGCCGCCGTGACGGTTCAGGCCGACGTGTCGCTCAACAACATGTTCGGCGATCACATGGTGGTGCAGCAGGGCATCGCCACGCGCGTCTGGGGCAAGGCCGATCCGGGCGAGCCGGTCACGGTGTCGTTCGCGGGCCAGACCAAGACGACCACGGCCCTTCCCGACGGCACCTGGCAGGTCCTGCTCGATCCGGTGCGTGAATACGGCGGCCCGCACACCCTGACGGTGAAGGGCAAGAATGTGGTCACCTTCGAGGACGTGCTCGTGGGCGAAGTCTGGATCTGCTCCGGACAGTCGAACATGCAGTGGTCGGTGAACCAGTCGAACGACCCCGACATTGAAAAGGCGGCGGCCACGTTTCCCGGCATCCGCCTGCTCTCCGTCCCGCAGGTGGGCACCCAGGAGCCGCAGTGGAACTTCACCGGCAGCTGGAAGGTGTGCACGCCCGAGACGGTCGGCAACTTCTCCGCGGTCGGCTACTACTTCGGACGTCAACTGCACCAGACGCTCGGCGTGCCGGTGGGGCTCATCAACAACGCCTGGGGGGGCAGCGCGGCCGAAGCGTGGGTGAGGCGGGACAAGCTGGCCGGCCATCCGACCCTGAGGGCCATTCACGACCGCTGGCTCGCGGAAGAGGCCGATCTCGAGAAGGCCGAGGCCGAGTTCGAGGGGAAGCGCGCCGCCTGGAAGGTGGCGGCGGAGCAGGCCAAGGCCGCCGGCAAGCCGGAGCCGGGCGGCAAGCCGGATCCCAAGCAGAACCCGGACGCCAGGATGAAGGGCAACGCCCGTCCGGGCAACATCCATTCGGGTGTGCTGACGCCCTCGATCGGCTACGGCATCAAGGGGGCGATCTGGTACCAGGGGGAATCGAACGCGGGCCGTGCCTACCAGTACCGCGAGCTGTTTCCCTTCATGATCCAGTCGTGGCGGGACGAATGGGGCCTGGGCGACTTCCCGTTCTTCTGGGTGCAGCTCGCCGACTACAAGGCCGAGAAGGCCGACCCCGCCGAGAGCGACTGGGCGGAACTCCGCGAAGCCCAGACCATGACGATGAACAAACTGCCCAACACGGGAGAAGCGGTGATCATCGATTTGGGAGAGGGCAAGGACATCCACCCCATGAACAAGCAGGACGTCGCCAAGCGGCTGGCCCGCTGGGCGCTCTCCGAGACCTACGCGGTTCCAGCGATCGCCTGCAGGAGCCCTCTCTACAAGGGCATGGAACGGGACGGCGCGAAGATCATGCTGTCGTTCGACCACGTCCCCGCAGGCCCGGGCTGGCGGCCCTTCGACGTCGCCGAACCGGTCGGCTTCACGATCGCGGGCGCGGAGCGGAAGTTCGTGCCCGCGAAGGCCCGCATCCGTGACGACGGCCGCATCGAGGTCTGGAACGACTCGGTGGCCGACCCCGTCGCCGTCCGCTACGCCTGGGCGGACAACCCGGTGTGCAACATGTATGCCACGAGCGGCCTGCCGCTGACGCCGTTCCGCACCGACGAGTTCCCGGGAGTCACGGCGGAGGCCAGGTGACCCCGCCCGTGGCTGTGCGGCCGAGCCGAAAACCGCTACCTTCAAGGGAGCGAGCGGCACCTTCTCAGCGGCCGCCCGATGACTTCGCCAGGGAGGGTGAACCGTGATGTCGCGCAGTGCGGTGGCAGGGCTCGGTGGCGTGGTGCTGGCCGCGGTGGCCGGATGTTCGGCCACGCACGATGGGGCCATCAGCGGCGTCGCGGTCGAACCCGAACTGCGACGGCCAGCCGTGGCCAGGTCGGTCCGGCCGGCCGCACCCGGCCTGGTGCCGGTCGTGATCGCTCCGCCCCGCCCCGCCCTCGCCGCGAACGCGGCACCGCGGAAGCCCCCGGTGCCCCACCGGTTGCCGGGTACGGAGCCCGGAGCCGTGCGGTCGATCCCCGAAGCCGTCTCGGGCGTCCGCGGCCTGTTGGCATCGTACGCCGCGGCGTTCAACCGGCACGACGTCGCCGAACTCGCGGCTCACTGGAGCGCCAGCGGCGAGAACATCGACCTCGCGTCCGGTGAAGTGACTCGCGGCCGTGAGGCGGTCCGCAACGTGTTCGCATCCCTGTTCACCGATGACGCCGCGGCCGTGATCGACATCGACGTCGCCTCGATCCATGCCGTCCGCGCCGACGTCGCCGTCGTGGACGGCACGTCCCGTGTCTCATTCGCCGACGGCTCGGCTGCCGCCAGCCGGTTCTCCGCGGTCGCGGTGCAGCAGGCGGGCCGTTGGGTGCTGGAGAGCGTCCGCGAGAACCCGCTGCCGACGTCCTTCGCCCCGCCGCAGCCGCTGGAGCAACTCGGATGGCTCGTCGGCATGTGGGAGGACGTCGGGCCGGGCCTGACGGCCGCCACGACCTGCGACTGGTCGCCCGGCAGGGCCTTCCTCGTGCGCATCCACTCCGTTCGTGGCGACGGGACATTTGCGGAACGGACCGGCGACGTGCCCGGCCTGCTGCCCGCGGCCACGGTTGACGACCGTCAGGTGACCGAGATCATCGGCTGGGATCCGGAGCGCGAGACGATCCGCTCGTGGATGTTCACGTCGGCAGGTCGGTTCGCGGAGGGCACGTGGCTCCGCCACGGCGACGAGTGGACCGTCCAGATCGAGGGACGCGGTGCCGACTCGGGCCGGTCGTGCGGGTTCGTGGTGGGTCGCGACGGCGACGACACGCAGCGGATCCGCGGCTCAGACGAAGGCCTTGCCGCGGCACTCGTTCCCGTCTGCGACTTCGTCCGGACCGCCCACTGACCACCGGCGACCCCGCTCAGCGGCGCGCAGGCCGGGTGGTCGCCATCTGGGGTCGCTTCACGAAGTAGACCTTCGGGTCGTCGATCACCCAGGGGGTGCTCCACGTGCGGCCGTCGTCATGGGAGCAGACGTTGAAGAAGAAGGTTTTCACCCACTCGGTTCGGTAGCCGTACGGATACTGCGACGTGATGTGGTCGTCCATGGTGAGTTCGTCGACACCCGGACTGGCGAAGTAGTGCACCATGCCGTCGGGCGTGAACGACATGCCGAGCGTCCACCAGCCGAGTTCCTTGATCGCGGGGCCCCGGATCTCGCCGCCGCGGCGTCCACTGCGGACGCGGATGTAGGCCGCGTCCTCCTTCACCTTCCCGGTGTGGCTGCTCTCGAAGCAGATGAACATCCCAGGCCAGTACTCTTCGACGCCGTATTCTCCCTCGTCGGGATGGTCGTCGCCCGTGATGATCGCGTGCGTGAAGCAGCCGGCGCGGAAGCCGAAGCTGGGCCCGCTCCGATTCTCCCACTGCTCGAAGGGGGGCATGTAGACCCGCACCGTGATGCTCGGGCTGTCACCCACCGACAGGCTTCGACCGGAGAACTTGCCGAGGTTGTAGATCAGGTCGTCCTGCTGCATCGTGTAGGTCACGCGCCCTGGAATGCCGCCGTGCAGCGTGGCCACCAGGAGGCCGTGCTCGCTTCCCTCGAGGCCGGGAGCCGGCAACGCGACCCGCTTGACGACGTCGGGAGTGCCCCGCTTGGGTCCCTCGAACCAACGGTTGTTGGTGCTCCGGGCGAGCGGACCCCGCATCCGCTTGTCCTGCTCTTCGGAACTCTTCGGATGGTTGTACTTCCAGGTCCACTTCTCATCCTCGAAGTCATCGACGACGTTCTTCACGAGGGATCCGGTGCCCGGGAGCAGGACGGGCTTCTTCGGGGCCGGGGGCTGCAGGGGCGCCGGAGGTGTTGCGTCGGGGGCCGAGGGGGATGCAGGCAGCGGCTTTCCGGACTTCTCGGGGTCCGCCGCGCCGGCCGTCACCGCAGCGAAGACGACGCAGCTGCACGCGGCCGCGATCGTTGCGAAGCGTGATCCGGTCATCATCATTTCCTCCTCCGAGCGTCACGGGTCTTCGGAACCGAACTCCGAGGAGTTATCGGATCGGCTGCGCCTGCGGATCGGGGCCGCCAGAGCCCGTTCGGACCCGTCACCGCTGCAGCGCCTCCGTTCCTCACTCTCCCCCGGACCCGCCAACGCTCCGCGTTCCGCAGACCGCCCAAACCATCGGCCGGTCAACCGCCACAACGCGACTCGTCTGGTGTCTGCGGCCGGAAGTCGTCACATATGCCATCCCGACCGCGGCCGCGGTCGGGATGGCCGACCACGCATACTCTTTTCGTGCACGCATGACCACGCTCCGGAACCGTGCCCTGGCGGCATCCTGGCTGATCCTGGCATGCCCCGGACCCCTGGCCCCCGCTGGCGCCGCGTCCGAAGTCCCGAAGTCGCACCTCGAACCGGCCGGCACGGCCGCAGCTGACCGGGCCTCGGCGGCCGGCCTGGGCTTGAAGCTCTCCCGAGCGTCGACGGTGCTGCGGCGGCAACTGGCCCTGAAGCGGGGCTCCGGTCTCGTCGTCGAGTGGGTGGCGCCGAACTCGCAGGCGGCCAGGGCCGGCTTCGCGCAGCACGACGTGCTCGTGCGACTCGACGACCAACTGCTCGTCCTTCCCGAGCAACTCGACGCGCTCCTGGAATCGTGCGAGACCGGATCGCCGGTCGCCTGCACCGTTCTCCGCGGAGGTCGCGAGATCGTCGTCGCCATCGGCCAACCCCATGCCGCTCCTCCGAGAACCGTCGCCACGAGCGGCGGGGTCCTGCGGCCCACCGACTCGGCCCTCGCGCTGGTCGGCCGCGTGCCTCCCCGCGAGGGGCCGATCGCGGCGATGCCTCTCCGGCGACTCGCCGACGAGACCCTCGTCCGCCACGATGCGGACTTCCAGATCCGCCTCACGAGCGGGACGGAAACCCGTCTCGTGGTCTCCGATCCGCAGGGACAGGTCGTGTTCAGCGGGTCGATCGACACGCCCGAGGATCGCAGCCGGATGCCGCCCGTCGTCCGCGACCGAGTGCTCGAGATGGAGCACGTGCTGGAGGGACATGACTCGGGCCGGGACTCCACAGCGCACCGTGAGCCCGCCGCCGACGTGAACCGGCTCGACGTTCCGCCGGTTGGACTGCGGTGAGCGCCGCTACCACCGGACCTCGGCGACGTCCCGGGACCACGAACCGCCGGCCGCGGTGGGCCGCGGGATGTGATTCGCCGCGCTCCGCCAGGGATCGGGGCCGGTGAACGTCGCCCCCGGAAGGCGAACCACCCAGGGGCCCGTGCCCCGCGATATCCGGGCGAAAGACTCCTCGAGCTGGCGACGCTGGATCTCCTGCTGGCGGCGAATGCGGCGCCGGTCAGCCTCCGCCGTGGCTGTCGCGTAGGCGATCCGCGCCTGCTGCGCGGCCTCCGCCACCGTGTGGATCGCATCCTCGTACCGCTGTCGTTCGAGCAGCGCTCGCGCGGCGTCGACCGCGGAAGCGGCGGACCGCACGTCCGCCTGCACGCCCTCCGCGTACCACGCGGCGACCCGTCGGACGAGCGCGTCGGTCTCGTCGATGTCGTTGGCGGCCTGCCGGGCGAGCCGCTCGTCTTCCGTCGCGAGCTGCTCGCCCCGGGCCGCGGCGGTGTCGGCCGCCTCGATCAGCTGCGCGGACTGCCGTGGATCGGGACGCTCCGCCCGCATGCCCTGATCGGCCACTTCGATGATCCGGGCGGCCTCGCGGCACCGCTCGTTGGCGCGAATCCGGTCGGTTCGCTGCCGCTGCAGGCGGTGTTCGAGGTTCCGCACCCGCTCGACGGCCCGATCACGACGACCGGGAAGCGCCGACCGCAGCCCGTCGAGCTCGGCGAGCCGGTCGGTGATGGCCGACAGGCAGCCCTCCACCCACGCCTCCTGGCGCTCGGCCTCTTCCAGGATCGCCACCGCCCGCAGGTAGTGCTGCCGATCCGGGGCCAGGGCGGCCCGGGCCTGGTCGATGAGGGTGGCGACGCGGACCAGGGCGTCGTCCGCACGGGCGAGGTTGTCGGCCACGTCGGACCAGCTCGCCGGGGCGTAGGTCGCCGCCAAGCGCTCCAGCGCCGCCGCCGCCGAACGCCGGGCGGCTGCAAGCGCCTCGCCGCGGGCCGCCGTCGCCGGCAGCAGTTCCTCGGCCTTCGCCTTCGCGGCGACGACACTCTCCAGCAGGGCGGTCGCCTCCGCATTCGCCTGCTCCGCCCGCTCCACGTTGCCAACCGCGGCCTCGGTCTCACCGGCGTCGAGCAGCTGTGCCGCGAGGTCGGCGTGCCGCGCCGCGGCGTCGAGCTGGCCGTCGGGATTCGCGCCGGGCTCGTCGAGCAACCAGCCTTCGGCGCGGCGGGCTCGCACCCGCTGCCGGATCTCCTCGGTGGCCGCCACGGCCCGCTGCCGGCGATCCTCTCCCGCCTCGAGGGCATCGATGCGGCCCACCGTGGCGTCGAGCATCGACCGCGCCTCTTCGAGTCCGCCGCGGGCGGCGACCGGATCACTCTCGACCTTTTCTCCCGCCCGCCGGCGACCGCGGTCGATGTCGGCGATGGCCGCCTGGAACGAGGCTGCCGAACGGCCGCGGCGCCCCACCCCATCCAGCCGTGACGTGGCCTCCGAGAGCTGCACCTCGAGGGCGGCGGCGGCCTCGCGAGCCTTCTCGTGCGCCGACTCCAGCGCATCCAGGGGCGCCTTGCACTCGGCCGCGACCTCGGCGAGCGGCGGTCGCGCGTCCGCCGAATCGAGCAGGCTGATCGCCTGTTCCGCGGCGGAGGTCCCCAGGAACCACTCGCCATCGACCGTCGCCTGGGCCTTCTCCCAGACATCCATCAGGCCGAGCCACCGCTCCCGATAGCGACGGATCGAGCCCTGGACGTTGTCGTAGGTGGCCCGTGTCATGCCCTCCATCGGCGTCTGGAAATCGGCGTCGGCGTGCGGCAGCATGCGGTGCCGCTCCTGCTCTCCGTCGAGCAGGTCGGAGAGCGCGACGACCTCCGCCTTGAACGTCGCGAGTTTTTCCTGTGCCTCGCGCAGCCGTCGGGCATGCCGAGACCACTGGACGGCGAGGCCCCCGAGCAGGCCGGCGACGCCCAGCGACGCGAGGCCGATCGGCAGGGTCCGTGTGCGGAACTCACGGGTCGCCTCCTCGGCCCGCCGCTTCTCGTCGGCTCGATCGCGGACCCAGCGCTCGGTCGCATGGACCAAGTCGGCGAGCCCGGCATCGAACAGGCCGTCCGCAGCCCGGGGCACGAATGTCCGGGCGATCAAGTCCCGTTCGAGGGTGTCGCTGTCCAGACCTGCGGCCTCGAGCGCCCACGGCACGTCCATCGCGATCCGCCGATCCCCGACGTCCACGGCGATCGTCACGTCGCCGGCCGGGTTGAAGCCGCCCTCGCCTTCCGCCGACCCCGCCCGCCAGCGGTCGACGACCTTCTCGAGCAACGAACCGGCATCCTCCGCCCCGGGCACGGTGTCGACGACGACCACGCGGTAGTCACGGCCGCTCGCCTGTTTTGCCGCCGCGATCGCGGCACGAGTCTCCGCAAAATCCCCCTCGACACCGCTGACGAACACCCGGGGCGGATCGTCCCGGTCCGGAGCGGCGGGTATTTCTGGCTGTCCAGCGGCGACGCCCTGGAAAAGCACGAGGCAGGCGACGACCAGGGCACGGTGCGCCGGGCGGCCTGTGGTCATGATGACGTTCCCATTGCGGGGGTCGAGGTCCGGTGTTCGAGCGACCAAACTCAGGCCCGCGAGTTTACTACTGGGAGCATCCACTAGTCCTGAAACAAGCGAGTGCGAAGCGCGCCGCACTGCCATTTCGGCATGGAGAGTCGGCGCACAACTTGTCCGCCCGGCGCCGCATCGGCCGCTTGAGTGGCTC
>VGYR01000090.1 GCA_016872925.1 Planctomycetota bacterium
TGATGGCAAACGCCAGAGCACACCTCCGCCGCCGCCAGAATCAGCCTGGCGTAGTCCGCAACTTCTTCGAAGAAGAGCACGTCCGCTACGCGGCCGCCGCCGGATAGAAAACGTCAACTAGTGGATGCTCCCCGTAGTAACCGTCAGCCTTCGCCCAGATACGCGTCGCGAACGCGGCGGTCGGAAGCCAGTTCAGTGCCGGTGCCGGTGAGCGTGATCCGCCCGGTCTCCATCACGTAGCCGCGGCTCGCCAGCCGGAGCGCGGCGCGGGCGTTCTGCTCCACGAGCAGCACGCCGATGCCGCGGGCGGAGAGGGATGCGATCACCTCGAACACCTTCGCCACGATCAGGGGCGCCAGCCCGAGCGAGGGCTCGTCGAGGAGCAGCAGTCGCGGATGGCCCACGAGCGCCCGGGCGATGGCGAGCATCTGCTGCTCGCCGCCGGAGAGGGTGCCGCCGAGCTGCTCCATCCGCTCCCCGAGCACCGGAAAAAGCCCGCAGGCCTCGTCGATGTCGCGCCGGAGCTTGGCCCGGTCGGCCTGCGTGAAGCCGCCGAGTTCCAGGTTTTCGCGGACGGTGAGCCGCGGAAAGATGCGGCGGCCTTCGGGCGCGTGCCCGACGCCCAGCCGCATCACCTCGTGCGGCTTCAGGCCCGCGAGCGGAGCGCCCGCCACCCGGATCGACCCCGCCCGCGGCGGCACCACCCCGGAGATCGACATCAGGAGCGTCGTCTTGCCGGCGCCGTTGGCGCCGATCAGGGCCACGAGCTCACCGTCGTCGACGTGAAGCGAGACGCGGTCGAGAGCCCGGATCGGCCCGTATCCGGCGACGAGGTCGTGGACTTCAAGCAGTGGCATCGCCGCTCACGCCTCCCCGCCCAGGTAGGCCTCGATCACCTTCTCGTCCCGCCGCACCTCGGCGGGAGTGCCGTCGGCGATCTTCACGCCGTGGTCGAGCACCGCGACCTTGTCGCTCACGCGCATGACCACGTTCATGTGGTGCTCGATGAGCAGCACCGTCACGCCGCGGTCGCGAATCCGTTCCACGAGCCCGGCCAGCTCGGCGGTCTCGGCCGGGTTCATGCCCGCGGCCGGCTCGTCGAGCAGCAACAGCTCGGCTCCCGTGGCCAGCGCGCGGGCGATCTCCAGGCGGCGCTGGTCGCCGTAGGGTAGCTGGCCGGCGATCCGGTTGGCGTCGGCGGCCAGCCCCACGAACTCGAGCTCCCGCATCGCGGCCTCCCGGGCGGCGGCCTCGGCGCGGCGACTGCTGGGCGTGCGGACGAGCATCGCGGGCACGCCGCCGGGGATGGTGCGGTCGAGACCGATGAGCACGTTCTCGAGGACCGTCATGTTGGAGAACAGGCGGATGTTCTGGAAGGTCCGCGACACGCCGGCGCGGGAGACCACGTGGGGCGACCGACGGCCCCGCCGCCAGACGGCGAGCGTGCCGGCGGTGCCGAGCAGGCCGCCGAAGAGCAGCCCCAGCAGGCCCCGCCAGCGGATCCGCGACTTGCCCGCTGCGAGCTCGTCGAGCAACTCCTCGCGAATCGGCACGGGAGTCGGCGCGGCCAGGCCGGTCCGCTCCGTGTCGGTCGCGTCGGGAACGGTGCCCGGCCCGGCCCGCCGGGCGGTGACCGCCGCCTGCAGCTGGTTGCGGACCGCACGGGCCTCCTCGAGGTCGCGCTTGATCGCCAGCACCTGCCCGCCGTCGGCGCTGACCACCCGCCACTTGCCCGCCATCTGGTCGATCGCCAACTCGGCGCGGAAGTAGCCCCGCAGCCGCTCCATCACCCCCGCCACGGTGAAGGGCTCGCCCGTGAGCATTCCCCGCTTCACGACCGCCATCCAGAGGCGGTCGACGTCGACGGCGGCGAGGCCGAACAGCAGCGCGGTGAGCAGGCCGAGGCCCAGGGCCGACCAGAAGACCCGCGGCGTGAAGGCCCGCTCCAGCCGGCGGCCGTGGAAGCGGACCGTGCCCGACGTCGGGGCATAGATCCCGCTCATGCAGTTGAACGCGGTCGTCTTGCCGGCCCCGTTCGGCCCGATCACCGACACCACGCTTCCCTTGGGCACCTCGAGGTCGAGATCCGAGACGGCCACGAGACCGCCGAACCGCACGGTCAGCCGATCGACGTCGAGCAGGGGCTGGGCGGCGATCGGCCGGGCATCTCCGCCTCTGCCTCCTTCCGGTGGGCTGCCGCTCATGCATGCACCTCGTGCAGTTCGGCGGCCAGACGGCGGGAGGGCACGAGGCCCTCCGGCCGGTAGCGCATCACCAGGATCAGGGCCACGCCGAAGATCGCCAGCCGCCAGCCGCTGAAGGTCAGCAGGCTCGATCCCGACGAGTTGATGTTCCACTGCTGGATCGCGGAGTCGGCCCACGGGGCCAGCACGGTGTCGAAGCCGACGAGCAGGGCCACGCCGAGGAGCGTGCCGGGGATGCTCCCCAGCCCGCCGAGGATCACCGCGCAGAGCACCATGATGGAGCGGTTGAAGTCGTAGGCGTTGGGATCGGCCGTGGTCGAGAGGCTGGCGGCATACAGGCAGCCCGCGAGCCCGGCCACGGCCGACGACATCGCGAACGCGGACAGCTTCACGCGGGTGGCCGACACCCCCATCGCTTCCGCCGCCAGTTCGTCCTCGCGCACCGCCACCCAGGCCCGCCCGAGCCGCGAGTTCTCCAGCCGGCGCATCGCCAGCACGACCCCCGCCAGGGCGAGCAGCGCGAGGTAGTAGAACCACCGCGGATCGATCGCGAACGCCAGGCCGAGGTCGGTGCCGCCGATCGTCAGGCCGGCCCCGGGAGGAGGCACCGGGTTCAAGCCCTTCATCCCACCGGTGATCTGCTCGAGATTCCGCAGCGTGACCTTGACCACCTCTCCGAAGCCGAGCGTCACGATGGCGAGGTAATCACCGCGCAGCCGCAGCGTCGGCGCGCCGAGGGCCAGCCCCACGCCCGCGGTGGCCAGCGCGCTCACGACCGCGGCCGTAAGAAACCGCATCTGGAACGGATACATCGGCACCGTCAGGATCGCGAACAGGTACGCGCCGATGCCGAAGAACGCGGCGATCCCCAGGTGCACCAGGCCGGTGTAGCCGACCATCACGTTGAGGCCCAGCGCCAGGATGCAGTAGATGAATAGGGTGGTCACCTGCCCGCCCAGGGCTCCGCCCAAAGGTGGCAGCACGAGCGGCGCCACGGCGAGGACGACCAGCGCGACGATGTCCCAGCGCTCGCGGATCACGGCGATCAGCCGCTCCCACGGCGCCACCGCGCCGGTCGTGTCGGGCGTGCCCAGGGGCGGAGTCGACATGGTCACACCTTCTCCTTCGTGCTGCGGCCGAGGAGCCCTTCGGGCCGGAACACCAGGATCACGATCAGGATCGCGAACACGATCGCCCCCGTCCACCGTTCGCCCACGTAGGCGCTCGACAGCGCCCGCACGAGGCCGATCACGAGGCCGCCGACCACCGCCCCCGGGATGCTGCCGATCCCGCCGAGCACCGCCGCGGTGAAGGCGTAGAGCCCGTTCTGGAATCCCATCTGGAAGCCGATGGTGTTGATGTACAGGCCGTAGATCACGCTGGCGGCTCCGCCGAGGAATCCCCCCACGAAAAACGTGGCGGAGATCACCCGGTCGACGTCGATGCCCACGAGGGCCGCAGCCGTCGTGTCCTGTGAGACCGCCCGCATCGCCTTGCCGAATCTCGTCGACTTCACCAGCACCGACAGGGCGACCATCAACGGCACCACCACCACGATCACGAGCAGGTCCTTGGCGGTGAACTGGAGGCCGCCGCCCGCGAACAGGTTGGTGGCGGGGAGCAGCTCGGGGAACGAGCGGTCGGCGGGCCCGAGCCAGAACAGGCCGATGTTCATGAAGATGAACGACACGCCGATCGCCGACACCAGCGGGGCGAGCTTCGGGGCGTTCCGCAGCGGCCGGTAGACGAGCCGATCGACCGCCACGTTCAACCCGCCGCAGAACAGTCCGCACAGCACCACCAGCAGGGCGACGCCGAGCCAGGTCGCCGCCCCGGTCCAGCCCGCCATGCCCAGGCCCGTCACCAGGGTCAGGGCCAGGCAGGCGCCGAGCATGATCAGGTCGCCGTGGGCGAAGTTGATCAGCCGGATGATCCCGTAGACCATCGTGTAGCCGAGGGCCACGAGGGCCACCAGGGCGCCGTTGGTCAGGCCGATCAGGCATTGCTGCAGGAAGAAAGTCATGGCGCGGCCGGTCAGGGGGCCGGATCTTCCGGGTTGGCGTCGAGGATCTCCTCGAACTCGAACCCGCCGTTCTTGACGACGCTGACCGTGAGCGTCCGCATCGTCGTGTCGCCGTTGGCATCGAATCCCCAACTGCCCAGCGCCCCGTCGAAGTCGCGGATCGCCAGGGCCCGGTCGGTGATCGCCCGCCGATCCTTGACCCCCGCCTCACGAATCGCCTGCAGGGCCACGCAGGTCGCCTCGTACCCGTAAACCGCATAGGCTTCCGGGAGTTCGCCGAACTTCTCGCGGTAGCGGTCGACGAACGCCTGCCCCTTCCCCGTCAACTTCTCGGGAGGCAGGCCGCCGAAGGTGACGAAGCAGCGGCCCTCGAGGTTCGCGGCGCCCGCCGAATCGATGAACACCTGCTCGCGGCAGCCGTCGGGAACCATCAGCAGGGCGTCGATGCCGGCGCTGGCCATGTCCTTGGCGAGTTGGCCGCCCTTGGTCTGCGTGGTGCCCCCGAAGTAGACCAGGTCGGGCTTCGCCGCCTTGACGCTCGCCATCAGCGACTTGAACTCCTGCGCCTTGGCGTCGATGGAGTCGTGGCCGAGCACCTCGATGCCGAGTTCGCGGCACCGCTCGTCGAACAGGTCGGCGATCCCCTTCCCGTAGACCTCGTTGTCGTCGAGGATGTAGACCCGGCGGACGCCCCGCTTCTTGGCCCAGTCGGCCGACAGCGGACCCTGGAGGTCGTCGGCCGGAACGACCCGCGTGTAGTTGAAGCGGCCGGTGGGGCGGTAGACCTCGGGCTCACCCGGCGCCCCGAGCCCGGGCTTCGTCAGCCCCACCGCCGTGTTGGCGGGAGACACCATCAGCAGGTCCCCCAGGTTCAGGATCGGCATCGAGACCTTGGCGGCGCCCGAGTTGTAGGTGCCGATGTAGGCCATCACGTCGGGGTCCTGGAGCGCCCGGCGGGCGTTGGCCGCCTCGGCCTCGCTCGTCCACTGGCCGGCCGCGGCGGTCGAGTCGTCGAGGTCGAGATACTCCACGCGGAACGGCCCGACGCGGCCTCCCGCCTCCTCGACCGCCATCCGGATGCCGCGGACGATCGTGTCGGACTGCTGCTTCGCGCTGCCGGTCCGCGGCAGACTCGACACGATCTTCACGAGCGTCGGATCGGCCGGCCGGCAACCGCCCACGAGGGCCATGAAGGCCATGCCGAGGGCGATCGCGGCGATGCGGACACGACCAGTCATGGGCATGAATGTAGGAGTGCCGGCAAAACCCCGTCAAACGTCGGCTTTCTTCACCAAGCGCCAGGCACGGTGGACGCGCTGGTTGCGGAAATCCTCCGGGATCGTCCGTGCCGTGATCTCGCGGATCGTGAACGACCGGCCCACGCCCTCCGCATCGAGGTGAAAGCGGCGGAAGTTGGTGGAGAAGTAGACCACGCCGTCGGCCGAGAGGTTGCGGGCCACGAGATCCAGCAGGGCGACGTGATCCCGCTCGACGTCCCACGCCGTCTCGCTTCGCGCCGAACGGGAGAAGGTGGGGGGATCGACCACGACGAGATCGAACGGGGGCTCCCCCCGCAGGGTCCGGTGCTCGAGGAACGCCCGCGCCTCGTCCCGCACCGTGCGATGCCGGCCGGCGTCACGAAACCCGTTTCGGGCGAGGTTCGTCCGCGTCCAGTCGAGGTAGGTGTTCGAGAGGTCGACGCTCGTGGTCTCGGCCGCTCCGCCGGCCGCGGCATGCACCGAAAAGCTGCCCGTGTAGCAGAACAGGTTCAGGAACCTCCGCCCGGCCGCCTCGTCGCGGACGAGGGCCCGCGTGATCCGGTGGTCGAGGAACAGCCCCGTGTCGACGTAGTCGGAGAGGTTGCACTCGAACGCGAGGCCTGCTTCGTGGACCGTCACGAGCGCCTTCCGCTCGTCGACCTTCTCGTACTGCCCCCCGCCCCGCTGCCGGCGGCGGGCCTTGAGAAAGGTCCGATCCGGCGGCACGCCGAGTTCCGCCGCCGCGGCCTCGATCATCCGGTCGAGCCAGACCTCGTGCTCGATCTCGGTCCGCTCGTGGGGCCGGTCGTATTCCGCCGCATGCAGCCAGCCGGCATACCAGTCGATCGCCAGCGGGATCTCCGGGATGTCGCGATCGTAGACGCGGAAGGCGTCGAGGCCCTGGCGGCGGGCCCACCTGGCCAGGTGCTTGAAACGCTTGGCGAGCCGGCGGCGGAAGTCGCCAATCTGGTCGGCGGTCGTGCGCCCGCGGGCCCGGTCGGGGGCGGCGACCGATCCGGCGCGAGCGTCGGGGGCATCCGGATCGCCGCCTTCGACCGGCGCAGGGCTGGGAGACGTCGTGGGCCTGTCGCGGATCTCGAGCTCGAGGAGCTTGCAGGGGATCGGGCCGTTCATCAGCGGGATGCGGTGGCTCGGGCGGAGACCGAGCTTGCCCAGCGCCGGCGTGTCGGCGGCGAGGATCGCGGCCCGCCAGCCGCCGCACCGCTGCACGAGCCAGTCGCCGAGGCGGCGAAACAGGGCGCCCGCCCGCGGCAGCGGCAGCCGCTCGCCGTACGGGGGATTGGCGACCACGAGGCCGACTGTCGCCTGCGGCGTCACGTCTTCGAAGTGCATCCGCTCGATGGCGACCCCGGCTGCGACGCCCGCCGCCGTCGCGCAGGCCCGGGCTGCCTCGACCGCCTGCGGGTCGAGGTCGCTGGCGAAGAACATCGGCGGTGCGGGGACGACTCGCGCCTCGAGGTCGGCCACGAGCCGCTCGGCGAGCCGCCGATCGCAGTCCCGAAACCGGAACAACCCGTGCGCCTGCCGCCGCGCCCGCCACAGGCCCGGGGCGAGACCCGCGGCGATCGTGGCCCCCTCGATCACCAGGGTGCCCGAGCCGCACATCGGGTCGAGGAGCGGCTCACCGCCGGTCGAGCCGGCCTGCCCGCCCGGCCGCCACCAGCCGGCGGTCGCCAGGATGCCGGCGGCCAGGACTTCGGAGAGCGGGGCCTCGACCTCCCCCATCCGCCAACCCCGCTGGTGGAGCGACCGACCGGCCGCATCGCGGAACACGGTCGCCACGTCGCCGACGAGGTGCAGGGCGATCCGCAGCGTCGCCCCCCGGAGCTGGACGTTCGGCCGCTTGCCGGAGGGCGTGCGGAGTTGGTCGACGACCGCATCCTTCACGACCTGCGCGGCGTAGAGCGAGTGCGTCAGGAAGGTGTCGTGGATCGCGGCATCCACGCGGAGCGAGTCCGAGACTCTTAGCTGCTCGGTCCAGTCGATCTCCTGCACGCCGCGGTAGAGGCCCGCGGGCGAATCGGCCACGAAGCGGCCGAGCGGCTCGAGCACCCGGATCGCCGTCCGGCATTCGAGCACGGCCCGGTAGAGCGTCTCCCGCTCGCGGCCGGGCTTCGCCGAAAACTCGATCGTCCGCCGGCCGATCCGCAGGTCGCGGGCTCCGAGGGCCTCGAGTTCGCGGGCCAGCACCCACTCGAGGCCGTCGAGGGTTCGCGCCGTGAAGCGGGCCGGTTCATCGGCCGCCGGCGCCGGGAGCGGCCGCGGAGCAGGAGGAACGGCCGGAAAGGAAGCGTCTGACATTCAGGACGTCGAGTCTACACGCCCCGAGCATGGTCCCGGGCGTGGCTGGCGGCCTGGCGGCGGTCGCTACGACCGCTTCGATCGCTACGGCCGGCAGGCGGCCGGACCGGCGCTCGAAATTCCTGATCGCGGTTCGTGACACGGGCGTGTCGAGCGGCAACTCATCTTGTGAAGCGGGGGCCGGCGGATGGCTCCGCGGATGCGAACCTTCTATCAGGAAAGACAACAACCATGGATACCCAGTTCATCATCAACCTGCTCGTCAGCCTGATCGCGGGTGGTGTCGGCAGCAACGTCCTCGCGACGGTGCTGAAGAACAAGACCCTGACCCCGGTTCTCACCACGGTGCTCGGTGCCGTGGGCGGGTACATCGGCGGCAACGTGCTGCCGAGCCTGATCGCCCCGGTGGGCGAGCTCGTCGGCACCTACGGGAACGTCGGCACGGGCGTGCTCTCGGCGATCGTCGGGGCCGTGCTGCCCCTGATCGTCAGCTTCATCAAGAAGCCGGCCGTCGCTGCCTGAGCGCGGGGCTGACACGAGAGGCATCAACGACACCGGCCGGGGGGAGCGGCGGCTTCCCCCGGCCGGTCGGCTTTCCCGGGCACGACCTGAGCGCAGGGCTGCCCGCGTTCCAAGCAACCCAGCGAGTCGGCGAGCTGCCTGCACGTCCGCATCGCTCACGCGATTGCGGCTTCCGTAGGACCGAGCGCAGTGGCATCGCGGGTTGAAAACCCGCGCTCCGGGTGACGCAGCGAGGGGTGGCCCAGGCCCTGAGAGCCGGCGTATGCCGACAAGCGCAGCCAGGATGGCGAAGCGCCGTCGGCATCCGAGTGAGCCGAGGCCACGAGGGCCGAGGCGAACGTCCGGCGACGGGGCGCGGGCCATCCCGAGCGGTGCAGCAACCTGACCGCCTGCCCGCATCGCTCACGCGATTGCGGCTTCCGTAGGACCGAGCGCAGTGGCATCACGGGTTGAAAACCCGCGCTCCGGGTGACGCAGCGAGGGGTGGCCCAGGCCCTGAGAGCCGGCGTATGCCGACAAGCGCAGCCGGGATGGCGAAGCACCGTCGGAATCCGAGTGAGCCGAGGCCACGAGGGCCGAGGCGAACGTCCGGCGACGGGGCGCGGGCCATCCCGAGCGGTGCAGCAACCTGACCGCCTGTCCGCATCGCTCACGCGATTGCGGCTTCCGAAGAACCGCACGCAGTAGGACCGCACGCAGCAGAGATCAGTTTATCAGCGGGCGGCGGCGATCGGCTCGGGAAACCGATCCTGGATCGGCTGGACGGCCAGCGGCGCCTTCCGCAAACCTTCCATGGCCCGCACGCAGGCCTCGGCGGCCGGCAGCGTGGTGATGCAGGGCACTCCATAGAGCACGCTGGCAGCCCGGATGCGGCCCTCGTCGGTGCGGGCCCCCTTGCCCCGGGGCGTGTTGAGGATCAGTTGCACGCGACCGTCGATCAGGTGGTCGATCAGGTTGGGATGCCCCTCCTGGATCTTCTTCACGACCTCGACCTCGATGCCTGCGGCGGCCAGTGCCCGGGCGGTGCCGGAGGTGGCCATCAGTTCGAAGCCGAGCGCCACGAGCCGCCGGGCGAGCCCCTTCATCTGCTCCTTGGCCTGGGCGCTGGCCACGCTCAGGAAGATCCGTCCCGTCTCGGGCAGCACGATGCCCGCTGCGATCTGGCTCTTGGCGAAGGCGATCGCGAAGGTGTCGCTCACGCCCATCACCTCGCCGGTGCTCCGCATCTCGGGCCCCAGCGCGATGTCCACGCCGGCGAACTTCACGAACGGGAACACGCTCTCCTTCACGCTCACGTGGGCGGGCACGGGATCGGCGTCGATCCCCTGCTCCGCGAGCTTCCGGCCCGTCATCACCTTGACGGCCACCTTGGCCACCGGCAGGCCCGTCGCCTTGGCGACGAACGGCACCGTGCGGCTGGCCCGGGGATTGACCTCGATCACGTAGAGCGCCTGGCCGCCCACCCCGTCGGGCCCGGGCTCCTTCTTGACCGCGAACTGCACGTTCATCAATCCCACGACCCCGAGGCTCCGTGCCAGCCCCGTGGCGGCCGCCTTGATCTCCGCGATCATCGCGGGGGAGAGGCTGTGGGGCGGAATGCAGCAGGCGGAGTCGCCGGAGTGGACGCCCGCCTCCTCGATGTGCTCCATCACGCCGGCCACGACCACGTCCTGGCCGTCGGCGATGCAGTCGACGTCGACCTCGATCGCGTCCTCGAGAAACCGGTCGATCAGCACGGGCTGTCCCTGGGCCACGGCGAAGGCCTCGGCCACGTACCGCTCGAACTGCGCCTGGTCGTAGCAGATCTCCATGGCCCGGCCGCCGAGCACGAAGCTCGGCCGCACCAGGCTCGGGTAGCCGATCCGGGCCACCTCGCGGCGGGCCTGCTCGAGCGTGCGGGCGATCCCGCTGTCGGGCTGCTTGAGCCCGAGCCGGTCGAGCAGGTCGCGAAACTTCTCGCGGTCTTCGGCGGTCTCGATCGTGTCGACGGTCGTGCCGATGATCGGCAGGCCGGCGGCGTGGAGCGCCCGGGCCAGGTTGAGCGGGGTCTGGCCGCCGAGCTGCACGATCACGCCGTCGGGCTCGATCCGGTCGGCGATGTTGAGCACGTCCTCGGCGGTCAGCGGCTCGAAGAACAGCATGTCGCTCGTGTCGTAGTCGGTGCTCACGGTCTCGGGATTCGAGTTGACCATCACGCTCTCGATCCCGAGCTCGCGGAGCGCGAAGCTCGCATGGCAGCAGCAGTAGTCGAACTCGATTCCCTGGCCGATCCGGTTGGGGCCGCCGCCGAGGATCATCACCCGCTTCCGGCCCGGCTCCTTGGGCCTGGTCTCGTCCTCGTCCTCCCAAGTCGAGTAGTAGTAGGGCGTCTGGGCCTCGAACTCGGCGGCGCAGGTGTCGACCGCCTTGTAGGTCGCCACGATCCCGCGCCGCTTGCGGTCGGCCCGCACGTCGAGTTCGCTCGACCCGAGCAGCACGGCCAGCTGGCGGTCGGAGAAGCCCGCCTGCTTCGCCATCCGCAGCGTGCCGTCGTCCACGGCCGCGAGGCTGCCCACGGTGCGCAGCAGGCTCTCGATCTCGACGATCTGCTGGAGCTGGTCGAGGAACCAGCGGTCGATCGCCGTGGCCTCGTGGATCTCGTCGACCGAAAGCCCCGCCTTGATCGCGTAGCGGAGGTACCAGACGCGGTCGGGATCGGGCGTGGCGATCTTCGCGCGGATATCGTCGAGCGCGGGCTCCGTCGGCGTGCCCCAGAGGTCCTTTGCGTCGCAGCCGAAGCCGAACGATCCCACCTCCAGCCCGCGGAGCGCCTTCTGAAAGGCCTCCTTGAAGGTCCGGCCGATCGCCATCGTCTCCCCCACGCTCTTCATCTGCGTGGTCAGCCGGCTGTCGGCCTCGGGAAACTTCTCGAATGCGAACCGGGGCACCTTCACGACCACGTAGTCGATCGACGGCTCGAAGCAGGCCTTCGTCTTGCGGGTGATGTCGTTGGCGAGTTCGTGCAGCCGCCAGCCGACGGCGAGCTTGGCCGCGATCTTCGCGATCGGGAAGCCCGTCGCCTTGCTGGCGAGCGCCGAGGAGCGGCTCACCCGCGGATTCATCTCGATCACGATCATCCGCCCCGTCAGGGGATCGACGGCGAACTGGATGTTGGAGCCGCCGGTCTCCACGCCGATCGCCCGGATCACGGCGAAGCTGGCGTCCCGCATCCGCTGATACTGCTTGTCGGTGAGGGTCATCGCCGGCGCGACGGTGATCGAATCGCCGGTGTGCACGCCGCAGGGATCGAAGTTCTCGATGGAGCAGATCACGACGGCGTTGTCGTCGGCGTCGCGCATGACCTCCATCTCGTACTCCTTCCAGCCGAGGATCGACTCCTCGACGAGCACCTCCCCCACCGGCGAGAGGTCGAGCCCGCGCTGGACCTTGGTGTCGAACTCCTCCCGGTTGTAGGCCACGCCCGACCCGGATCCGCCGAGCGTGAAACTCGGACGGATCACGGCCGGCAGGCCGATCTCCCCCAGCACCTCCCGGGCCTGCGCGAGCGTCCTCACGATCCGTCCGCGGCAGGTCTCCAGGCCGATCTTCTGCATCGTGGCCTTGAAGATCTCCCGGTCCTCGCCGCGGCGGATCGCCTCCGCCCGCGCGCCGATCATCTCCACGCCGTGCTTCTCGAGCACGCCGTGCTTGACGAGATCCATCGCCAGGTTCAAGGCTGTCTGGCCGCCGAGCGTGGGGAGCACGGCGTCGGGCTTCTCGACCTCGATGACCTTCTCCAGCATCTGCCAGGTGAGGGGCTCGATGTAGGTGCGGTCGGCCGTGCCGGGATCGGTCATGATCGTGGCCGGGTTCGAGTTGACCAGCACCACCCGATAGCCGTCCTCGCGGAGGGCCTTGCAGGCCTGGGTGCCGGAATAGTCGAACTCGCACGCCTGGCCGATGACGATCGGGCCGGAGCCGATGAGGAGGATCGTGTGCAGGTCGTCGCGGCGGGGCATGAAGCGGCTCGGCGGGGCGGACAAAAAATCGCCCGAAGGTAGCATCCCGCACGCCCGGTCATCAATGAACGGCTACAATCCCCGACCGCCATTTACGTTCGTTTCCTTGCGAATCCGGAACCTCTGATGTCCGTCGCCACGCCCGCACTCGACGCCCTTCGCGACACCCTGCCCGACGAACTCAAGGACATCCGCCTCAACCTCGGCGCGGTTCTCGGCGGCGAGAACCTGCAGCCCGCCCAGGCACTGGGAACGGCGCTGGCGGCCGCGACGTTCCTCCGCTCCGGCCGACTGGCGGCGGCGCTGGAGTCCGACCTCCGGGCCGCCTGCGGCGACGCTGCCGCGGCTGTGGTCTCCGATGCGGTCGCCGCCGCGGGGCTGATGGCGATGAACACGGTCTACTACCGGTTTCGGCACATGCTCGGGAAGGAGTCGTACGAGGCCCGCCCGCCGCGGCTGCGGATGAGCCGGATGGCGCAGCCGGCCACGAGCAAGCTCGACTTCGAACTGATGAGCCTCGCCTGTGCGGCCCTGGCGGGCTGCGAACTGTGCATCAAGAACCACGAGGCGAGCCTGCTGCACCTCGGTGTCAGCGAGGACGCCTGCCACGACGCGGTGCGGATCGCGGCCGTCGTCAACGCGGTTGCGTGCGGGCTCACGTAGCACGGGTTTTCCAACCCGTGCCCGCTGCACCGCGGGTTGAAAACCCGCGCTACGACCTCGTCAAAAACCCGCGCCGCAGTTCTGGCTGGCCTTCCCGGCGTAGCACGGGTTTTCCAACCCGTGCCCGCTGCACCGCGGGTTGAAAACCCGCGCTACGACCTCGTCAAAAACCCACGCCGAAGTTCTGGCTGGCCTTCCCGGCGTAGCACGGGTTTTCCAACCCGTGCCCGCTGCACCGCGGGTTGAAAACCCGCGCTACGGGCCTGTCAAAAACCCACGCCGCAGTTCTGGCTGGCCTTCCCGGCGTAGCACGGGTTTTCCAACCCGTGCCCGCTGCATCGCGGGTTGAAAACCCGCGCTACGGGCCTGTCAAAAACCCACGCCGAAGTTCTGGCTGGCCTTCCCGGCGTAGCACGGGTTTTCCAACCCGTGCCCGCTGCACCGCGGGTTGAAAACCCGCGCTACGACCTCGTCAAAAACCCGCGCCGAAGTTCTGGCTGGCCTTCCCGGCGTAGCACGGGTTTTCCAACCCGTGCCCGCTGCACCGCGGGTTGAAAACCCGCGCTACGACCTCGTCAAAAACCCGCGCCGCAGTTCTGGCTGGCCTTCCCGGCGTAGCACGGGTTTTCCAACCCGTGCCCGCTGCACCGCGGGTTGAAAACCCGCGCTACGACCTCGTCAAAAACCCACGCCGAAGTTCTGGCTGGCCTTCCCGGCGTAGCACGGGTTTTCCAACCCGTGCCCGCTGCACCGCGGGTTGAAAACCCGCGCTACGGGCCTGTCAAAAACCCACGCCGCAGTTCTGGCTGGCCTTCCCGGCGTAGCACGGGTTTTCCAACCCGTGCCCGCTGCATCGCGGGTTGAAAACCCGCGCTACGGGCCTGTCAAAAACCCACGCCGAAGTTCTGGCTGGCCTTCCCGGCGTAGCACGGGTTTTCCAACCCGTGCCCGCTGCACCGCGGGTTGAAAACCCGCGCTACGACCTCGTCAAAAACCC
>VGYR01000091.1 GCA_016872925.1 Planctomycetota bacterium
CCTGACCGTGATCGAAACCTGTCGGATCCAGAAACGCAGCGTGTTCGCCTACGTCACCAAGGCCGTCGAGGCCCACATGGCCGGCCGAAAGTCGCCGTCACTGCTCCCCGCCCCGTGAACGGTTACCGCCGCCACGACCGTGGTCACGCCGGAGAGCATGACTCGGGAGATCGTCGGCCTGTTCATCGTGGGTGGCTCCTTGGGAATGCGGGCCGGCGGTCAGAAGTCGAAGGCCAGGCGGGTGCCGAGGCCGTGGATCCAGCCGCTGCCGTCGTAGCTGGTGCCGGGGATCACCGTGCCCGACGAGTCCTTCGTCCAGGGCGTGCTCGTGAAGTTGCGGTAGGTGAAGTCGTAGTTGAGGTACACGCGGGCATTGGGATTGAGCAGCCAGTTGAGCCCCAGCGTGCAGCCGTTGAGGACGCCGCCGTTGACCTGGCCGTCGTCGAGGCAGAGGTAGTTCCAGCGCACGCCCACCTGCCAGGCACCCTCGCTGAGGCTCAGCCGGCGGCCCGATCCGCCCCCCGGATTGCATAGAAGTTGTTGTGCGGGATCGGCCGGTCGAAGCGGTACTCGATCTTGGAGTAGGTGCGGCTCTCACCGGTCAGGAAGTAGAGCACCTCCGCGTAGGCGGCCTGGTAGTAGACGGTGCCGACGGGAGTGTCGGGGGCGGGCTGGTAACCGTTGGTGTTCAGCGGGCCGGCAGCGGTCGTCCGGGCGTTGTAGAGCCAGGAGCCGAAGTATTCCGACTGGAACGACCACGGGCCGTTGTTGCCCACGAACTCCAGGCCGATCATGTTCTGCCAGGTCGCCTCGAGCAGGCCGGTGTCGGCGTAGATCGAGTTGAGCGGCCCGGGGGGGCCGTTGCGGAGCGAGCCGCGGCTGCGGAACCGCACGGAGCGGATCTGCGGGCTGGTCGGCAGACCGTTCGCGTCGAAGCTCGTGTACTGGGCCCGGGGCTCCATCGTCCGCCCCGACACGGCGAGGTGCATGAGCTTCCGCCCTTCGTCCTCGTAGAAGGGCAGCCAGACGAATCGGCCGACGGTCATGCTGCCGCCGCTGGAACTCGAGTAGCCGAAGGGATTGGTCGTGTTCTTGAACTCGCCGACCTGCCAGGCGATGTCCCCCTCCTCGTTGCTGTTGAGCACCTGGATGCCCGGGAGGAAGCCGTTGTTGAAGGGGCCCTCGAAGGCGTCCTGGGCGAAGGACCGCTCCATGAAGTTGAGCCAGCGGCTGCTGGTGAGGTGTTCGTAGCCGTAGGGGTCCTTCTGGTTGCCCACGCGCACGGTGCCCAGGATCGGGATCTCGCGGAGCTGAAGCCAGAGGTCGGTGACCGCGGTCAGCGGACCGGCGTCGCGCTCGGTCGGATAGTCCGAGTTGTTGACGTTGATTTGGTTGACGAAGTCGTACTCCGCGGCCCAGTCGTAGAACTCGTACATCCGGCCCTCGATGCGGAGCCGCGCACGACGGAAGTTCACGGTGTCGTTGAGCTCCGGATCGAGGCCGCCCTGGGTGGGGAACTGGTTCGGGCCGTTGGTCGCCGAGAACGCGACCGAGTCCACCTGCGTGCGGCCGCCGATCTTGACCCGGAAGTCCTTCTGCTTCGACTCGGCCTGGTAGCCGGAGGCCCACTTCGAGGCGAGGTTCGTGTCGCTGCCGATCTCGTAGGGCTCGGCAGCTTTGGGCGCGGGCTCCGGCGGGGGCTTCGGGGCCGCGCCTGCCTCGCCTGGCGGCGCTGGCAGCGGCTCGACCGCCTGCCGCGTCTCGAGATCCTGAACCCGCCGCTCGACCTCGGCCAGCCGCCGGCGATCGGCCTCGACGGCGAGCGACACGTCGGCGAACGTGGCGAAGTCCGCCGCGACGCTGGGAATCGTCAGGGGCGTGCCCTCCGAGCTCGCGCCGGCGATCGTCTCGGCCGGCAGGCAACGCGCGCATGCCGCCCAGGCGAGGGCCAGGATCGCGGTTCGCAGGATCGAGCGACGCCGCCGCGGCGATCCCATGACGACTGCCCAACCTTCCCGCCTTGTGCACGACTCGGGACCGGAACAGGAGGCCCGATCCTCACCGTCTGCTTGATCGTCACCGCCTCTGGGTGGGCTTGATAGTCACGGGACGGCACGCGTCGCAGAACTTGCCCGGCTTGCCCGGCTTGCGGAGCCGGATCAGCGGCTGGCTGGCTGGGGCGCCGGCGGCCTTCGGGAGAATGCGTCCGCCGGCGCCCCCATCCGGTGGCCCGCGGCGAGCGGCAGTCGGACCGTGACGGTCGTACCCTGGCCGAGTCGGCTCTCGATGGCGATCGTGCCCCCGCTCGCCTCGACGATGGACCGACAGATCGCCAGGCCCAGCCCGCTGCTGCGGCGGCCCCCGCCGTGGGTGCGGGACGGGTCCGACTTGAAAAACCTGTCGAAGACGCGATCGAGATCCCGCGCTGCGATGCCCGACCCGGAGTCGGAGACCGTCATCACCGCGGCGTTCACCCCGGAGACGATGCTCACCCTGACCGAGCCACCCGACGGAGTGAAGCGCAGGGCATTGTCGAGGAGATTGCTCGTCAGCCGCCGCAGGTCGATGGGATCTCCGCGCACGGCCGCTGGAGCGGCGGCACTGACCACCAGAGCGAGCCCCTGCTCCTCCGCGACACCCGAGAACATCGCAACCGTCTGATGGGCGATCGTGACGAGGTCGACGACGACGTTATCCGCCGGCGTCGGCTCCTGGCCCGACTCCGCGAGCGTCAGGAGGTCGTTGGCGACCTTGGAGAGGTGCCGCGCCGCTTCCAGCATGTCCGGAACCGACTCCAGCCCGGCGGTGGCCGCGGGGTCGCGGGCGAGGGCCACTTCCATCGAACTCTGGAGCGCAGCCAGTGGACCACGCAGTTCGTGAGCCGCATCGGCGACGAACTGCTCCTGGCGGTCGACGTGCTTGGCGACGCTGTCCAGCAGGCCGTTGATCGTCTGGGCCAGCACGTCGAGCTCGTCGCGTGAACCGCGGACCGGCAGCCGGTCGCCCAGCCGGGTCGGACTGAGCTGCGCGGCGGAACGGAGGATGGCGGCGAGCGGTTTGGTGGCCCGGCCGGCGAGCCACCAGGCCGCCAGCGGCGTGATCGCGGTGAGCAGCAGGGCCACGGCCGTCAGGAGCCACATCAGGCCCGCCAGGCCCTCGTCGAGGCCGGTCGTGTAGGTACCGACGCGCACCAGCAGAGGTTCGTCTTCCAGGCGGTCGACTCGGGTGCTGACGTACCGGTAGTGGCCCACCTGGCGGACGGTCTCCATCCGCTCGACGTCGGTCGGCGGGTAGTTGAGCACGTCCTCAGGGCAGTGATCGCTTCGCCAGATCGTCATGCCATCCGGCGTCAGCAGCTGGAGGAACCAGCCCCGTTCCTCGTGGCCGGCGGCTTTGCGGCGGAGCGTCGCGAGAATGCGCGGCTCATCGCCCTCGAGCTCTTGGATGGCGAGGGCGACCTCGCGGGCCGCGCCCCGGAGTTCCGCGTCGGCGTCGGCGTAGAGGACCGCCCGCGCGGCAAACCTCACGCTCAGGAGCGTGACCCCCATGAGGGCGACGACCACGGCCGCATTCCAGACGGCGAGCCTGGTGCGGAGCGTGGTGGCCCGCAGCCGGTCAATCAAGGGCGAGAGCATATCCGCGACCCCGCACCGTGCGGACCAGCGACCCCTCCCGGCCCTTGTCGAGCTTGCCGCGGAGCCGATTGAGGTGCACCTCGATCACGTTCGTCGGCCCGTCCCAGTCGAAGCCCCAGACGTGCTCGCAGAGCATCTTGCGGGTGACCACTTGGCCGTTGAACCGCATGAGCAGCTCGAGAATGTTGAACTCGGTCGGCGTCAGCTCGATCGGCCGCCCCGCGAGCGTCGCCCGGCGATTCGCGAGGGAGAGTTGGAGAGGTCCGGCCGCGAGCGTCATCGCGGGTTTGTCCGCAGCGCGACGGTGGACGGCCTCGATCCGGGCGAGGAGTTCGTCCATCGCGAAGGGCTTGACCAGGTAGTCGTCCGCGCCGGCCTCGAACGCCTGCAGTTTCTCGCTCACCAGGCTGCGGGCGGTGAGCACGATCACGGGCGTGCGGACGCCGCGCGAGCGGGCGGCCTTCAGGACCGACAGGCCGTCGGCTCCGGGCAGCATCAGGTCGAGGATCACCAGATCGCTCGCGATCAGGGAGTCGTCGCTGGCCGCCACGCCGTCGGGAATCCAGCGGCACTCGTGCCCCGCATCGGAGACGGCCGTGGAGACGGCCTTGGCGATGATCGGATCGTCTTCGACGATGGCCACTTGCATGGGCGATTGACTCCGGCTCCCAAAAAACCCCCTCAGGATACCGCGCCGCGAAGGCCGCCGCTCCTACTCCCACTCGATCGTGGCCGGGGGCTTCGAGGAAATGTCGTAGACGACCCGATTCACCCCCCGGACCTCGTTGATCACCCGAGTTGAAATCCTCCCCAGCACGTCGTACGGCAGGTGGCTCCAGTCGGCCGTCATGAAGTCCTCCGTCTCGACCGCGCGGACCGCCAAGGCGTCGTCGTAGGTGCGGGCGTCCCCCATCACGCCCACGCTCTGGACCGGCAGCAGGACGGCAAACGCCTGCGCGACGGTCCGCATCAGACCGGCCCGCTCCAGCTCCTCGAGCACGATCGCGTCGGCATCGCGAAGCGTGTCGAGGCGGGGCTTGGTGACCTCCCCGAGGCAGCGGACGGCCAGCCCGGGCCCCGGAAAGGGATGCCTCCACACGATCCGCTCGGGCAGGCCGAGCTGGAGCCCGAGGCGGCGCACCTCGTCCTTGAAGAGGTCGCGAAGGGGTTCGATGAGCTCGAACTGCAGGTCGTCGGGGAGGCCGCCCACGTTGTGGTGCAGCTTGATGGTGGCCGCGGGGCCGTCGACCGCCGCGCCGCTCTCGATCACGTCGGGATAGAGCGTGCCCTGCGCGAGATACCGCGCTCCGGTGATCTTCGCGGCTTCCGCGGCGAAGCAGTCGACGAAGGCCTTGCCGATCCGCCGCCGCTTCTCCTGGGGATCCTTGACGCCGGCGAGCACGCCCAGGAAGTGATCCTCCGCGGCCACCACGTGCAGGTCGGTCTTGAAGTGCTTGGTGAACTCGTCGATCACCGCCGCGGCCTCGCCCTGTCGGAGCAGGCCGTTGTCGACGAGGATGCAGGACAGCTGGCCGCCGATCGCCCTGCTCAACAGGGCGGCCACGACCGCCGAGTCGACGCCGCCCGAGAGGCCGCAGATCACCCGGTCGTCGCCCACGCGGCGGCGGACATCCGCGATCATCGAGTCGGCGAAGTCGTCGAGCCGCCAGGTGCCCGTGCAGCCGCATGGGCCGGCGAGGAAGTTGGCCAGGATCGCGGCCCCGGCGGGCGTGTGGGTCACCTCGGGATGAAACTGGAGGCCGAACACGGGCAGCGACCGGTGCCGGACGGCCGCGAACGGGCAGGTAGCCGTGCGGGCGAGGGGGACGAAGTCGGCGGCGATCCCGTCGACCTGGTCGCCGTGGCTCATCCAGACCTCCGTCCGCGGCGGCACGCCGGCGAACAGCGAGCCCGCCTCCAGCACTTCGCACTCGGAGCGGCCGTACTCCCGCGCGGCGGCGCGACCCACCCGGCCGCCGAGCGCGTCGCACGCGAGTTGCATGCCGTAGCAGATGCCCAACACCGGGATCCCGAGCCGGAAGATCTCCCGGTCGCAGCGGGGAGCGCCCGCCTCGTAGACGCTCGCCGGCCCGCCCGAGAGGATGATGCCCCGCGGCGCGAGTTCGCGGATGCGGTCAGCCGCGATGTCGTGGCGGACGATCTCGCAGTAGACGTGCTGCTCCCGAACCCGGCGGGCGATCAGCTGGGCGTACTGTGAGCCGAAGTCGAGCACGAGCACCCGCTCCGCCTGCTGGCCGGCGGAGAGCCGCTGCACGGAGGCGGAGGGGGGTGGGACTGGTGTCATGGCGGGCCGGCCGGAAAAGCCCAAGAGTATAGGCAGAGTTCGCCCGCGCCGCGATCCTTCGGATCGCGGCGGCCCGCGGGCGACTGCCTGCTATAGTTTTCGCGATGCTCATCCTGCTGACCAACGACGACGGCATCTTCGCGCCGGGGCTTGTGGCGCTGGAGCGGGCGCTGCGGACCCTCGGCGACGTCAGCGTGGTGGCCCCCTCGACGGAGCAGAGCGGCGTCGGCCACGCGATCACGTTTCTCACCCCGCTGACCGCGAAGGAGGTGTTCGAGGGCGAACGCCGGCGGGGGTGGGCCGTGGACGGGAGCCCTGCCGACGCCGTGAAACTCGGCATCGCGGAGTTCTGTCCCCGACGTCCGGACCTGGTCGTGAGCGGCATCAACAGCGGACTCAACGCGGGCATCAACGTGCTCTATTCGGGGACGGTGGCGGCGGCCATCGAGGGCGCCTTCTTCGGAATCACGAGCATCGCGGTGTCGCTGGAGTGGGACGATCATGCCGACTTCGGCCGTGCCGCGGAGATCGGCCTCCGCGTGATCCGCGGCCTGCTCGACCGGCGGCCGGCCGCCGGCAGCCTGTTCAACGTGAACATCCCCACCCGGGCACTCACCGGCCGGCCCGAACTTCGCGTGGTGCCGATGAGCGTGGCCCGCTACGGCGAGGCGTTCGAGCGCCGCGTCGACCCGCGGGGCCGACCGTACTACTGGGCCACGAATGATCCGCCCCCGCCCCCCTCTCCGCGTGAGTCGGACGTCACGGCCCTGGCCGCGGGAGCGGTGACGCTGACGCCGCTGGACTATGACCTCACGCACCGGGCCGGGCTGGACGAGTTGGCTGCCGGCCGCTGGAGCCTGGACTGACGGCACGTATCTCGACTGTCGCTCCCCGGTTCCATGATCCTCAGGACCGAGGCGCGATCCGTTTCAAGGGTCAATAGCCCTGATTTCGCCGCAGCACCATGACGGCAAGGCCGATGACGAGGCCGATGACGAGGATCAGCGCCGCACCGAGACCGAGGCCGATCCAGATGCCCAGCGGCCCCGCCGCGACCGTGCGCACCCGGTCGGCGATCCGCCGCATCCGCGGGGTGGCGGGCTCCGCCACCGCGGCCGGCTCGGGGGAAGTCGTGTGCCGATCCATTCCGTTGGTCGGTGCGCCGGCCGCCGGGGACGCGACAGTGGCCTGCGCCGGCGGCGGCGGCCCAGCCGAGGGGGCGGCCTGCGTTCCCGCGCCGCCGATGCCGGAAGCAGGCGCCGCGGAGAGGATGCTGCTCGAGCCCACGCCGGAGCCTCCCCGCGGCCCCCCGGAGATGGTTGCATCGGGAGGTGCGGTGACGGGCCGTCTCGGCAGCGGTCGCCGCGGTCCCTCGAGCCTGACGGGGGCGGTCCCCTGGCCGGTCGAATCCAGCCAGGCCGCGAGCGATGCGGCCACGTCGCGGGCGGACTGCGGTCGGGCCTCGGGCTGCTTGGCCACCATCCGAAAGAAGAGGTCGGCGATCGCGATCGGCACGTCCGGCCGACGCTCGAGCAGGTTCGGCGCCGGCTTGTGCAGGTGCGCCTGCATCCGCGCCGCCGCGTTCCCGGCCGCGAACGGCGCCGACCCGACGAGCAGGTAGTAGAGGGTGCACCCGAGGGAGTAGATGTCGCTGCGGGCGTCGGCCTTGTGGCTGTCGGTCGCCTGTTCCGGGGCCAGATAGTCGGCGGTGCCGAGCACCTTCTCGTTGTGCTCGCGGGTCAGGGAGCTGTCCCCGTCGTCACCCGCGACGGCGAGGGCGAGCCCGAGGTCCAGAACCTTGATCGTGCCGCGGACGTCCAGCATCAGGTTGGCCGGCTTGACGTCCCGGTGCACGAGCCCCTCCTCGTGGGCGTACTCGAGACCGGTGGCGGCCTGGCGGATGTAGTCGGCGGCCTGGCGGACGGGCAGCGGTCCCTCGCGCTTCACCTTGGCATGGAGGTCGGTGCCCTCGACGTATTCCATCGCGATGTAGTGCACCGCCCCGGCCGTGTCGAGGTCGAAGGTGCGGATGATGTTGGGGTGGTTGAGCCGCGCGGCCAGGCGGGCTTCCTGCTCGAACCGCTCGAGGTACGAGGTCTGCGAGACCCGCTTCCTGGGCAGCACCTTGACCGCCGCCTTGCTGCGGAGCGCCACATGCTCCGCCAGGTAGACGCTGCTCATGCCCCCCGATCCGAGGAGCTTGAGCAGCCGATATTTCCCGAGCAGGAAGCCCTTGTACTTGCCCTTGAGGAGCTGGTCGATCTGCCAGCGGGTGAGCAGGCCGGCTGCCACGAGCGCCTCGAGGAGCGGCTCGGGGGGCAGACCGGCGTGGCCGGCCCACGGCTCGACGACCGCCGCGAGCCTCGGCTCATCGACGAGTCCGCTGCGGCGAACCAGGCTGAGAAACTCCTCGACGCTCTTTACCGGAGCCGACATGGCACCCAAGATGGCAGACAGGGTCGTCGCTCGGGCGTGCCCCGCCCGCTGTTCGCGATGGTACCCAAAACATGGCCTGGCTGCTCTACACCCGCCGCGGCTGCCATCTCTGCGAGGAGGCGGAAGACCTGCTGGCGGTCTGGCGGGTGAAGGTCGAGCTCGTCGACGTCGACAGCGACGCCGCGGCCTTGGCCGCCTACGGCGCGCGGGTGCCCGTACTCGTGCGTGACGGCACAGTCGTGCTCGAGGGACGATTCGACGAGCGGGCCGTCGCAACCCTCGTCAGAGACCGAGATTGAGCCCGCGGCGGGCGAGCTGTTCGGCGAGCGCCGGCGCCGACACGAAGACTTCGGCGTCCCAGCCGGCCCGGTGGGCCGCTGCCACGTGGGGCGGGAGGTCATCGCAGAAGAAGATCCGCTCCGCCGGCACCCCGGCGCGGGCCGCGGCCAGTTCGTAGATGGTCGGATCGGGCTTGGCAGCCTTCTCGACGTGGCTGAGCACAACCTCGCGGAAGCCCCCCGGCAGGATCGCGTAGCCCCGCGAGACGAGGAACTGCCAGTGGGGATCGCAGGTGTTGGAGAGGATGCCCAGCGGCACGCCGGCGCGGCGGCAGCGGGCGATGATCGGCAGCAGGGGCACGTTCAGGGTGAACATGTCGCTGGCCGCCTGGGCGAGCGCCGCGGACACCGGCCGCGTGCCGGTGCGGCGGCAGAACTCGGCATGGAACTCGGGCCAGCCGATGTCGCCCCGCTCGATCGCCTGCTGCAGGCCCCCGGCCATCACCGTCTCTTCGACGAGCCGCTGGTCGGCACCGCTGACCGCCGCCATCCCGGCGAAGGCGCGGCGGCGATCGAACAGGACGACCACGTTGCCGAGATCGAGGTAGATGAAGGCGGGGGGCATGGCTCGGTCCGAGTCGTCAGGCGGCAGGCCCGCGGGCCGCTTCGGCGGCTTTCCAACCGGTGCGGAGCATACTATCCTGCGCCCTCGCCGCTCCGGTCGCGGCCGCCGCGACCGCCCGATCCGCCGTGGGAGCTCCAGCATGCCCCTCCTCAACCGCATCAGTTCCCGGATCACGCAGCCGCGGTCGCAGGGGGCCTCGCAGGCGATGCTGCTCGGCACCGGTCTGCAGCCTGCCGACCTCGACAAGCCGCAGGTCGGGATCGCGAGCATGTGGTACGAGGGCAACACCTGCAACATGCACCTCGACCGCCTGGCGGCGAAGGTCCGCGAGGGAGTGGTGGCCGCCGGCATGGTGGGGATGCGGTTCAACACGATCGGGGTCAGCGACGGGATCTCGATGGGCACCGAGGGGATGAGCTACTCGCTCCCCTCGCGCGACGTGATCGCCGACTCCATCGAGACGGTGATGCACGCCCAGTGGTACGACGCCCTCGTGGCCATTCCCGGCTGCGACAAGAACATGCCGGGCTGCCTGATCGCGATGGGGCGGCTGAATCGGCCCGCGCTGATGGTCTACGGCGGCACGATCCGCCCCGGCCATCTCGCCGACGGGACCACGCTCGACATCGTGTCGGCCTTCCAGTGCTACGGCGAGTACGTGGCCGGGCGGATCGACGACGCGCGGCGGGCCGACATCGTCAGGCACGCCTGCCCGGGGGCCGGCGCCTGCGGCGGCATGTACACGGCCAACACGATGGCGACCGCCATCGAAGCCCTGGGGATGTCGCTTCCGGACAGCGCTTCGATCCCGGCCGAGCACCCCGCGAAGGGCGACGAGTGCCTCCGGGCGGCCACCGCGGTTCACCACCTGCTGGAACTCGACCTCAAGCCCCGCGACATCATGACCCGGCGGGCGTTCGAGAACGCGATGGTCACCCTGATGGCGCTGGGTGGCTCGACGAATGCGGTGCTCCACCTGATCGCGATGGCCCGGGCCGTGGGCGTCGATCTCGCGCCGTCGGACTTTCAGAAGGTGGCCCGTCGGATTCCCTACCTGGCCGACCTCAAGCCCAGCGGCAAGTTCGTGCAGGAGGACCTGCACTCGATCGGCGGCACCAGCGGCTTCATGCGGTACATGCTCGACAAGGGCCTGATGGACGGCGACTGCATGACCGTGACCGGCAAGACGCTCGCGGAGAACCTCGCCTCGTCGAAGGGGCTCGCCGCCGGGCAGAAGATCATCCGCCCGGTCGAGGAGCCGCTGAAGCAGACGGGCCACATCACCATCCTGCACGGCAACCTGGCTCCCGATTCCGCGGTGGCCAAGATCACCGGCAAGGAGGGCTCGCGGTTTCGGGGCCCGGCGCGGGTGTTCGACAGCGAGGAGGCGATGCTCGCGGCCCTCGAGCAGGGAGCCATCAAGCGGGGCGACGTGGTGATCATCCGCTACGAGGGTCCGAAGGGGGGGCCGGGCATGCCCGAGATGCTGACGCCGACGTCGGCGCTGGTGGGCGCGGGGCTCGGCGCCGACGTGGCCCTGATCACCGACGGCCGCTTCTCCGGGGGCTCACATGGCTTCATCGTCGGGCACGTCGTGCCGGAGGCCCAGGACGGGGGCCCCATCGCCCTGCTTCAGGACGGTGACATCGTGGTGATCGATGCCGACGCCGCCACCATCGATGCCGAAGTCTCCGCCGACGAGTTCAGCCGGCGCCGCGCCGCCTGGACGTCGCCGCCGCCCAAGGCCACTCGCGGGATCCTCGCCAAGTACATCCGCTGCGTGGCGCCGGCCTCCCGGGGCTGCGTGACCGACGAGTGACGGCCCGAGGTCAGCGCGGCACGGGAAGCGTCTCGATCGGCACCGGCGGGCCGGGGGCGATGGCCGCCCCGGGCGGAAGCTGCTCTGCCGGGATCGGGGCTCCATAGATCGGGCCCTGCGGCACGCTGGGCACCGCGGGACCGCCGAGCCCGGCGGGGGGCGTGGCTTCGGGGGGCTGGTAGTACGGCTCCGGGACGGCCTGGGGCGGAACGCCGAGCTTGGCCAGCAACCGGGCGATCATCCGCTGCTCGAGCTTCGGGTCGCGGCCCAGGGGGATCCAGCCCAGGTTCGGCGTGGGGCTGGCCACGGGTCGCGGCTGGTCGCCCACCTGCTGGCCGAGCGTCGGCATCGGCGTGCCGTAGCGGTAGAGGGAGTCGTCGTTGCGGAACGACGCCCCGCCCGTCGTGGCCCGCATCGGCCGCGGCAGGTACTCGAGTTCCTTGTTGACCACCACCTCCACCCGCCAGCCGGCTGCGTCGGGCGTGAGCCGCATGGTGGCGATCCGACGGATCGACTGCAGCGTCGACTCCCAGCGTTCGTCCCAGCCGACCGAGTCGGCCCGCCAGGGCTCGAGAATGGTCGCGCCCGTCTGGGGAAACGTGTCGATCCGGCCCTCGGTCGGCACGCCGTTGGCGAACACGACCCGCTGCTCCGACTGCACCTTGAAGAAGTCGTCGGTGACGTCGACCAGCTTCGTCCACACCAGTTCGGCGTCGAGCGGAGGGATGACGGCGGCGTTCCGCGGCGCCGGCGGCGGGCCGGGCACGACCGGGCCAGCGGGGCCGATGATCGCGGTGTCGGGGAGCGGCACGAATGGGTTGGGCTGGGCCGGTGGGATGCCTGCGGGCGCGGGAAGCTGTTCCTGGCCACGGGCGACCAGGGTCGCCGTTGCGGCGACGAGCAGCGTCGCGAGGGCTCGATCGAGGCGGTGCATCCGCAAGATTCCGGGGGGGCGGGATGCTCGCCGAACGGGGGCGAACGCTCAAGCCCAGTTCGACCGCGGAAACGTGACCGTCCGCCGGCCGTCGGCGGGCACGCGGCCCGAGCCCAAGGTGCCGGATGAGGAGGGCTCATGCGGGTCACCCGTGAGCCTCGCGCACTCGCGAGGCTCGGGGCTGCCCGGGCCCGTCACCGGACGCTCGTTCCGGGCATCCTGCTCTCCACGCGCTCGATGCTTCCTCCCCTCCGCCGCCAGAACGCGGCGAGCCCAGCGACCATCGCGCTGGCACCGGCCGCCGCGACCGCCGGCTCGGGGACGGCGGCGATCCCCGACGGAGAGTTGTAGCTCGACCCGCCGTAGAGGCCCGTGCCCGCGAAGTCGGCGGCGTCGAGCACGTCGACGACGCCGTCGTAGTTGAAGTCGCCCTCGGACCACGACGCGGCAGCATCGGTGCCATACTTTCCCGAGGCCGCGAAGTTCGATGCGTCGAGCACGTCGACGAGCCAGTCGAGGTTCGTGTCGCCAGGCGCCGCGTAGGCTGCGGTCACCGAGCCGTCGCCATTGTCGAGCCAGCCCACCGCCCGCATGTCGCTGGCGGCAACGGCCGCTGCCGCGACGCTCGAGGTGATGCCACTGCCGCCGTCCCAGCTGCCGCCGTTGCGGCCGGCGAGCAGCTGGGCGACCAGGGCCGAGGCCGACAGGCCGCTCGCGACCGTCAGCGAGCCGTTGGTCACGTCCACCAGTCCCGTGCCGGACAGGTTGAGGCCCGCGACGCTCGTGGCCAGATAGCCGGCCACCTGGGCCGTGCCGCCGGCGACGACGGCGAGGCTGCTCGACGCGAGGGCCGACGCATTGGCGAGCCGCAGCCGTCCCCCCTGCACCCTCGTCGTGCCCGTGAGCGGGTTGGCCTGGTCGAGCACCAGCGTGCCGCCGCCGGCCTTGACGACGGGAATCGAGCCCGAAAGGGTCGGGTAGCCGGCCTGGGCCTGCGTCTGCGTGCCGCTGGCGACGGTGATGGTGATCACGGGCGGAGCCCCGGCCGTGAACAGCAGGTTCAGGTCGCTGCCGCTCTGGGCGATCGAGAAGGTGCCCGTGCCGACGGCGTTGGCGAAGCCGCCGGTGCCATTGGTGGCTGACGTGGTGAGGCGAAACTTGCCGGCCGCGAAGCCGCTGATGCCGCCGGACGCCGTGAAGATCTTCCAGGAGTAGTTGCTCGCCGAGTTGAAGTTGGCCGCCGAGCCGCTGACGTCCGGCGACACGCCGGACAGGGTCCAGAGGTTGATGAAGAACGGATCGCCGGCGGTGGAGGCGACCGCCAGCGGCCCGATCACGTTCACCAGGTCCCACGACGTCGTCGAACCGGCGGTGCCGGTGGCCGAGAGCATCTGCCAGTTGTAGTTGCCCCCGGAGCCCAGGGTCACGCTGCCGGAGAGCGTGAGCGTGCCGGGACTCGCCCCCGGAGAGAGGGTCGTCCCGGAGTCGACCACGACGGCCCCGGGATCGGCCGCGTGCGACTCGCCGCTGCCGATCGCGATCACGAGCCAGCCGCCAAGCACGAGCAGGCCGAGCCGGTGACGGGTTCGTGGGGCGGGCATCGCGGTGCTCCCTTCTCGGCTCAGCGCAGCGTCACTTGGGATCCGATGGATCCGCGGGCAGCCGTTTCCGGTGTTCTACCTTAACGCGGGCTTCGCCCGCAGCCCACAAGGCGAAACTCTGTACACCTATACGCGGATCCGATTTGTCAACAATTCCCGGGTGTTATGCGGTGTTTGCGCCCACTACTGAACAAGATGCGCGCACGGCGCGTGTATGTCACCGAGTAAGAGTCTTTATTCGTGGGTCTTCAGCAGAATTTGTGGGTAGAAAGCCTGTGTTTCTGCGCGGGGCTCTGCCCCGGACCCCGAGGTTTATGAGCCATGGCACAGGCATCACCCTGA
>VGYR01000092.1 GCA_016872925.1 Planctomycetota bacterium
ACCGTAAAACCTCGCATGGTGGCGTATCCTTTCTGCCCGTCGTGGGCTGCTGTTGGTGAACCAGTCACAGCAGGATACGCCGCCTTTTTCTTTTCCCTCTACGGAACACGACTTTCGGTTATAGCTCTGTGCGGTACTACATCAGCTCACTTCGCGTAGGCATCAAACAGTTCGCTGCGAGCGTCCGCGGACATTGGGGCATCGAAAACACATTGCATTGGTGCCTGGACGTTACCTTCAGGGAGGACGAAAGCCGCGTCCGTAATCGCATCTTGGCTGACAATATTGCCTGGCTCAAACGCTTTGCGATCAGCCTGCTGAAGCAGGTAAACGACAAGGAAAGCATCGCCATGCGGCGGAGAATGGCCGGCTGGAATCCCGCCTACCTCTTCAAAGTCCTGCAAATCCCGGCATAAAGTGTGCGTCGGCCCTGCGCCACCACTGGCCACTGGCAGGGGCTCGTCCCGCGGTCTCGCGTCATGAAATCCTCCCCGCGCACACGCCTGCTGGCCGTCCTCGCGCTGCTCATGCTCGCCGCATCCGCGGGGGCGGAGCCGCCGGCTGACCTGTCCCTCGAGCCGATCTTCAACGGCCGCGACCTCGCCGGCTGGCGGGCGCCGGCCGCTGGGTTCTGGCGGGTCGAAGACGGCGTGCTCGTGGGGGAGAACGACCCGACCCTGAAGGGCTCGATGCTGTTCACGGACCGTGACTTCGCCGACGTCGTCGTCGAGGCCGACTGCCGGTTCAGCGGCGAGATCGACAGCGGGATCATGGTCCGCAAGCCCGAACTTCAGGTGCAGATCGGCGTGTCGAGAAGCCTCAAGCGCGACATGACCTGCTCCTTCTACACCGGCACGTATCCCGAGGAGGCCAGGGCCACCCGCGTGGCCGACCTGCTCAAGCCCGACGACTGGAACCGGATCCGCGTCGAGGCCCGGGGCGACACCTTCACGGTCTGGCTCAACGGCGAGCGGGTCTCCCGCTACACCGACACGAAGTATGCCGGCCCCGCGCCGATCGGCCTCCAGATCCACAAGGGTCTGCCGATGAAGGTCGAGTTTCGAAACATCCGTGCTCTTGCCCTCTGACACGCGCCAGGAGATGTCCACCATGCGTTCGCCCGCGACCCGCCGCCTCGACCCCACCCGCCGCGACTTCGTGGAGCAGGCGCTGGCACTGGCCGCGACCGCGTTCACCGGGACGGCGATCCGGGCCGACGAGCGGCCGGCGGCGCGGGCCGTCGGCCCGGCCGACAAGGTCCGCGTGGCCGTGATCGGCTTCAGCGGCCAGGGGGGCAACCACATCGAGGAATGGCTGGACGCGCCCGACGTCGAGCTCGTGGCGGTCTGCGACTGCGACCCGGCGGCCTACGACCGGAAGGGCAAGCGATTCGAGAGCCTCGACCGTCGGCCGGACTCCGTGGCCGACGTGCGGAAACTGCTCGACCGCAAGGACATCGACGCCGTCTCGATCGCCACGCCGAACCACTGGCACGCGCTGATGGCGATCTGGGCGATGCAGGCCGGCAAGGACGTGTACGTCGAGAAGCCCTGCAGCCACAACGTCGACGAGGGGCGGGTGATGACCGCCTGGGCACGAAAGCTCGGCCGGATGTGCCAGATGGGCGTGCAGAGCCGGAGCATGACGGGCACGCGCGAGATGATGGAGTTCGTGAAGTCCGGCAACCTGGGGCCGGTGACGGGAGCCCACGCGGTCTGCTACCGGCTCCGCGACAGCATCGGCCTGGTCGACACGCCGGCCCCGATTCCCACCGGCCTCGACTTCGACCTCTGGGCGGGTCCGGCTCCCGCCGTGGTGCCGGTCCGCAAGCGGCTCCACTACGACTGGCACTGGAACAGCGTCACCGGCAACGGCGATCTCGGCAACCAGAATCCGCACGAGCTCGACAAGTGCCGCTGGGCGCTCGGCAAGCAGGAACTTCCCCGGCGGGTGGTCAGCCTCGGCGGCCGGCTCGGCTATGTCGACAATGGCGACGTCGCCAACAGCCAGGTGACGATCTTCCAGTGGGACGACGCGGTGCTCGTGTCGGACGTGCGCGGCCTGCCGATCAAGACGCCGGCCACCTTCGGACTCCCGGTCAAGCAGCCGATCGAGAAGGCCGCGGCCGTGATCTACGGCACCGAGGGCTTCGTGGTCTGCCCCAACTACGAGTCGGCGGCGGCGTTCGATTACGACGGCCACGAGGTCGGGAAGTGGGACGGCGGCAGCTACCAGCAGCACTTCGCCAACTTCATCCGGGCGGTGAAGAGCCGCCGGCACGAGGACCTCCACCTCGACATCGAGGACGGCCACCTGTCGAGCGCCCTGGCGCACCTCGGCAACGTCTCCTGGACGCTCGGCGAGTCCGTGCCGCTCGGCACCCGGCCGACGCTCGGGGCGGACGATCCCCGGGTGCGGGCCTCGCTCGACACGTTCGCCACCTACCTGACCGACAACGGCGTCGACCTGTCGAAGACGAAGCTGTCGCTCGGCCGGGAGTTGGTGCTCGACCCGCGGACGGAGAAGGCGACCGACGCCGAGGCCAACCAGTTGTTCACCCGCGAATACCGCAAGGGCTACGAACTGCCCCGGGCCTGACCCGGCGATCCCCGCTAGGGCCCGCTCCCACCGCCATACGGGAGCCCCGATCGCGTGAGCGATGGGGGGCCGAAGCAGAGTCCGGCGTGGTTCTGCCGTACCGCTCACGCGGTGACGCTTCCGGATGAACGCCACCGAGTTCTCGATCCTCGAGCCGCTGCGGGTCGCGTGCAGGGGAGCCGATCCGGGCGGTCCACCCAGCGATCCCGGACGAAGCATCTCGTGGAGCTTCTGGACCCGGCGGCCTGCGTCAGGCTCGGCGAGCCTGTACGATCCGCGGCAGCCCGGCGAGGTCCTTGAGCGTCGGCGCGGGCTCCAGGCCCACGACGGCGGCGATCACCCCCTCGGCGGCGGCCGCCACGGCCGAGCCGATCTCCACCAGCAGCCAGCCGCCGGGTGCCAGCCGCTCGACTGCCTGCCGCGCCAGCCGCTCCACGACCTCCACTCCGGTCGGCCCCGCCACGAGCGCCGACCGCGGCTCGTGGTCCCGCACGTCGCGGGGCAGGGAGGCGAACTCATCCTCGCGGACGTAGGGGGGATTGCTCAGGATCGCATCCCAGGGCCCCGCCAGGTCCGGGGCCGCCAGCAGGTCCGACTCGACGAACGACACCCTGTCCGCCACGCCATGTCGCGCGGCGTTGTCCGCCGCCACCGCCAGCGCGGCCGCCGAGATGTCGGTCGCCACGAGCGTCGCCTGCAGCAGCCGCTTGGCCACGGCGACCGCGATCGCACCGCTGCCCGTCCCCACGTCGGCGATCCGCGGGGCGGCTGCCTCCCTGAACAGGTCGATCGCACGGACGACGAGCCCCTCGGTCTCGGGCCGCGGAATGAGAACGTCCTTCGTGACGGCGAAGGGCAGCGAGAAGAACTCCCGGCTGCCGACCAGGTAGGCCACCGGCTCGCCGCCGCCCCGCCGGCTGACGAGCTCGCGGAACCGGGCCCGCACCCCGTCGGCGACCGGCTCGTCGAAGGCGGTGTAGAGGGCGATCCGCGGACAGCCGCGGACGTGCGCCAGCAGCACCTCGGCGTCGAGTCGCGGCGAATCCGATCCCTTCGCCGTGAGCCACTCGGTGGTCCACGTGAGCAACCGGCCGACCGTCCAGACCTCGTCTCCCACGCGATCCTCCCTCACGTTCCGGCCGGCTTGGCCGGCTGCTCCATCTCGGTCCGCCGCCGGTCGCGGGCATGCCGCTCGATGGCATCGACCACGAGACCGAGCCGCCCGGCGACCACCTGGTCGAGCGTGAAGCTCTCGTTGATGCGGTGATCCGTGACGCGGTTCTGCGGAAAGTTGTAGGTGCGGATCCGCTGGCTGCGGTCGCCCGAGCCCACCTGCTCGCGCCGCTCGGTGGCCCGCTTCTCGTGCTCGATCCGCCGCTCGTGCTCGTAGAGCCGGGTCTTGAGCACACGGAGGGCCTTGGCGAGGTTCTTATGCTGGCTCTTCTCGTCCTGGCACTGCACGACCAGGCCCGTGGCGAGGTGCGTGAGCCGCACGGCGGAGGCGGTCTTGTTGACGTGCTGCCCCCCCGGGCCGCTCGCGCAGAACAGGTCCTTGCGGTAGTCGTCAGGGCCGAGGGCGACTTCCACGTCTTCCGGCTCCGGCAGCACCGCGACGGTCGCCGCCGAGGTGTGGATCCGGCCCTTCGTCTCGGTGTCGGGCACCCGCTGCACGCGGTGACCGCCGCTCTCGTGCCGGAGCCTGCGGAACACGCCGTCGCCCGAGACGCCGAGGATGAGTTCCTTGAAGCCGCCGAGCTCCGTGGGGCTGGCGTCCATGACCTCGAAGTCCCAGCCCTGCTCGGCGCCGTACCGGCGATACATCTCGTAGAGGTCGCGGACGAACAGCGCCGCCTCGTCGCCGCCGGTGCCCGCCCGGAGTTCGACGATGCACCGGGTCCGGTCGGCGTCCTCGTCGCCCGAGCAGAGCTCGAGCAGTTCCTCCCACTCCCGCTCCCGACCGGCCTCCAGGTCGGGCAGTTCGGCCTCGGCGAGCTCCCGCAGGTCGCGGTCGCCGCCGGCGATCATCTCCCGGTGCTCGGCGATCTGCCGCTCGAGCGACGTGAACTGCCGGTAGCGGAGGGCGAGCTTGGCGAGCGTGCCGTGCTCGCGGGCCACGGCGGACAGCCGGGCCTGATCGCCGAGCACCGCCGGATCGACCAGCGATCGCTCGAGTTCCTCGAAGCGTCGCAGCTTCTGCTCCAGGTCGCCGCGAATGCCGCCGGAAGGAGAGTCGGCCATGGTCGATGGGGCCCCGCCCGCGGACGTCGCCCGGGGGTCGGGGGGCCGTCAGCCGGCGCGGCCGGGCTGGTCAGGAGGCCGGGGTTCCGGCCTTCTTCTTCTTGAGGCTGGCGTACCCGGCTTCGGCGAACTTGCTCTTGAACTTCTCGATCCGTCCGGCCGTGTCGACGAACTTCAGCTTGCCGGTGAAGAACGGATGGCAGACGTTGCAGATGTCCACCTTGATCTCCGGGACCGTGCTCCGAGTGGCGAAGGTGTTGCCGCAGCCGCAGCGGACGACGGTGTGGACGTAGGCGGGGTGAATGCCGTCTTTCATGATCGCGAATCCGGTCGATCGAAGGGGGGAATTTCCGAGTCCCCAACTCTACATCAGGCCCCGGAGGTGGGCAACGCCGACGTTTCGGGCTGCGGCTTCGCACCCCTCACGGCGCCGGGCTCGTCCGCTCCTGCCGCTCCCGCTCCAGCCGGTCCGCAAGCAGCCGGCTGCCGAATCGCTGCGGCGAGCCGTCTTCGCGGAGCACCGCCACGGCTTCGTCGATCCGGCCGAGCGCCGCCAGCGCCCGGCCGAGGTTCGCGCGGGCCGCGTCGGTCCAGCGGCTGTCGGGAGAGTTCTCGAGCGTCATTCTCCGCAGGAAGTCGACGGCGGCCTCGGGCTGCCCCTCGCCGAGGGTCACGATCCCCAGCCAGTAGGTGGCGTCTTCCTTCATCTGCCGGTAGAGCCGCTCCACGGCCGCAGCCTGCTCGGGCGGCGCCCCCTGCACGGCCTGCTGGATCACCTCGCGCGAGGGCCGGGCCGCCAGATACGCCGCCTTGGCGCCGTCAGGCCCGTCGAACGCGCCGCGGAAGTCGCGGACCCGCGCCTTGAACAGCGGCCGACTCGCCTCCTGTCCGCGCGGCCCCTCGGCGACCACGACCACGGCCAACGGGGCCAGTTCGCGGGCCAGGTGCGGCTCCACGGCGGAGTCGCCGCGCCGCCGCAACTCGGTCTCGAAGGGAAACTGCCAGAGGGCGATCGCCGGGTCGGCGCCGGGCAGCGCGGCGGCGGCGCGGCGGCCGACGGCCGAGGCGTCGTCGGCCATCCGCACGCCATGCCGCGGCTGCACGACGCGATCCAGTTGCTGCATTCGCCGCGACAGGCCCCAGCCGTCGGCGGGCACGAGCACGCTGACGCCGGCGGCATCCGCGGCCTTCACCGGATAGGGGCGGTCGGGCAGCGACAGGGCGGCGAGCACGTCGGGCTCCGCGGCGGCCTGCCGGGCGGTGGCCGGCCTGCCGGCGGTTCCCGGAATCGGCAGGCCGTAGGTGGGCTCGAACAGATAGGCTTCGCCGCCGATCACCGCCGCCGGCAGCCACGGTCGCGGCTCGCCGCTCCCGCCGGTCGCCAGCATCACGCCGTCGATGCCGGCCTGCCGCAGCAACTCGAGAAATACCCACGACCGCTGGGCCGCGCTGGCCCGGCCCGAGAGCAGCACTTCGCCGAGCTGGAACCAGCGGGTGCCGGGGGTGTCGGCGGTCGGCACCATCGGCGGATCGCCGACGAGGGCCAGGCTGCGGACGACCCAGTCGAAGAGCTTTCCGGCGACCTCGACGTCGTCCGCCGAGTCGCCGCGGGCCGCCGCCGCGATGTCGGCGAGCCAGCGGCGGTCGCGGAGCGCGGTCACGTCGCCCCCCGCGTCGAACGTCCGCTGCGCCAGCCGCGGCTCGCAGCCCTGCCGCAGCCGCTCGGGCAGCGTCTCGACGAGTGGATCGGGCCGCCACTCGGCCGCCTCCGGAAGCGTTGCCTGCGCCCACTGCGCGAGCCGGTCGAAGGCCTGCTCGTAGGCCCGCTGCTCGTCGAAATCGTCCAGCCTGGAAACGGCCGACACGGCTCCAGCGACCAGCTTTTCCGTGGCGATCTTCGGCACCGGCGTCCGCGGCGCCGCCACCGGCGTTGGCGGCGTGCGCCCGCAGCCCGTGGCGACGAGCACGAGCATGACACGCATGACACGCATGACACGCATGACACGCATGACACGCATGACACGCATGACACGCATGACACGCATGACACGCATGACACGCATGACACGCATGACACGCATGACACGCATCACGACCGCGGCCGCCCGCTTCATGCCCGCGCTCCGGCCAGCCGGGCCTCGTGGATCCGGAGCACCCGCTCCACCACGCCCCCCAGGTCCGCCAGGGGCACCATGTTCGGACCGTCGCTGGGGCTCGTGTCGGGTTCGGGGTGCGTCTCGAAGAACACGCCGTCGATCCCCACCGCGGCGGCCGCCCGCGCCAGCGGCTCGACGAGGCTCCGGTCTCCCCCCGTGGTTCCCCCGAGGCTGGCAGGCTGTTGGACCGAGTGCGTGGCGTCGAAGATCACCGGCACGCCGAACGCCCTCATCACCCCGAGCCCCGTGAAGTCGTTGACGAGCCTGCCGTATCCGAAGAAGGTGCCGCGCTCGCAGAGCAGGATGTCGCGACAGCCTCCGGCGAGCAGCTTGGCCACCGCGTGCCGCATGTCGCCCGGCGCCACGAACTGCCCTTTCTTGACGTTCACCGCCCGGCCGGTCGCCGCGGCCGCGAGGAGGATGTCGGTCTGCCGACAGAGGAAGGCCGGGATCTGCAGCAGGTCGCAGACCTGGCCGGCAGCCGTCGCCTGCTCGGGCAGGTGGATGTCGGTGGTGACGGGCAGCCCGGTGCCACGGCGGACGCGGTCGAGCACCTCGAGGCCTTCGTCGAGCCCGGGGCCACGGAAGGAGCCGCCACTGGTGCGGTTGGCCTTGTCGTACGAGGCCTTGAACACGACCTGGATCGGCAGCCGCGACGCCAGCACCGCCAGTGACTCGGCGATCCTCATGCACAGCTCGGCCGACTCGATCACGCACGGCCCGGCGATCACGGTCAGCGGATGCCCCGGGCCGCAGTGGTGGCGGCCGATGGCAACGGGCAGGTTCGGGTTCACGGCTGCGTCTCCTGGACGGCGGGGGCGGGGGGACCGCCGCCGGCGAATCCTATCGCATCAGGCTGTAGTGAAACGCGGCGCGCGTTGCGAAATCGAACAGGCGGCCGGCGGGCCGAGGGGTGTTTCCCACGGGAAATCGCCGCGCGGCGATTGGCACGCGGCGTGCATGGACTGAAGTCGGCCGGTTATCCGGCCAGCCGCTCCTCGATATCGACACCGATATCCAAGGTGGGGTCTCCGACCTCGTATCCGGCCGTGCGGTCGCCTTGCCCCTGACCCGCACGGCCATGGCAGGATGCTCCTGCCGGGTCGGAGGCCCCGCCTTTTTTTGCGCCTGCCCAAGGCCCGACCGGTCGGCTGCAAGGCACCCGGTGGGCAGAAAACGCGGTCACTTGACGGGTTCCGCCCCCCTGCGCTAGTTTTGCGGGGCTGCGGACGTCCCGCAGCGACGGTTCCTGCCGGCCTGCGGCAGCGTGCCAGCGTAGCTTCAATTGGCAGAGCACCGCATTCGTAATGCGGGGGTTGCGGGTTCGACTCCCGCCGCTGGCTTTCAGGCGGGTCCGCGGCCCGCTCCGTCCCGTGGTTCCGGCGGCAGCCGAGTCACGACGGCACCGATGGCAGCACTGACTTCACCGAGGAGAGACCGATGGTCGCGACCGCACGAGTGGACATCAAAGACCTGATCACCGGCAGCGGGCCCTTCGGCCCATCCGAGGTACGGACCGTCGTCGAGGCGCTGGGCGCCGATGCCGCGGCCCATCGCGACCTCCGCGCGGCCGTTCGCGACCTCGAGTCCGCCTCCGAGCGGAGCCCGGCGGCCTCGGTCAAGCTCGGCGTCTGCCAGCGACTTCTGGGGCGGGCCCGCGAGGCGCTCGAGACGCTCAAGTCGGCCGACGGCGGGGCGCTGGCGCTCTTTCACCAGGCCCTCGCGCACGCCACCGAGGGGGCGCACGACAAGGCCTGCGAACTCTTCGACTCGGCGGGGAAGGCCGGCTACGACGCGGCCACGTGCACGGCGCTGGCTGCCGAATCGCAGCGGGCGGCGGGTCGCCTCGAAGAGGCCGCCAAGACGCTCGACGGCCTCGCGGGCAAGGGGGACACGTCGGCCGACTACTGGGCCGCCCGGGCGGGCGTGCTGGCCGATGCCGGGCGACCGGCGGCCGAGATCATCGCCTGCCTGGAGAAGGCCCTGGCGGCCGACGCCGGCCACTCGGGCGCCCTGTTCCTGATGGGCATGATCGCCGACAAGATCGGCAACGACGACGAGGCGATCGGGTTCTACGAGAAGTCGCTCGGCCGCTACCCGGCGAGCGTCGGCGCCCTGGTCAACCTCGGGCTGCTCTACGAGGACCGCGACGACTACGCCAAGGCGCAGCAGTGCTACCGCCGCGTGCTCGAGGCCTATCCCGACCACCCGCGGGCCCGGCTCTTCATGCGGGATTCGTCCGCATCGGGCGACCTGCAGCTCGACGAGCACGAGATGCGGCAGCGGGATCGGCTGGACCAGGTCATGGGGCTGCCGGTGAGCGACTTCGAACTCTCCGTCCGCAGCCGCAACTGCCTGCAGAAGATGGGCATCCAGACGCTCGGCGACCTCGCCCGAACCTCCGAAGAGGAGATTCTCGCCAGCAAGAACTTCGGCGAGACGAGCCTGATTGAAATCAAGGAGATGCTCGCGTCGAAGGGCCTCTCGCTCGGCCAGATCGCCGCTCCGGCTCCCGCCCCGCTCGCGGGAGAGCCCGAGGCGCTCGAGGCCGTGGCGGACGACCAGGAGGCGAACAACCTGCCGATCACCGAACTCAACCTGTCGGTGCGGGCCCGGAAGTGCACCACGAAGCTCGGCATCACCACGATCGGAGACCTGGTGCGGCGGACGGCCGAGGACCTGCTCGAGTGCAAGAACTTCGGCGTGACCAGCCTCAACGAGGTCCGGGAAAAGCTCACCGAAAGGGGCCTCAAGCTCCGCGGCGACTGACCCGCACGACACGCCGCAACCTTTGCCGCAGCCACGACTTGCGGCGGCTGCCGAGTGGCCCAAGGTTTGCGTGGCCGGGAGTTTGTGGGTAGCCTCGCAGGAGGTGCCGACGGCGGGATTCTCGCCCCCGCCGGACCGCCGTCCCCGCCCGGAGCAGGTGCCGATGACGTCCGCAAGCCTGAAGGAAAAGCCGGTCCGCGTGCTCGCCCGCCTCGCCAAGCAGCACGGCGTGGAGGGCTGGCATGCCATGCGGAAGGACCAGCTGATCCGCGCCCTGGTGCGCAAGGCGAAGCAGGGCCTCGCTCCGGAGACGAGGCGGTCGGCCGCCCGCCCCGCCGCGGCGGCAGCTCCCGGCCGCGGGAAGCCCGGCGCGGCCGTGCAGGCCGCGGGCGCAGCGGCAGTGGCCCACTCGGCCGAGGTGGCCCGCAGGATCGCCGAGGCCCGGGATCGCCTGGCCCGCGCGAAGAACCTCACCACGCAGGCCGAAGGAGGCAAGGGCAAGAAGCCCGCCCGCGACCGCATGGTGCTGATGGTCCGCGGTCCCTACTGGCTGCACGCCTTCTGGGAGGTGACTCCGCGGAGCGTCGAGCGGGCCCAGTCGGCCCTCGGGCAGGAGTGGCACGGCGCCCGCCCGGTGCTTCGCCTGCTGAGGATGGAGAACGGCCTGCAGGCCTCGCCCTCCGAGCAGGTCATCCGCGAAATCGAGATCCATGGCGGCGTGAAGAACTGGTTCATCGACATCCGCGAAGCGATGCGGTGCCGGGTCGAGGTCGGCTACCGTACCGCGGGCGGCCGGTTCCACGCCCTGGCGCGGAGCAACGCGGTGAGCTCGCCGGCGGCCTCGCAGAGCGACACGCTCGACGCCCACTGGGGTGAGATCGTCGACGACTGCGACCGGATCTACTCGATGAGCGGCGGGTTTTCCCCCGAGAACAACAGCACGGAACTCCAGGAGCTCTTCGAGGAGCGGCTCCGCCGCCCGATGGTTCCCGTGGCCAGCGGAACCGTGTCGTCCACGCCCGCCGACGACGCGCCGGAGGACCAGCTCCCGCTCGGCTTCCAGCTGGAGGTGGACGCCGAGATGATCGTCTACGGCGCCACCCGCCCCGACGCCTACGTCACGCTGCAGGGGGAGCCGGTCAAGGTCCACTCCGATGGCACGTTCCGCGTCCGCGTGGACCTGCCCAACAAGCGGCAGGTGATCCCGATCGTGGCCAGCGCCCCGGACGTGGCCGGCCGGCAGACGATCGTGATGGCGGTGGAGCGGAACACCAAGGCCATGGAGCCCTACCACCGCGACCTGCACGAGGAGTAGCCGCCGCGGCACGGATGGGCCGCAGGCATGGGAAGGAGCGTGAGGCGATACGTTTTCTGCCATGTTCGTGATGCGTCGAACCATGCCGGTGAGCTCTTAACGAAGCTCGTTGGGGGCTGAATCAATTGGTTCCGGCAGCGTGTCCAGCCGTCGGTCGCGGTTCGTCCGCTCCGTCACGGATCACATGCCCCGGGATCCAAGGCCACCCCGGTTCTCTATCAACGAGCTCTCCGCATCCGCGGCGCCACGGCATTGCGGTGGAAAACGTATCGCCTCGGGCTTCCGCTGCCCTTCGTCTGCCGCTGCTTCCGCTGCGCGACGCCGGCGCGGCCCCGCCTCCGCGGCTCCGCCTGCACCGGCTCCCGTGACTACCGCCGCTTCGCGGCCCTCGCGGCCCAGGTGGCGCAGGCGTCGGCGGGAGTCGCTGCGAAGGTCTTCGTGAAGGCGGCGTCGAAGGGCAGGCCGTCGTCGAGCCGCGCGAGCATCTGGCCGAGCCGGGAGCCGGTGCCGATCGCCCCCACGAAGCCCCCCGCAGCGGCCGCGGCCGCCACGGCGTCGGCCGCCTGGCCCGCGAGCAGGTCGGCCGCCGGAACCGCGGCGGCGGCCTGGGCCGCTGCGCTCCGCCAGGTGCGCACGAGGGGCGACTTCGGGACGAGCCGCGATGCCAGCGCTCGTCCCGCCCCCCGGGCGAACCACTCGGGTGCGGAGCGGCCGGCGAACGCCGCCGCCACGACCGCCTCGGTGATCGAGGCCTCGAGGTCAGCGGAGCCGTCGGGCACGAGCAGGGCCCCGTAGGCCACCTCGCCCGTGATCCCGAAATGGCTCGTCATGCCCCGAGGACGCTCGCCGCCGAGCATCGTCTGCCAGAGCGTCGAATAGTCGTAGCCCTTGCCCGCGACGAAGACGACGATGCCCCCCTTGAGCAGCGGCCCCTCCACGTCGAGCTCCCGCCGCACCGCCGCGACCGCCTCCGCCGCGGTGTCGGCCAGCTCCACCATCCGCTCGCCGGCGAGGTTGCCGATCAGGCACACCCCGGGACGGCGCTCGAGGAGCGGACGCTCGTCGGGAATCGCGCGACGCCAGGCCTTGTCCGCCACCTCGATGCGGACGTCGGCGAGGGCCTCGTCGGACAGGGATCGCGTGCGGCCGGCGGCCACGACCACGTCCAGCGGAGTCCGACCCGTGAGCATGTCGAGCCTGGCCCCCTGGTCGATCCAGGCCGTGATCGTCGCGATCGTCTCCACGGGAAGCGGCGGCGCGTTGAGGGGCATTCGCTGCCCTTCGATGTCGGCCCCGCGCAGCTTCCGCACGAGCAGGCTCGCGGCTCCCGACCGCGGCGTCACGGCCGCACCACCGCGGCCGCCCCGCAGCAGGGCCTCCAGCGTGGCCATGCTCAAGCCGTTTTCCGTCTCGTCCCCTCCATGGCACTTCAGGCAGTGCGTCGCCAGCGTGGGCGCCACGTCGATCGCGAACGACACCTCCCCCGGTGCGAGCGTCACCGGCTGCACGACGGGGGCGGAACGCGACGCCGGCGGGCCGCCCCCGCCCCGCACCACCACGTCGAGCGGTGTGGTCGGATCGGCCACGTCGCCGGGGGCTCCGGCGTCGATCCAGCGGATCAGGGTCTCGACGTCGGCGGCCGCGATCGTGCCGCCGCCGCGGGGCATGTCGCCGGTCAGGATCACTTCCACGAGCCGGCTCGACGTGCCGGCGCCCCGCTGCACCATGCCGGACTGCATCAGGCCCTGGTACGACGCCATCTGGAAGTCGCCCTTCTTGCCGATGACGTGGCACCCACCGCACGACCGCACCAGGATCGGCGCCACCCGCGTGGAGAACGAGATCGCGGCCCGCCCGCCCACCTGCGGGCTCCGCGCCGGTGGCGACTCGGCCGGCGCGGCTCCACCTCCCCCGGCGACCTCCATGCCGGCCTTCTCGAACCGGCGCCGGACTCCGGCCGCCCGATCCAGGAGCGGCCGGAAGACGGGGGGGCGGCGCGGCAGCGCCCCCATCGCCTCGAGCGCCTCGAGCGCTGCCTTCAGCGTTCGCTCGGCGGCCTCACGATCACCCGCGTCGAGCAGCCGGACCGAGTCGTCGAGTTGCTCGCGGATGTCACGGACGGTCGCCGCGACGTTCGGGTCGGCGGCCGTGGCGGCGCGGGGAGCGGCAGCAACGGCACCCGCGAGCAGCGCGCAGCCGGCGGCTCGGAGGAGCACGGAAGGCAGATCGGCCCGGGGTCGCGGCATGCGGTCGAGCATACGTCCGCCGCGACGGGCGAGTCAGCAGCCCGGCGCGGCTCAGGGCTGACGAGCTCCGGCGATGCCGCCGAGGGGAGGCTCGCGCCGCAGCCGGTGGCCTCGTCCGCGCCGCTTCCGTGGCGGGGGCGGCGCGGCGAGGATCGCCACGGCGTTGAGCGTCGTCGCGGCCACCAGCGCGGTCAACCAGAGCACGCCGACCACCAACGCCGCACCTCGGCAGACCGCGGCGCCCGCGTCGTCGCCCAGGCCGGTCAGCAGGCCGGCGAGGCCGAGCACGAGTGACAGCACCACCGGCAGCAGCAGCGTGCCCACGACGGCCCACGCCAGGGGGCGGCGGATGCGAGGGGGGTGCATGAGAAGGGCAGGGGCGGAGGGAGGAACCGGGACGGCGTGAATCAGGGGATTGTCAGGGGGCCATCGGGCCGCAGTCAAGAAAATCCGCCGGGGCCACTCCTGTTCGGCACGGGCCGTGCTGTCGGCTGATTCTGGGTTCCGGGGCGGTGGTCTCGCTGTGGCCCTTTCCTCCGGGGAGGAGCCGGGGAAGGCCAAGGAAAGCGAG
>VGYR01000093.1 GCA_016872925.1 Planctomycetota bacterium
ATCGACATGAGACTTCCGACAACACGAGCCACTCAAGCGGCCGATGCGGCGCCGGGCGGACAAGTTGTGCGCCGACTCTCCATGCCGAAATGGCAGTGCGGCGCGCTTCGCACTCGCTTGTTTCAGGGCTAGACGGCCCAGCGACGGCAGCCACTGCGGCCCCTGAGTCGTGATTCGTCTCCAGGCGAATCTCGGTTCAGAAATTGCAGGCTTGCCGGAAGGACACGACCGTGGCGGCGGTCAGGGCGCCGCGGCATCGCAGCCGCAGACCTCGCAGTCGGCGCGGCGGCCGAGCGGCACCGTCCGGCCGGTCATCGTGCGGCAGTCAAACACGAGCATGCCGGCGGGGGCGGCCGCGATTCCCGTGAGGAGCGAGATGGCCTGCATCGCCGCGAGCGCACCGATCGCCCCGGCCACGGCGCCGAACACGGGAAACCGCCGCCGCCAGTGGGGAGGCGGCACCGGACAGAGGCACGCCAGGCACGGTCCGCCGCCGCCGGGCACCACCGCGAGCAGCCGCGCCTCCAGGTCGTACATCGCGGCATCGACCAGCGGCACGCGGCAGCGCACGGCCTCGCGGTTGAGGAGCAGTCGCTCCTCGAACAGCGGGGCGGCGGAGACGACCAGATCGCATCCCGCCACCAGTCGGATCGCGTTTTCCGGGCAGACGTTCTCGGGCACGATGTCGATCTCGACCTCGGGATTGATCGCCAGGAGCCGCTCCTGGGCCTGCTCCACCCGGGAGCGACCGATGCCCGCGGTCGACATCAGCGTCTGCCGGTTGAGATCGTCGAGCCGCAGCGGTCCGGCGTGGGCGATCACCAGCCGGCCGATTCCCGCGGCGGCGAGGTAGGTCGCGGCGGCTCCACCGACCCCACCGGCCCGCGAGACGAGCACGCGAGCCGCCTTGAGCCGCTGCTGGCCGTGCGGCCCGAACCCCGAGACGTCCTGCTGCCAGGCGTAGCGTTCCAACTCCTGCGGGGTCAGCGAGGACGGCCGTCCGGTGTCGCCCACGGGGCCAGCGGTCATGCCCTCAGCCCCCGGCGATCGGCGGCATGAGCAGGATTTCGTCGCCGTCGGAAAGCACGAGCCCGCCCCGCTCCGCCGCACCGACGACGCGTCCGTTGACGACCACGATCACGGTCGGCTCCATGCGTCCGTCGCTCCGGCGGAGCTGCCGGAGCAGCGCAGCGCCACCCTGTTCCGCGACGTGGTCCAGCGCGTCGTCGAGCGCGGTGCCCGCCGGAACGACGAGGCTCGTCAGCGCGGGAGCCGCCTGCCGCAGCTGACCGGTGAGGGCGACCGTGATCGTCAGCGGAGCGGCGGATGAATCGTGCGGCACGGCGCTCCGGCTGCCCGCCGGCCTCGGCTCTGCATCCACAGCGCTGGCGCGCCTCCTCGGGCCGACAGCAACCGCTTCGCAAAACTCGTTATACTTCGCCGCCACCGCACGTGCCACACGGCCACGGTGGCGAATTCGAGGGCCTTTCCGTTCGTCAAGGATCACTCTCGTGATGAGTTCGGTCGCGATCGATCTCGACAATCCCTACATCCTGCTCACCCCCGGACCGCTGTCGACGAGCCCCACCGTTCGGGCGGCGATGCTCCGCGACTGGTGCACCTGGGACGACGACTACAACCAGGGCATCGTGAATCCGATTCGCGAGCGGCTCGTGACGCTGGCGTCGGGGGCCGAACCGACGGCGTTCACCGCCGTGTTGATGCAGGGGAGCGGCACGTTTTCCGTCGAGTCCACGCTCGGCACGCTCCTGCCCCGCGACGGCCGGCTCCTGGTGCTCGCCAACGGCGCCTACGGCGACCGGCTGGCGAAAATCGCCGTGACGCTGGGGATCGACCACGTGGTCCACGACTCGGGCGAGCTGGCGCCGCCCGACCTGACTCGGCTCGATGCCACGCTCGCCGCCGACCGGCACATCTCGCACGTGGTGTGCGTGCACTGCGAGACGACGACGGGCATGCTCAATCCGTTGGCCGACATTTGCCGGATCGTCAAGGGTCACGGGCGGCTGATGCTCGTCGACTCGATGAGCGGCTTCGGGGGGATTCCGCTCGACGTCGCGACCCTCGGGATCGACGCCCTGGTGAGTTCGGCGAACAAGTGCATCCAGGGCGTGCCTGGATTCGGGTTCGTCGTCGTGCGGCGCGACGTGATCGCCGCGGCGGCCGGCCGGGCCCGCTCGCTCTCGCTCGACCTCTTCGACCAGTGGCGGGAAATGGAGAAGTCGGGGGGCAAGTGGCGGTACACGTCGCCGACCCACACGGTGCGGGCCTTCGCCCAAGCCCTCGCCGAGCTCGACGCCGAAGGAGGCGTGGCCGCGCGCCACGCGCGGTTCTCGGAGAACCAGCGCCGGCTCGTCGAGGGGATGCAGCGGCTCGGCTTTGCGTGCGTCCTGCCCCGCCCCCTGCACAGTCCGATCATCACGGGATTCCGCTCGCCCACGGCGGCGCGGTACGAGTTCCGGGCGTTCTACGAGGCCCTCAAGTCGCGCGGCTTCGTGATCTATCCCGGGAAAGTGACCGGCATCGAGTCGTTCCGGATCGGCACCATCGGCCACGTGTTCCCCGCCGACATCGACCGGCTGATCACGGCGGTCGAGGCCTCGATCGACTGGTAGTTCGCCTCCCTCATCGCGGCCCATCGCCATGAACCTGCAGACGAGGCTCGACAACACGCCGGTTCGTCCCGAGTTCCGGTTTCCGTCGGGCGATCTTCCCGCTCGAGCCCGGGTGGTCGTGATCGGGGGGGGCGTGATCGGCGCGAGCACCGCCTACCATCTCGCCAAGCAGGGCTGGCAAGACGTGCTGCTGCTCGAGCGCAACGCGATCGGTGCCGGCACCACCTGGCACGCGGCAGGCATGGTCAGCCAGCTGCGGACGAGCAACAGCCTGACGCGGATCAACAAGTACAGCGCCGAGCTCTACCCCGCCCTCGAGGCCGAGACGGGCCATCCCTGCGGCTGGCTGCAGGTTGGCAGCCTCGTGGTGGGCAGCTCCGCCGATCGCATGACCCAGCTCCGCCGCACCGTGGCCATGGCGGGCGTGTTCGGGGTGGAGGCCCACCTGATTTCCCCGGTCGAGGCCCGGGAGAAGTGGCCCCTGGTCGCCATCGACGACCTGCACGGCGCCGTCTGGGTGCCCCGGGATGGACGCGTGATCCCGGCGGAACTGGCCGTCGCCCTCGCCAAGGGGGCGGCGCTCGGGGGCGCCATGGTCCGCGAGGGCGTGGGCGTCACCGGCATCCTCCGCCGCGCTGGCCGCGTCGTCGGCGTGCAGACCGACCGCGGTGACGTGGAGTGCGAATGGGCCGTGCTCTGCGGCGGCATGTGGTCGCGGGACTTCGGCCTGTCGGTGGGCGTCGACATTCCGCTCTTTCCCGCCCAGCACCACTACATCCTCAGCGAGCCTGTGCCCGGGGCCGACCGCTCGTTCGCCTGCCTCCGCGACCCCAACGAGATGATCTACGTCCGCGTCCTCGACGACGGCGCGATCATGCTCGGTGCGTTCCAGCAGGAGTCGCTCGCCTGGGACGTCGATCCCGTGCCTCCCGGATTCGCCTTCGGCCTGCTCGATCCCGACTGGGAGCGGTACGGCCAGCCGCTCCGCGGCGGGTTGCGCCGCGTGCCGGCCCTTCGGGACGCGAAGTTCCCGACGTTCGTCAACGGGCCCGAGAGCTTCACTCCCGACAACAACTTCATCATGGGAGAGCCTCCCGGCCTCCGTGGGCTGTTCGTGCTCACCGGCTTCAACTCGGTGGGCATCGCCAGCGCGGGGGGCGTGGGCCGCTGGGCCGCGGAGTGGATGGAAGCGGGCGAGCAGACGGCGGACCTCTGGTCGGTCGACATCCGCAGGTTCATGCCCTTCCACAACCGACGAGACTTCCTCCGCCGCCGCGTGGAGGAGGTCCTCGGGCTGCACTACCAGATGGCCTGGCCCAATCGCGAGTACACCACCGGCCGCGACATCCGCCGCACGCCGCTCTACGAGCGGCTCGCCGAGCGGGGTGCCGTGTTCGGCCAGTCGTTCGGCTGGGAGCGAGCCAACTGGTTCGCCACCGACGGCGTGGTGCCGCAGGTGGAGTATTCGTTCGGCCAGCAGAACTGGGCCCCGTGCGTCGCCGGCGAGGTCGCGGCCTGCCGCACCGCCGCGGCGATCTTCGACCAGTCGACGTTCAGCAAGTTTCGGCTGCGCGGCCGCGACGCGGCCGCCGTGCTGTCGCAGGCGTGTGCCGCCGCCGTCGACGTGCCCCCGGGTCGCGTCGTGTACACGGGGCTGCTCAACGACCGCGGGACCTTCGAATCCGATCTGACCGTCGTCCGCGTCGGCCCGGAGGAGTATCTCGTGATCAGCGGCACCAGCCAGGCCGTCCGGGACGCCGACTGGATTCGACGCAGCATGCCGGCGGGCTGTCAGCTGGAACTCGACGACGTGACCGAGGCCTTCGGGGTGGTCAGCGTGATGGGCCCCGCCGCCCGTCGGATCGTGTCGTCGATCTGCGACGACGACCTGTCGCACGAGGGTTTTCCCTTCGGCGAGGCGCGGGAGATTCGGGTCGCAGGCAGGCCCGCGCTCGCGCTGCGGATCACCTACGTCGGCGAACTCGGCTGGGAACTCCACATCGCCCGCGACCACGTGGGCCCGATCTACGACGCCCTCTCGGCGGCGGGTGCAGCGCACGGCCTCCGGCCCGCCGGTCACTACGCGATCAATGCCCTGCGGATCGAGAAGGGCTATCGGGCCTGGGGGCACGACATCTCGCCGGACGAGACGCCCCTGGAGGCCGGTCTGGGGTTTGCGATCGACTGGAGCAAGGAGTTTCGTGGCCGCGCCGCCCTGGAGGCGCAGCGGGCTGCGGGCCTGCGGAAGCTCCTGGCCTCGTTCGTGGTGACGGCCCCGGGCTTCACGCTCTGGGGCAACGAGCCGATCCTCCGGGACGGTCGCCTCGTGGGCCATACGACGTCGGCCGCGTACGGTCCAACGCTCGGCGGTGCGGTCGCGCTGGGCTACGTGAAGGATCCGGATGGCGGGATGGTCAGCAGAGAGTTCGTGCTGGCGGGACGCTATGAGATCGAGAACGACGGCCGGCGGCTGCCGGCCCGAGTCTCGCTGGCGGCGCCGTACGATCCGCAGCGGCGGCGAATCCTCTGCTGACGCATGGCCAGCGACCGCGGAATGACCCACGAGGAGGATGGCGCATGGGACTGAAGCCCGACGTGATCGTGGTGGGCGGAGGCATCTGGGGCGCGTCGACGGCGCTGCATGTGGTGCGGTCGTCGCCCGGGATCAGGGTGGTGGTGGTCGATCGCGCCCCGGCGCTGGCCGCCGAGACGACCGGGCAGGCTGCCGGCCAGATCGGGCAGCTGCGGGCCAACCCACTGATGCTCCGGGCCGTGGGCTACACGCTCGAACTGCTCGGCTCCTTCCGCGAGCGGACCGGACACGATCCCGGTTTCGTCCGCTCCGGCAGCATCCATCTCGCCCTCACCGCCGACCGGATGACGGCCCTGCGGGCGATGGCCGACCGGGTTCGACCCATGGGTGTGGCCGTGGAGGAGCTCGATGGTGAGCGGGCGCGGCGACTGGTGCCGCTGCTCGAACCCTCGGCCTTGGCCGGCGCCGTATTCCTTCCCGGCGACGCGTATGTCGACGCGCCGCAGTGTGCCCGCGCGTATGCCGCGGCGGCCGCCGATGGCGGCGCGGAGTTCAGGTTCGGGACCGAGGTGACGGGGATCCGGATCACGGGAGGCCGGGCCGTCGGCATCGACACCGCGGACGGCCCGCTCGACGCCGGCTCGGTCGTCGTCACGGGCGGGCCGTGGACGGGCCTGCTCTTGGCGCCGCTCGGGTTCGCCGTGCCGGTGGTGCCGATCCGGCTGCAGCAGATGCGGACGAAGCCCGACCCGAACCTGCCGGCGCATCATCCGGTCGTACGGATTCCCGACGCGAGTTGCTACCTCCGACCCGAGCGTGGAGGCTATCTCTACGGCTACATCGATCCTCACCCGCTGGCGGTCGACGTGGCGGGCGGCGGCCGCACGATCCGGACCGCCGACATCGCGGTCGACGAGCCGCTGATGGCCGAGGCGCGACGGCGACTGGCGGCGGTGTTTCCCACGCTCGCCGACTTCGGCGTCGACCAGTATCGGCAGGGCATGGTCACCTGCACGCCGGATGCCAACTACGCCCTCGGTCCCGTGCCCGGCGTGGAACGGCTCTATCTCGCCAGCGGGTGCAGCGCCATGGGGATCGCCGGCTCGGCGGCCGTCGGCTCGTGGCTCGCGGAGTGCGTGATCCAGGGTCGTCCGCCCGCCGAGATCGCCGGCCTCGATCCTGCGCGGTTCGGACCCCAGGCGGCCGACCGCGGCTGGCTCGTCGAGCGGGCTCGCGAGGTCTACGCCAGTTACTACAGCCTCTCGTCCCGCGGGGCGACCTACGGCTGCGCGACGACCCCGTCTTCCACCTGAACACCGAGGGTTCCCGATGCGCCGACTGACGCTCCTCCTGGCGGCCGCGCTGGCCTCGACCGCCGCCGCCGCCGATCCGCCGCCGCGCCCCTTTCCCGTTCCCGACGCCGAGGTGGCCAGATACACGGCCTTTCGGGCCGCCGGTCCCATCGAGGTCGACGGGCGGCTCGACGAGGAATCCTGGCGGCGGGCGCCACGGTCTCCGCGGTTCGTCGACATGGTGACCGGCCGGCCGGTGGTCCACGACACGCACGCCGCCGTCGTCTGGGACGACGAGGCGCTGTATGTGGGCTTCTGGGTCGAGGAGCCGATGGTGGAAGCCAAGCTCACCAACAAGGGTGCGGCGATCTACCGCGAGAACGACGTCGAGGTGTTCATCGCGGGCCGCGATGCCTACTACGAGTTCGAGATGAACGCGCTGGGAACGATCTACGAGGTGTTCTTCATCTGGAAGGAGGCCTACGACCGGGGCGGCTACGCCGCCGAACCGACGCTGAGCATGAGCCATCCCCGGACCGCCCACTTCGACGGGCTGCAGTTCAGCCCGCATCCCCGCGGGCGCCGCGTGGCCTGCCTGGGCTGGGAGTTTCCCGGGATCCGCACGGCCGTCTTCGTGGACGGCTCGCTCAACAAGAACGACGATCGGGACCGGGGGTGGACGGCGGAGTTGGCGTTTCCCTGGCGGGGCATGAAGTGGCTCGCCGCAGGCGACGGCCGGGCGCTGCCGCCCCGCGACGGCGACGACTGGCGGATCGACTTCTCCCGGTTCAACCACTACCGGGAGGCGCCGCATCCCGACGACGACAGGTGGGGTGACAGCGGCGGCTGGGTCTGGAGCAAGCACGGAATCCGCGATTCCCACGTGCCCGAGGTGTTTCCCCACGTCGAGTTCAGTGCGAGCGAGGTGCCTGCCGGCCCGGCGGGAGACGTCCCCGCATCGGGCCCCGCCGCCACCCGGTGACCCACGCCACTCAGGCGAACACGTCCTCGATCACGGTTCCATAGACGTCGGTCAGCCGCATGTCGCGGCCGCCGAAGCGGAAGGTGAGCCGGGTATGGTCGATGCCCAGGAGGTGCAGCATCGTGGCGTGCAGGTCGTGGATCCCGAACTTCCGCTCCACCACGCGATACCCGTAGTCGTCGGTGGCCCCGACGACCGTGCCCCCCTTGACGCCGCCGCCCGCCATCCACAGCGAGAAAGCCTGCGGGTTGTGGTCGCGGCCGTCGGACCCCTGCGCGAAAGGCGTGCGGCCGAACTCGCCGCTCCAGACGACGAGCGTCGAGTCGAGCAGCCCGCGGGCGCGCAGGTCGCCGATCAAGGCGGCGATCGGCTGGTCGACCGCCAGGGCGTTGTTGCCGTGGCCGTTCTTGAGGTTGCCGTGCTGATCCCACCGGTCGCCTCCCACCTGCGGGCAGGTGAGCTCCACGAAGCGGACGCCGCGTTCGATCATCCGCCGAGCGAGGAGGCACTCGGTGCCGAAGATCACGGTGGGCTGGAACTTCGATTCGAGACCATAGGCCCGCTTCGTAGCCGCCGTCTCGTCCGCGATGTCGAGCAGGATCGGCACCTCGGCCTGCATGCGGTAGGCGAGCTCCTGGTTGGCGATCGCGCTTTCGAGCGCGTCCGGAGCCCGGCCTTCGACGGCGAGCCGCGCTGCGAGTCCGCCGTCGAGCGCGCCGGCGAGGCCGAGTTTCGCCGACTGGAGTTCGGCGGACGCATCGAGCCGCTTGATGTTCGCCAGGCCGGCGGCGTCGGGCTTGACCACCGATCCCTGGTAGGTGGCCGGCAGGAATCCGTTGGTGAAGTTGTCGAGTCCGCCGGGGGGGATCAAGCCGCCGTTGAGCACCACGTAGCCCGGCAGGTTCTCGTTCTCGCTGCCGAGCCCGTAGGTGGTCCAGGCGCCCATGCTCGGCCGCCCCTGGAGGCCGGATCCGGTGTGGAAGAAGTAGTTCGCGGTGGTGTGCTCGGGAAACTCGCTGGTCATCGAGCGGATCACGGCGAGTTCGTCGACCACCGAACCGACGTGCGGGAACAGGTCGCTCACGGGGATGCCGCTCTGGCCGTAGCGGCGGAACTTCCAGGGACTCGGCAGGATCGCGCCCACGGCGTTGAACTGGGTGGCGTCGACCTTGAACAGCGACCGCGGATCCTTGCCGGCGTCGGCATCCAGCCGGGGTTTCGGGTCGAAGCTGTCGACCTGGGAGACGCCGCCGTCCATGAACAGAAAGATCACGCTCCGGGCCCGCGGAGCATGATGCAGGGCCGACACGATGCCCGCCGACGCGGCCTGCGCGGCATCCCGCTGCATGAGCGCCGCGGCGGCGACGGCCCCGAAGCCGCAGCCGGCCTGCAGCAGCATCTCCCGCCGGGTCGGTGGAGTCGGTCGCCGGCGACCGCAGTGGTGCGAGGCTGATGGCATCGGCGGAGGCGGTCCTTCAGGGGACGAAGATGAACTCTTTGCTGGCGAACAGTGCATGGGCGAGATCGGCCCAGGTCTGCTCGTGCCGTGGCTGGGTCTCGAACGAGATCCCGTGGCGTGCCGCCTGGGCACGCAAGAACTCGACGGCGATGGCGGACTCATCCGCCCGGGGACGGCGGGCGAACGCGGCCCGATACATCCGCTCGATCCTCTGCTCGGGCGTGGCGTCGGAGTCGGCGATCTCCCTGCGGGCCCAGACGGTGGCCTGCTGCGACACGAACGGGTCGTTCATCATGGTGAGCGCCTGCGCCGGCACGTTGGTGACGTTGCGTCTTCCCATCGCCTGGAAGGGGACGGGCATGTCGAAGGCCACCAGGAACCCGGGCAGGAAGTTCCGCCGCACCTGGAGGTAGACGCTGCGCCGGCCGGCACCGTCGAGCGGTCCCTCGGCCGGCCTGCCGCGACCGTCGTGGAAGGCGGTGAGATAGATGCTCACCCCGGGGCCCCCCACCCGGCGGTCGAGCCGTCCGGAGACCGAGAGGATCTTGTCGCGGATCGCCTCGGCTTCGAGGCGGCGGAGCGGATAATGGTGCAGCAGCCGGTTGGCCGGGTCGCGGGCGACGGCCCGGGGGTCGCGCTGGCCCGACATCCGAAACGTGCTGCTCGTGGCGAGTTCCCGCACCAGGTTCTTCAGGCTCCTGCCTTCCGCCTCGAACCGCAGCACCAGGCCGTCGAGCAGCTGCTGCGCCAGCGGATCATCGAGCGGCTCGCCGAGCTGGCCGAAGTTGTCGGTGGTGGGCACCAGGCCGCGGCCGAAGAGATGATGCCAGACGCGATTGACGATCACGCGGCTCGTCAGCGGATTGGCCGGATCGAGCACTCGTTCGGCGAGTTCGAGACGTCCCGACGATCCGGCGGGCCAGTCCGGTTGGTCGGCGCCGTCGATCGCCTCCAGGAACCGCCGCCGGGCCAGGTCGCCGGGTCGGGACGCCGATCCCTTGAGCAGCACGTGCTGGTCGATCCCGTTGCCGTCGAGCAGCGCCGGCGCCGTGGCCGACGACAGCCCCGCGGCGAGCCGGATCCAGTCACGGGCTCCCTCGATCCCCAGCGCGTCGGCCACGACCCGCGCGGCGTCGGCGGTCAGCCAATCGATGCCCACGTCGCAGGCCCGGTTCACGCACGCAGCCAGGAGCTCCGCTCGCCGCGGCTCGGGCCAGGTTCCCGACCGACACGCCGCCACGGCCTCGTCTCGCAGCCGCTCCGCAGTCGCCACCGGATCTCCCGACGCGGCCAGGGCGGCGGCCAACGGGTCGGCGGCGCGGCTCGGCTGGTGCAGCGCCGCCACCGTCTCGGCCACGCAGGCCTCGCCGGCGAGCGCGGCGTACTCCACGTGCACGACGTGGCCCGCGCTCCAGTCGACGTCGCGCCGGAGATCCTGCTGCACCCACTGCCACTCCCCCTTGGTGTCGATCTGCTTGACGTTGTGTCCGAACAAGGGGCCGGCGATCATCATGTGGCTGTCGACGACCGCCAGCACGTAGAGTTTTCCACGGACGCGGTGCCAGAGCACGCCGTCGGTGGTCCGTACCTTGGGCGTGCGGAGCACGCGGCCGACGCGATCGACCTCCGCGAGCTTCCCCGGTTCGCGTTCGCCCTTCGACTTCATCCGCGACCAGACGGGGTCGCTGCGGGCGTGGCCCACCGTCTCGAGCCGCAGGCCGCGCCCGCGACCGTCGGGCAAGGGCACCAGCCGGGGTTCACCGGCGGTGACGGCCGCCCGGCCCCACGCGTTGGCGTCGGCGATGATGGGTGTCGATCCGGGGCCGCGGGTGTAATCGGCGAGCACGGTTTCGCCGCCCGGCGGACCGGCCGCCGCGGGCACGGTGATCGACCCGGCGATCTTCGCCGGATCGACCGCGGCCACGAGGTCGGCCACCTGCGGCAGAAGCCGGCGCCGGCCGGCCTCGTCCACGGCCGCCAGTTCGGTCGCCACGCCGCGATTCACCTCCAGCGTCTCGAACGGCACCTGGCGATAGCTGCTCGACATCAGCATCCCGGCGATCGCGTAGTAGTCGCGCGCCGAGATGGCGTCGAACTTGTGGTCGTGGCAGCGGGCGCAGCCGAGCGTCAGCCCGAGAAACGCCTTGCCGAAGGTGTCGATGCGGTTGTCGATGCGGTCCGCCTCGTCCTGCTTGATGTCGACGGGCGAGTGGACCTCCTCGCCCAGGAACCAGAAACCCGTGCCGACGACCGACTCGTTGGCTCCGGTGCGGCGGTCGATCCGCGGACGGGCGAGCAGGTCGCCGGCGATCTGCTCGCGAACGAATTGGTCGTACGGGAGGTCGGCGTTGAGCGCCCGGATCACCCAGTCCCGGTACTGGAACGCATTGGGAATCTGGTAGTCGAACTCGTGCCCGCGCGACTCCGCATAGCGGGCCACGTCGAGCCAGTGCCTGGCGAATCGCTCCCCGTAGTGGGGCGAGGCGAGCAGCGTGTCGACGTAGCGGTCGAAAGCCAGTGGATCGGGGTCGTCGACCACGCGATCGACGTCCCGCGGGTCCGGCGGCAACCCCGTGAGCACCTCGGCGACCCTGCGGACGAGCGCCGCGCGGTCCGCTTCCGGGGCGGGTTCGAGGTCCGCCGCCTCGAGCCGGGCGAGCACGAGGCGGTCGACTTCGCCGCGACACCAACCGGGCTGCCGAACCGCGGGGGGGGGGCCGGCGACGGGACGTTGCCAGCACCAGTGGGCCGCGCGGCGTTCGGCGATGTCGAACGCTGCCGCCTTGGTCGCCGCGGGGGCCGGGTCGTCAGGCCAGGGCATGCCCCGCCGCACCCACTCCTCGATCGTCCGGACCGCCTCGGCCGGGAGCCGGCCGGCGGGAGGCATCTGGAGGTCGCCGTCGTACCGCACGACCTTCACCAGCAGGCTTTCGTCGGGCCGGCCGGCGACGGCCACGCCCGCGGCCGACATGAAAGCGGACCGTGAATCGAAGGACAGCCCCCCCTCGGGATCACCGGCCCGCGCGGAGTGGCACTCCGCGCAGTGCTCCGCAAGCAGCGGCCGCACCCACGACTCGAAGAACTCGGCGTCGCCCGACTCGGCCGCCAACCCGGCGGCGGACAGGCCCAGGGCGATCGCGGCCGCCGGCAAGCAGCCTCGCGACCGCGGCGGTCGCAGCCGAACTTCCGCGGCTCGCCAGCGGTGGACCGTTGGTGCGATCGAGGGTTTCACCCTTCAATGGTACTCCGCCCGAACGGCCGGGGCGACGGGAATCCGTCCGCCGTGCGCTGCCGCGGCCTCCCTCCGCCGGGTGGCCGCCGGCTCCGAGGGGAAGCGTTTGCAGGGCGAGCGGCCAGCCCAGGCGGTCATGGCGCCGTGGTCGGCAAGGCCTCCGGCTGGAGCTGTCGGATCCGCGCGCGAATGTCGGCGATCAGGCTGCCGTCGCCGGCGCTCGAGGCCAGTTTGAGCGCCTTCTCGTAGTGCGTCAGCGCATCGTCCTTGGCGTCCGCATCGACGAACGAAAGACCGAGGTGGTAGTGGCTCCCGAGGTCGTCGGGCGCGATCTCCAACGCCTTGGTGAACTGCACGATCGCGTCGGCGTTCCGCCCGCGAGCCTTCAAGGCCAGGCCGAGGTTGTAGTGCGCATCGAGACAATCCGGCCTGATGCCCAGGGCCCGCACGTAGTGCGGCATGGCCTCGTCGAGGAGACCACTCCGCGCCAGGGCGTTGCCGAGGTTGACGTGGGCTTCCACATGAGAGGGGTCGCGCTCGAGCGCCTGCCGGTAGTGCACCACCGCTTCGTCGGCGCGGCCCCGGCTCGCCAGGGCGACGCCGAGATGAAAGTGGGCTTCGGCATCGTCAGGCTTGATCGACAGGGCCTTGCGGTAGTGCAGGACCGCATCGTCGACCCGGCCGTTTCCCGCCAGTGCCTTCCCCAGTTGCACGTAAATCCAGGGATCGGCGGGAAGGATAGCCCGGTCAATGGCACCTCCGCACCGGTCTTCCGGCTGATGAGCGGCTCGTGAGCCTCGGGAGGAGCGGCCCGGGCGTCCAGAGCGGGTTTCTCGAAGCGCCTCGCACCCGCTTCGGTGGCGTGTTTCTGGCGGCTGCGCAGTCCGCGTCCCAGTCGGCCGTTCCCCGGGGCTTCGACGCCTCGCGTCCGACGCCGGTCAGAGGCTGTGGATGTCGATCACGGGCAGGTTGTCGGGCGAGGCTTGAAAGACGTCGCGGTCGTCGTGGGCCTGCACGAGTTCGTCCCAGTCGGTCGGAGGGCCCCGCGCGGCTGCGATTGGTGGCGGTTCGAGCGGTTCGCCCAAATGTGTGAGGATCTTCCGGATCGGCCCCGGCTCCGTGATAAAGGCAATGAGCCGGATGTCGCCGCCGCAGGCTGGGCACGCAACAGGAAACTCCTCCCCCACCCGGGCCAGGAGTTTCGCCGAGGCAATCCGCGAGGTGTCGTGCAAGCGGGGCTTCGCCTGAGTATCGCAGCAGCCCGTGGCATGCGCCTGGCCCGCATGCCCAGCTTCGCTCCGCTTGCCGATGTTCCCGATCGCGAGCGCCGTGACGGCCCGTCTCAGCTTGTGATTCGGCGCAAACACCCCGTGGTAGCGGTGCCGGTGTTTTCGCGGCGGTGGGACGAGATCGGCCACGCGATCGAGAAACTCAAACGGCGAGAGCTCGACGACGCCGTTGGCCCCCGGCCGCGTGGACTTGCGGCCGCGGCCGGGCCGACCCAGCTGGCCGCCTTGTGTCTGGGGAGCACGTAGCGGACTTTGGTTATGCGGCCGTCTGCACCGCGGATCACTGAGAGCCGCTCGAGCGCGAAGGGCGGCCGGGCACAGTATCGGAGAAGATGTTCGAGGCTCCGAAAATAGCTCGGCACATCGCGATCGATCAGCGTGATCCTGACGCTCGCGTCGATGGAAAACCCGCTGTT
>VGYR01000094.1 GCA_016872925.1 Planctomycetota bacterium
GGTTCTCGCGGCGATTCCGATCTGCTTTGGAATCCTCTTCTTCCCGACAGAAACGCGCGATCCGGTCGACGTGAAGCCAGACCCTGCACCGCTGGCTACGACAACGCTGCTGGCCAGGCTGCGCGAGCCTTGGAGCAGCCTCAATTCGGAACGGCTGCCGGCTGCCGTTGATTTGGTTCGGTGTGCCGCCGCCGCGTACCAGACTCGAGAACAACTGAAGGAATCGGTTCCGGAGCTTGGATTCGCCGGCCATGTCGTCGTGGAAGACGGGCCATCGAAGGGGTTGGTCCTGGTCAGCGGGACTGAAGCTGTGATCGCCTTCGAGGGCACCAACGGCGTTGACGATATCGGCGACTGGTTTGCAAACCTCGACACGGCGCAGAGCTCGATCGCGGAGGGGGCCGTCCATCGCGGCTTCGTCGACCACTACAACCGCGTTGCCGGTCAGGTGTTGGAAGCGCTCGAAGAAGCCGGGATCGGTCACGTGTGGATCACGGGGCATAGCCTTGGGGGTGCGATGGCGGTGCTCTGCGCGGCGGATGTGGAGCGGCGGGGCAAGATCGTCGTTCGCGGAGTAGTGACGTTCGGCCAGCCATTGCTGCTGGTGCCCGCGTGTGCGCGAGTCATCAACGAGAAGCTCGCCGGGCGTCACCTGCGATTCATCAACGAGGCCGATGTCGTCCCCTGCGTGGCACCGGGCTTCCGGGGCGGTGGCAGCTTTGTTTGGTTTCAGGATGGCAAGCCGACGTTTGGCGGCCCAACCATGCGGGCTTTCGCGGCCGACGAGGCGAGCGCCCTGCAGGATAACGCGGCGGAGGAAGGCCCCGCGCCGCTGACCCCGTCGGAGTTCGAGGCCAAGAAGCGACAGGTCAAAGCGCAGTTCGGGCCACGGCCGTCCGAGGAGCAGGTCAAGGCCCAGGCGATACCCAGTACCACCGACCACAACATGCAGCGATACGTAGACGCAGTGCGCACTCACTACGGCACAGCGGCAAAAGGGCGATAGCCGAAAGGCGCGGGCCAGGCTGCACAGGATCCCCGAACCATGAAGCTCTCCACCGTCCTCGACCACATCGACAGCGGCCACATGGCCCTGCCCGAGTTTCAGCGCGGCTACGTCTGGAATCGCGACCAGGTGCGCGGGCTGTTTGACTCGCTCTACCGGCGGCATCCTGTCGGCGGGCTGCTCGTGTGGGCCACCGAGTCGCGATCGGCGACGCATCGCGGCGACGGGCCGCTCGCCGCCGGCGTTGTCAAGCTCCTCCTCGACGGGCAGCAACGGATGACGTCGCTGTATGGCGTGGTCCGCGGCCGTCCGCCGAAGTTCTTCGACGGCAACGCCAAGGCGTTCAGCGGCCTCCGCTTTCATCTCGACACCGAGACGTTCGAGTTTTTCCAGCCGGTGAAGATGAAGGACGACCCGCTCTGGATCGACGTCACGGAGTTGCTGAAAGGAGGGACCGACGCCCTCGGGACATCGATCACCAAGCTCACGAAGATGCCGGCTCACGCCGCGAAGGTCGGCGAGTATGCCGGGCGGTTGAGCCGGCTTCTGGGGATCACAGCGATCGAGGTCCATGTCGAAGAGGTGACCGGTGCCGACAAATCGCTCGATGTCGTCGTCGACATCTTCAATCGGGTGAACAGCGGCGGCACGAAGCTCTCCAAGGGCGATCTGGCACTCGCCAAGATCTGCGCCGACTGGCCGGAGGGCCGCGACGCGATGAAGGCGAAGCTCGCCGAGTGGAGCGACCACGGCTTCCGGTTCAACCTCGACTGGCTGCTCCGATCGGTCAACACGGTGCTCACCGGAGAAGCGAAGTTCCAGCATCTGCACGAGAGGACGGCCGACGAGGTCCGCGACGCACTCGGCCGGGCGTGCAAGCACATCGACATGATCCTGAATCTTGTCAGCGGCCGGCTGGGGCTCGACCACGACCAGGTGTTTTTCGGTCGCTTTGCCGTGCCGGTGATGGCCAGGTATCTCGATCTGCGCTCGCCGAAGCAAGGGGCGCTCGGCGAGAAGGAACGCGACAAGCTGCTGTTTTGGTTCGCACAGGCCGCGATGTGGGGGCGATTTTCCGGATCGACGGAGTCGTTCATCGACCAAGACCTCGGGGCGCTCGAGGGCCCCGACGGTGGGCTCGACAGGCTGCTCGAGCAACTGCGGCTGTGGCACGGCGGGCTGCGGGCGGAGCCGGGGCATTTCACCGGGTGGAGCCTCGGCGCGCGGTTTTATCCAGTGCTCTATCTGCTGACGCGGATGGGTGAGGCCCGCGACTGGGGCACGGGATTGCCGCTCAAGGCGAGCCTGTTGGGCAAGATGAGCCGGCTCGAGGTGCACCACATCTTTCCCAAGGCGCAGCTCCGTAAGCGGAAGCACTCCCGCCCGGAGGTCAACGCTCTGGCGAATTTCTGTTTTCTCACCAAAGACACCAATCTCGACATCCGCGATCGACTTCCCGAGGTGTATTTTCCCGAGATCGAGCGGAGCCACCCCGGAGCGCTCGCGTCGCAATGGATTCCTGCCGATCCGGCGCTCTGGAAGATCGACCGTTTTCGCGACTTCCTCGAGGCCCGCAAGGCACTCCTGGCCGCGGAGTTGAACAGGCGCATGGCTGATCTGCTCCATGGCGACGATCGCTGGCTGGCCGGGGCCGCCGCGGCGCTCGAGGAGAGCGGCACGCCGACCGGCGGGATCGCCACTGACGAGGAGGAGCAGGAGCTGGAAGCGATCAACGCCTGGATGGAAGGCGAAGGGCTTCCACGTGGCGAGCTTTCTTGGGGCTATACCGAGCCGGAGAGCGGTCGGCAGCGAGCCGTGTTCGACTTGGTGTGGCCGATGGGCGTGCAGGAGGAGTTGAGCCAGCCGGTGGCGGTGTTGCTCAACGAGGATCCGGAAACGCTCGCCATCGCCAGCGCCGCCGGATTCCGCTGCTTCACCGACACCAAAGCCTTCAAGCGATACGTGCGCCGCGAAGTCTTGGCAGGCGACGAAGGCGGGTGATCGTGTAGCGACGACGGATCACTCAGCAACGCCAATCCTCCACGACGTGGGGTGCAGCCCCGCCCAAACCTTCGTCGTCAAGAAACTCGACAGCGACTACTTTGTCGAGGAGTGATCGGATTTCCTGCTGCCGTCAGTAGCCGGCTTGCGTAATGACGGTCGTCGGACAACCACATCCCAAAAGAAACTCGCGAAACTCGAGCGTGATGTGATCGTCGCACCGCTCGACCAGAAACACCGCATCCTGCACGACCCGCTCTACCGTGGCCGCCCTTGTGAGTGGCTGAGGCGACAGCCGAGGACGGTCGCAGTTGTGGATGCAGTCATGCCTCCGCTGAAAAATGCTGTCGTATCTCTCCGCGAACTGTGACTGCACGTTCTTCATGGCCTTGTCTTTGCCGGCTGGATTAAGCGCTGAATAGACATTGGCGGACATGCCAAACAACCTGATCTTCGCAGCCGGATGTTGGATCCAATCAGTCAGTGTGTCGCCGAAGAGTTTGTGGCTTTTTCTGAAGAAGGGGTTGAAGGACTTCCGGATGCTTTCCAAGCTCAGGAAACTGGTCGAGTCGACCATCGTCCTCGCCGCCATCCGCCATCTCCAATCTCTGGAGTTGTAGGTTTCGAGCACTGCGCGGATCGGCACTTTGATGTTCTGGATCGAGTCCGGGAGCACGATGCTCGGGTGACGCTGCTTGGAAATCGCCGTCGCCGCGACGAGGTCCGCGTAAGCATCGCTGAAGTACGCGTCAATCGCGCCGACTGCAAACATCCAAGCGCTCCGTAGAAGATCGGAGCGAAGCAGCGAATCTCGAGGCGATGCCGTCGGCAAGGGATCGGTGTGCTGAACGATCGCACGAGCCCGGCCGATGTCTTCGCGAAAATGCTGGAGCGCCGTTGCAGGCACGGTGGAGCCCTTTCAGTCAGCTCCGGAAGTCAATCAGCCGATTCCACGAGTCCCGTTTCGTAATGCAATTCGTTCGTCTCCTCGTTGAACCACACGTCATGGTCCTCGGGAAAAACGACGTTCCACAGGTCGACGAGCAGCTCTGGGGCCACTCCGCGGCGAACCGTGGCCGCCAGTTCGGTCGCCAATCGTGCCGGCTCGGCGCGCGTCTCGGGCAGAAGATCGCTGGCAATCTCGTGGAGCGCGCCTGCGCTCACCGTGTGGATTGCGGATGCGATCCGCTCACCCGCTTCATGGCACTTCAAATACGGCATGGCCGAGCTCTCGAAAATCGGGAAATACACCGGACCTGGCGTTTTTATCGTAGTGGCGGGGAAACTGTCCGCCAACGGCAGGAGGGGGTTCAGCGAGGCAAGGCGAAAGCTGCCAGCCATCAAATGCGGGCAAGGACACCGCAGTTCGCGGGTCCGCTGCGGCGTCTTCGCGATTTCCGCGGCCGGCCGGGTCGTGCTCGCCGAAAACTCCGCCGCGATCGTCGCCCGGAGATTCACACATTCGTGGGCGCGCTCCACGGCCGCCGGGCCCGGAAGGGGGTGTTCGTGACCACGAGCACGTTCAAGAGCGACGCGATCGAGTACGCCGCCCAGATCGACACGAAGGTGGTCCTCGACGACGGCCGCACCCTTGCCCGCCTCATGATCCTCCACGGCGTGGGGTGCAGCCCCGCCCAAACCTTCGTCGTCAAGAAACTCGACAGCGACTACTTTGTCGAGGAGTAGGATACCGGGGCCCAAGTGGGCGATTGCTCGAGGAACCCGAGCCCGCCCAGCCCTCGGCAACGGCTGTGCCCAGAATTTAGACTGATCGCGTTCCCGGATCCAAAGGACGCATCAGTGGCTGCCGGCCCCACTTACTCCCGTGCCCCGCTCGCCGAGGTGGCAATCTCGGTACAGTTCGACGCGCCGCGTCGGCTCACGCAGGCCCATCTCGGGGCCTACTGGGCCTCGCAGCGCGGCCGTTACCCGATCGTCCACTCCACGCAGGGCTTGCCGGCGATCAACGAGGAGTTTGCCGGGGGCCGGTCGTGGCTTCCCCCATCGCTCCGCCTGGCGCTCGCCGAAGAGCCCGACACGCGGGTGCAGATGACCTCGGCCGACAAGGCATGGGTCCAGCAGGTGCAGGCCAATCGGCTCGTCGTGAATTGGCGACGGGGCGACGATCCCGCAGGCGACTACCCGCGGTTTACCGGCACGCTCGAGCGCTTCCTCGAGTCGTGGCAGGCTTGGAACGGCTTTCTCACGAGTGTCGGCGTAGCGCCGGCGACGCCGGCCGTGTGGGAGGTCGTGTACGTCAACAGGATTCCCAAGGGGGATCTCTGGAAGACGCCGGCCGATTGGCCGAGGGTGTTTCCCGGGCTTTGGGCCGGGCCGTTTGCGGGGATCGCAGGGGCATCGATCGCCGGCGTCCAGGGGCAGTGGGTCTGGGAAACGGCCGCGCCGCAGGCCAGGCTCTACGTCGAGCCGAAACCCGCCCGGGGACCGGCGCCAGCGTTCCAGGACCTGCTTTTCGTGACACTCACGGCCCGGGGCCGGCTGCCCTTGTCGCCGAAGGATCCCGGCGGGGAAACTGACTGGGAGGCCGAATTCCGACGAGGGCTCCAATGGGGGCATGATCTCGTCGTGGGGGCGTTCGATGCGCTCGCCTCGGCGGAGGCCAAAAAGGCGTGGGGACGACATGACGACTGACACCTCGATCGCGACGCTCGATGATCGGCGCCCGACCGGCATTGAACAGGCGCCGGACGCGATCGCCACCTCTTCCCGCGCCGACCACGCGGCGGTGTGGGATGACTGTACCGAGGCTCTGCTTGGCATCTGGAATGGCAGAGGACCGATCGCCGAACCGGCGCCGAGCAACGAGACGATCGACGCCGCGATCCGGGTTCTCAAGGAGATGCGGCGAATGGACCCGACCAACACGCCCATCAGCATCGTCCCCGATCCAGCGGGGGGGATCATCGTGGAGTGGCGAAGCGACCGCGACGGGATCGAGACGATCCGCACGGCGTCGTTTCTCAACGACGGCTCGATCGAACTGGTGACGTACCGCGACGGAGTCGCCGTCGACGTACAGACGCTCGAGGAACGGTTTCCGACCTGATCGACCATGGCCGACATCGACGATGACGATTTGGCCCGCGACAAGACCCCGCCCGTCGACGGGAGCGAGATCGTCGCCCGCCAAATCAAGGAAAAGGGCGGGCAACCGCTCTACTTCGACGCGACGCGGGCCTCTCCCCGTTTCGTCCACCGCTCGCTCTTTCTGCCTTCCCCGAAGGACGCCACCGGCCTTTCGTTGATCCGGCTTCGGCATCGATCCGAAGTCTGGGCTGCCTTTCGGTCGGAGACGCCCGACCAGCGCTATCAACTCGCCCGCTTGCTGGTGTCAGCGCTCACCGAGATCGCGCGGGCGGCGGGGATCGAGTGGCTCCACTTCGATCCTTCCGCGGATGATCTCGATCGGCAGCACGGCCACCCTTGGGCCCACTGCAACGTCCGGGAGATCAATCGGACCGATTACGACAACACCGCCGACCCCGATGCCAAACGCCGCATCCTCACCTGGGCGGAACAGGTTTCCAGATCGATCTCGCTCGCCGATGTCAGCGACCCTTTTCCGGCCCCTGATCCGGCCCGCCACCGGTATCGACCAGACGCCGAGTGATCTCCCATGCCCATCCCCCCCTTTCACGAAATCCTTCTCCCGTCGTCCTCGATCTCATGAAGTCCATGGGCTACGGCGGCTGGGGCGACGCCGCCGGCCGGCTCACCGGTAAGGGCGGTGACGAACGGCAATGTTGCCTTTAGACAGTGGCATCATCCACGAAGACCGCCTCGGCCTCGACACCATCTATCTCCAGGCCAAACGCTGGGACCACTCCGTTGGTCGCCCGGAGATTCACAAGTTCGTGGGCGCGCTCCACGGCCGCCGGGCCCGCAAGGGCGTGTTCGTGACCACGAGCACGTTCACGAGCGACGCGATCGAGTACGCCGCCCAGATCGACACGAAGGTGGTCCTCGTCGATGGCCGCACCCTCGCCCGCCTCATGATCCTCCACGACGTGGGGTGCAGCCCCGCGCAAACCTTCGTCGTCAAGAAACTCGACAGCGACTACTTCGTCGTGGACTAGCCGCTCCACGGCGTGTCCGTGCTACACTCAGAGAGTTTGGCTGAGGCTGCACGTTGCCGGCAAAGCGATGCCGGAAGTGATTTCGGAGGAGTGATATGCTCACCGTCTTTCGGCTCGCACACTTCAAGAGCTATGAGCACGCTGAGCTCCCTTTGGGGCCGATCACGCTCCTGATCGGTGCCAATGCGTCGGGCAAGAGCAACGCGATTGAGGCGCTGCGGCTGCTGTCTTGGCTTGCCCAAGGGCAGAAGTTGTCTTCGATCCAATACACCATCAATGCCGGCGACCGCATCCTGCGGGGAAGGGTCGGCGACCTGTGCCGCCAACCAAGCCACCGGTTCACGCTCGGCTGCCAGACCGATGACAGCACATGGCAAACGCTCGCGCTTACGATCGAAGAACGTGACGGCGAGCTGCATATCGTCGAGGAATCGATCAGCGATCCTTCAGAGACGCTTCCTCTCTACCAGCTCGACCAGCCGAGTGAAGGCGTCGGAACCGATGCGGGCGTGGCGTACAACAACTTCCAACGCGGAAGAAACAAACCGCATACAACCGTCAGTGACCAAATGGCGGTGTTCGTCCAACTCGAGGGGTCGGCCCGGTTCGACGAAAAACACGAACGCTCCCAGTCCGTGATTCCCGAGGTCGCCAAGCGCTACCAGACGTTGTTGCAAGACATCCTGTTCCTCGACCCTGCACCATCGCGCATGAGGCAGTATGCTTTTCAGACTGATACACGACTCAAAGGCGATGGCACGAACCTGTCGAGTGTGCTGTACAAGCTTTGGGGGCCACGCGATGCGGCGACCGTCAATCCAGTGCAACAGGCTCATCGCGAGGAAATCCTCCGATTCATCCGCAGCCTCCCCGAGCAGGACATCCTCGGGCTGAGCTTTATCACCACCCCACGCAATGAGGTGTTGCTGGCAGCAACGGAATCATTCGGAGGCAAAGAGCAGCAATTCGACGCGAGCCTCCTTTCTGACGGCACACTCCGCGTGCTGGCGATCGCATCCGCGATGCTCTCGGCACCGGAAGGCAGTCTTGTCGTGATCGAGGAGATCGATAACGGCGTTCATCCGAGCCGTGCCCGGGATTTGCTCGAGCGTATCCGGGCTGTCGCTCAGTCCCGGAACCTCCGCGTCTTGCTCTCGACCCATAATCCGGCACTGGCCGACGCACTGCCCGATGCAGCACTGTGCGATGTTGTGTTTTGTTATCGCGACCCACACACGGGCGCCAGCCGGCTCAAGAAACTCGGCGAACTGGAGGACGTTTCGGACTTGCTTGTGAAAGGCCCGCTCGGGCATCTGATGACGTCCGGAGCGATCGAGCGGTTTGTCAAGCAACCCGTCGATCGCGAAGCAAAGCGACGGCAGGGCCAGGAGTGGATCGAGCGGATGCGGAGTATCGGCGGGGCCGCTTCGTGATGGGGCAGATCGTGATCGTCGACACGAGCGTGTTCCTCAACATCCTCGATGTTCCCGGCAGAAACCAGAATCGTGCGGCAACCTTTGGGGCGTTCACGATCCATGTGAATGCGGGGGATCATCTCTATCTTCCGGTGCCGTGCATCATCGAGACGGGGAACCATATTTCACGGCTCCGCGATGGCCACGACTGCTACCAATGTGCGAAGCGATTTGTCGCGGAAGTGCGCAACGCGCTCAACGGAAGTTCGCCATGGCAGCCGGTGCCCCTGCTTCCTGAAGGCAAAGATGACTGGAGCGGCACTAGCGGCGTCGAGCGATGGCTCGTTGACTTTCCAAACGAGGCGCAGCGACAAGTCAGCTTGACGGACGTGACGGTGAAGGATTTATTCACGCAGTTTTGCGACAAGTTCCCCATGTCCACTGTGCGGGTATGGGCACTCGATGGCCACCTTGCATCGCTCCAGCGTCTTCACCCTTGAAAACGGTCGAGCCATCAAGCTTTGCACCGTCGTCGACTACGATGCTCGGGTGACGCTGCTTGGAAAATTTCGCGGGTCCGCTGCGGCGTCTTCACGATCTCCGCGGCAGGCCGGGTCGTGCTCGCCGAAAACTCGGCCGCGATCGACGGCCGGAGATCTACAATTTCGTCGGGGCTCTCCATGGCCGCCGGGCGCGGAAAGGCGTGTTCATCACCACGAGCACGTTCACGAGCGACGCGATCGAGTACGCCGCCCAGATCGACACGAAGGTGGTCCTCGTCGATGGCCGCACCCTTGCCCGCCTCATGATCCTCCACGGCGTCGGCTGCAGCCCCGCCCAAACCTTCGTCGTCAAGAAGCTCGACAGCGACTATTCTGCCGAGGAGTAACGGAAGGACTGGAAGAACCGCCGCCCCGCGCCCCCACCCGACCATGTACGACCTGATCGGCGACATCCACGGCCAAGCCGACGCGCTCGAGCGCCTCCTCGCCACGCTCGGCTACACACGGCGGCGCGGCTGCCACCGCCACCCCGGGCGGCAGGTGATCTTCCTCGGCGACTTCATCGACCGCGGCCCGAAGATCCGCGAGACGCTCGCGATCGTCCGGCCGATGATCGAATCGGGCGCGGCACGGGCGGTGATGGGCAACCACGAGCTCAACGCCCTCGCCTTCCATACCCCCGACCCCGACACGCCCGGCGAATACCTCCGCCCACGCAACGAGAAAAACTGCCGGCAACACGCCGAGACCATGCGGCAGCTCCCCGCCGACGAGCTGCAGTCGACTCTTCAATGGTTCCGCACGTGCCGCTGTGGCTCGACCTCGACGGCCTCCGCGCGGTCCATGCCTGCTGGGACGACACGCGGATGGCGCGGATCGCGGGACCGGTCAGCGATGCGTTTCTCCATGCCGCATGCGCGCCGCGCGGCAGCCTGTTCGAGCCGGTCGAAGCGATCCTCAAGGGCAAGGAGGGATCGCTCCCGCCGGGAATGACGTTTCGCGACAAGGATGGCCATGACCGCACGGCCACCCGGGTGAAGTGGTATGAGCCACCGGAGGGCCACACGCTGCGGACCTACGCGATGCCTGGCGAGACGGTCGACTGCGACGAGGCGCTCCCGCGCGAAGTCATCAGCGCCGCAGTGCCCTACCCTCCCGATGCCAAGCCGGTGTTCGTGGGGCACTACTGGCTCAGGGCCGCGCGTCCCGAACTTCTCCGAGCGAACGTCGCCTGCGTGGATTGGAGCGTGGCGAAGGGGGGTTTTCTCTGTGCCTATCGCTGGGACGGCGAGCAGACGCTCGATGCCGGGAAGTTCGTGTGGGTGTGAGGGGCGTTGGAGCCGCCCGCATCCTCCGCTTGCCGAACCGCCAGGGGCCCACCTACCCTGCCGTCACCTGGCAGGAATGCCCCGAGGACATGACCGATGAACCACGGCTACGACCCTGACCACCAGCCGCCAGCGAGCCACCAGCCGCCAGCGAGCCACCAGCCGCCAGCGAGCACCGACGCGTGGCGCCCCCTGCGGACGTGGATCCCGCTTGTGCTTGTGCCGCTGATGGGGTTCATGCGGTTCGTGCCGGGGCTCGTCCCCAACGGGCCGTCGATGATCTGGATGGCAAGCGCCTTCGGGCCGTTTTTGATCGGCTTGCTCGTGATGGTGTGGTGGCTCGCGGCCAGCCGGGCACGCTGGTTCGAGCGGCTCCTCGGCGTCGCGGGCCTCGTCGGCGCGATCGTGGTCGAGCAGGCGATCTGCCATCCGTCGATGCGCGGGCCGCTGCCGATCGTGCTCACGATCCCGATGGCGATCGCGGCGTTCGCGATCGGCACGATGCTCTTCGGGCACACGCTGTCGATCCGGCGGACGTGGCTCGCCCTCGGCTTGGCCGTGCTCGCCACCGCCTACTCGGCCCTCGTCCGCACCGACGGCGTGTGGGGCGATTTTTCGTTCGGGTTCGACTGGCGCTGGAAGCCGACCGCCGAGCAACTGGCCGATGACGATTTTCGCCGCGCGGAGAAGCTCGCGGTCCCCGCCGAGGTCGACAGCCAGGCGCTCCTGGCGGCACTCGAAGCGGCCCCCTGGCCCCATTTCCGCGGACCGCAGGGCAATGGCGCCCAGACCGGCCTGCGCTTCAGCGACGATTGGACGGCCCACCCGCCGCGCGAGGTGTGGCGCAACCGGATCGGTCCGGCGTGGAGCTCGTTTGCGATCGGCGCCGACCGGCTCTTCACCCAGGAGCAACGCCTCGAGGACGAGGTGGTGTCGTGCTACGACGCGAAGACCGGCCAGCCGATCTGGTCGTTCGCCACCCCGTCGCGGTTTTTCGAGTCGCTCGGCGGGCTCGGGCCGCGCAGCACGCCGACGCTCGCCGATGGCTCGGTCTACGCCCTCGGGGCAGAGGGGATCCTCGTGCGGTTGAACGCCGTCGACGGGACGCTGGTGTGGAAAGCCGATCTCAAGGCGGCGGCGGGACGGAGCGAGCCGCCGATGTGGGGCTTTTCCGGTTCGCCGTGTGTCGAAAACGGCTTCGTCGTCGTCCATGCCGGGGGCAAGGGCGACAAGGGGATCATCGCGCTGGCCGTCGAGGATGGCCAGGTGGCGTGGACGGCGCCGGCCGGCGAGATGTCGTACAGCTCGGTGCAGAAGATCACGCTTCTAGACCGGGAGTATCTCTGCCTGCTGTCAAACTCCGGTGCGCACTTCCTCGATCCGGCGACGGGCAAGACCGTCTACGACTATCCGTTCGCACACCAAGGCTATCGGGCGTGCCAGGCGCAGGTGATCGGCGGCGACAAGCTGCTCATCCCGGCGGGGATGGGCACCGGCACGCGGCTGGTGGCGTTTTCCGCCACTGAAAACGGCCTCGAGGGGAAGGAGCTGTGGACGTCGCTCGACCTCAAGCCCGACTACAACGACATCCTCGTCCACGACGGCGCCATCTATGGCTTCGACAACGCGATCTTCGCCTGCATCGGTCTCGAGGATGGCAAGCGCAAGTGGAAGGGAGGCCGGTATGCCAAGGGGCAGGCGCTCTTGCTCGCCGACTCGGGGCTGATCGTGGTGGTGAGCGAAAAGGGGGAGCTGGTGCTCGTGCGGGCGACCCCCGAGAAGCACGAGGAGCTCGGGAAGATCGAGGCCCTCGGCGACAAGACGTGGAATCATCCGGTCGTGGTCGGCGACCGGCTGTATGTCCGCAACGCCGAGGAGGTCGTGTGCTACGAACTGACGACGGCGGGCTGACGATCGCCGTCTGGCCGTCGCCAGAGCGAACCGGGCCCGCGGGAGCGTGATCGCGGCGCCGGTCGCGGTTCAGCCGCTCACCCGCGCCAGCCGCTCCCCGTCGGGCAGCCAGATCTCACCGCCGTCGGCGGGTGTGCCGTAGGCCACCGTGAGCCCGAGCCGGTGAAGGCCGGCGACGAGGGCGGCACAGGCGGCGTCGATCTCGTCGTGGCTGGCGGGGGGCCCGTCGGACAGCCCCTCGATGAACGAGCGCAGGATCCTCCACCGCGCGCGGCGCCCGGCCGGCGTGGTCTTTCGCGGCGGGAGCCCCGTTCCTCCGAGCACTCGCCACAGCTTCACGAACGCTCCGTGGGGGTGCGTCTCGATCGCGGTGATCGGCACGGTCCGCTGCCGACTCTCGGCAAACAGCGTCAGCGATCGGGCGATCCACCGGCTGGCCCCGTCGAAGTGCAGGACCGTGTCGCGCGAGCTCCAGAAGAGGTGGATCCCGGCGGCGGCGACCGATCGCTCGGCGCCGCGGAGCGCGGCACCACCGGGATCCCACGCCGCGCGCTGGGCATCCCACCGCGGCCCGTCGGGGTGGAGCCCACAGGGACCGTCGATCGCGAGTACGACCGCAGCGGTGCGATCGACGTGGGCCCAGAAGTCGGCGTTGGTCCGACTCCACGCCAGCGCCTCTGGCGCCGGACGGAATCCCTGGCCATCCCACCGGATGGCGTACGAGGGCATCGGTTTGTCGCCGGACTGCATCCCGCCGGGTGCGAACCTCCCGGCGGTCGGGTCGAGCCCGACGGCCACGAACGGGCCCGCGCCTGCGGGAAGCGCGAGGCGGGCAAAACCTCGATCAGCGTCTTCGGGCGCCGTGCCTGCGGCCTGCACGAGACAGCCTTGGGCTGCGTTGGAAATCGGTTCCAGCCCCATGACGGTCTCACCGCCACCGCAGGCCGGATCGACGACGAGCGGAGCACGCGACGATCGCGTTCTTCCGAAGACGAGCGCCACGGCCGCGCCGGCCAGTCTGGCGGCCGTATGGGAGTTCCGCCTCGCCACGAGCAAGGGCGCCCGCGACCACGATCACGACAATACACACTCAACCCTGGCGTGTTGCCAGGGAGGTGTGCCGGACGACCGGTCCCTTGGAGAAAAGGACCGGAGACTCCCTGCACGGACCAGTCCGACTCCGGGTCGAAGACGACTCCGGCACGACAAAAGTCGGGGCGACTCCCGGCGACAGCACCGGTACGAGCGGGCACCCGCGAAAAACGGCCGCGAAACCGCATCCTCTGTGCCCCGATCCCTTCCCGTTCCAGTACTGGTTCGACGGGCAGGCCATCGAGGCGCGGACGGTGAAGGGCCGCTTCAAACGAGGTCGCTAGCTGTCCGTGGACAAAGCCCTCCATGGCCTTTGTCCACTGAGGCGACCGCGGGAAACGCCGAGGGTTTCCCGGGTCGCCGTCGGCCGCATCCGGCGGCCGGTCACTTTTTCCACGGGCTGCTAGTACTACTACGTTAGCTCAACTGGAATCGACCCGCATGAGTTCGTCGTTGATCGGTCGATTGCAGATG
>VGYR01000095.1 GCA_016872925.1 Planctomycetota bacterium
CCAACGTCCTTCGTCTGGACGAAGAAGGCCGAAGACATCCTTCAAAAAAACGCCCGGGCGAGGAAGGCTCTCGATAAAGTCCCATCTGCGTGAGACGCTACACTAGCTTGTAGCTTCTTGGCAATTTTTTCTCTGCGGCTGCTCCCGTGCGCGTTGAAGTCGATGCCGACGTGTTCCTCGTACGGTATCCCGTCCGCAATCACCTTCAGCTCGCACTCTTCGCACTCCGACACAGACACGCCCACGACCCCGTGCGACCCAAATCCCATCTTCGTGGTGTAGTGTCTCCAAGCGGCGGCAGCATCGATTTTGCTTCCGTTGTACGTCGACAAGACGCCGCTGTCCTTCTTCGACGGCTTGAAAGCTAATGACGTTGCGACACCGTCTTGCATCCAGGTTGGATGAACCTGCCGTAGCAGCACCGTGGCGGCCTTCACCTCGACACCTCCATGCCTCCGAAGCCGCGAATCAACTCCGCCAGTTCGGCCCATCCGGCGTCCGAGCCAGCGTCGATGACTTTCTCCACTTCCTCATCTGACTCAAGATTGAGTGCGTGGCAATCTGCCTTCTTCGCTACCACATCGAAGTCGATCGAGACCGACCAAGGCGCTAGTTGCCATTCCCCCCGAACGGCTCCCTCGGGCGTCGGGAAGAGGTGAGGGCTTACGCAGTCATCTGGATAGTGCCGCTCGAACATTTGTTCGAGCCAATCCAAGCCTGCTGGCGAAAGAGAGCGTCCTTCACCATCGAGCCAACCGTCCTTCAGTTGCCGAAGACCGTCGAGCCGCATGCCTACATCGAGGGTGTCCATATTCGTCACGCTCTCCACTCGTTCAACGGATTGCAAATCACCTTCTCGCCCATAAACCAATACGCCGTCGATGCGCACTCGCTGCCCCGTACGATAGCCCGTATGCGCCTGGAGAATCGCATCGTAATGCGTCTCGTCGACAGGAATTCCTCTCACTATCGAGCCGTTTTCAAGCTGAATCTGAAATGACCGGCTTCGCTGGTCGAACTCGTGGATTTGCCCGTACAGGCGACCCTCTTCCGTGACCCGCGGAAGCGTCGACGCCCTGACTAAAGCCTTCCGGCTCTCTCGCGTCAGTCGGCCTTTCTTGCCGTTTCGCGCGTCTTCAAGTTCTATCGCCTCTCCCTCCCGCAGCGATCTGCCGAAGCGGTCGAAGTAGCCCAAGAACTGCTGAGGAATCGCCGATCCAATAGCCCCTCCGGATTCCGCAGCACAGACGGCTTCGACAACCGCCAGCCGCGCATCCTCGAAATATTGCCGATCGAAAAGGGAACCGGACGGGGCGACGAGCGTGATCACCGGAATCGCGCTGCCCGGTTCGACCTTGGCTACGCGGAGCTCGAATCCATCCAAAAAACCCTTGGGGACGCGGCGGCGTCCTGGGTTGGCTTCCTTCCACTTCCATTTGGCTAGCTCGAGGAGCAACTCCGAAAGCGCCGCAAAGTCAGCGAGCACCTCAAGCGGAATCTCCGCCTCCCCAAATCGTGGGCCCGTGAGCCTTGGCTTCAAAAACGGTTCGGAACCCACTTCTCGCTCCTCAATCGCGACCCATTGCCGCGGCCCCTTCCTTCGACGGGGTCTTTTCGAGTGTAGCGCCGCATCCAAGCTTTTTGTAGGCCAACGCCAATCCGCCCGCCGCGGCTCCAGGCATTGGTCTAGCCCGCGGCCTCTAACTGGCACCGCGACCCGGTAGCACCGTCGCGAAAACACTCCTGCGGTAGCACCGAGGTAGCGCAACGCGTTTTCCGCGCCGCGGCGGCCGAATGGCCGCCGCACAGAATCCATCTGTTTTGATGGATGAGAATGAAACTGGGGAACTAGGATTCGAACCTAGACTAACTGGTTCAGAGCCAGTCGTGCTACCGTTACACCATTCCCCAAGAATGGCGGGAAGTCTTCGGAGATTACCCTTCCGGCCGGGGATCGGCAATCGCGGACCGTGGGCCGCGGTGGGGTGCCGACGAATGGGGCGAGGCGTCGCGTGCCGCATCTCGAACTGATCACCGCGGGCCGGCGGCAGGTCCGCTACGACCTCGCCGAAGGCCGCACGATCATCGGGCGGCATCCCGGCTGCGACATCGTGATTGACACCGCGGCGGTGAGCCGGCAGCACGCGGCGATCACGCGGGATGGCGGAGGCGTGGTCGTCGAGGACCTCCACAGCCGCAACGGCACGCTCGTGAACGGGCACCTGCTCGCGGCGCCCCGAGCGCTCGACGACGGCGACGAGCTCTCGATCTGCGGCCACCGGCTGCGGTTCGTCGCCCACGCCGGCCGCCGGCCGCGCCGGGCGAAGCTCTCCGCGGCCGACGTCGTGCTCGACAGCGAGTCGGCCGCGGTGATCGTCTCGCAGCTCGACGTGCCCTCGGCGGTCGCCGTCGACTCCGGTCCGCTGGTGGAGGCGAAGCTGCGGGCCGTCGTGGGCGTCAACCGGGCCATCGGAGCCTCGCTCTCGCTCGACGACGTCCTGCCGCGGCTCCTCGAGGGCCTGGTCGGGGCGTTTGCCGGCGCCGAGCGGGGCTTCGTGCTCTTGACCGAGCCGGGCACCGGTCGGCTCGTGCTCAGGGCGCGGCACCTCAAGCCGACCGCGGTCGAGGAGCACGGTCCCTTGCGCCTGAGCCTCTCGCTGCTGACGCGGGTGGCCGAATCGCGGCGGGCGATCCTCTCGGCCGACGCCACGGCCGACACCCGCTTCAACTCCCACGACAGCATCGTCGACAGCCGGATCCGCTCGGTGATGTGCGCGCCCGTGACGCGGGGCGACGGTGGCCTGCTGGGCGTGATCCAGATCGACTCCCGGGACGCCCCCGGCGGATTCACGGCGGCCGACCTGGAGGTGCTCGCCGGGGTGGCCGGTGAGGCGGCGCAGGCGATCGAGCAGGCCCTGGCCCACGACGAACGGATCGCCCGCGAGCAGCTCAACCGCGATCTGGCACTGGCCCAGCGGGTGCAGCAGGGGCTCCTGCCGTCGTGTCCGCCCGACCTGGCGGGCTACGAGATCTTCGACTTCTACGAGTCGGCCCGGCACGTGGGCGGCGACTTCTTCGCCTACGTCCCCCTCGTCGACGACCGGCTGGCGGTCGTGCTCGCCGACGTCTCCGGCAAGGGCATCTCGGCGGCGCTGCTGATGGCCGCCCTGTCGGCCGACGCCCGCTACTGCCTGGCCAGCGAACGCGCCCTGGGCCGCGCCGTCGCCCGCATCAACGAGAGCTTTCTCCGCGGGGGCTGGGACGACCGATTCGCGACGCTCGTGGTGGCGGTGCTCGATCCGGTCCGGCACGTGGCCACGATCTGCAACGCCGGCCATCTGCCGGTGTTTCTGCGGGAGCCCTGCGGCAGCGTCCGGGCCGTCGCTGCCGACCTCGGCGGCCTGCCGCTGGGGATGGCGCCGCCGGGTGACTTTCGCACCTGCGAGGTGCCGCTCGCGGCTGGCGCCACGCTCGTGCTGTGCACCGACGGGATCAGCGAGGCGCTCGACCACGAGGATCGCTGCTACGGCTTCGAGCGGCTCGAGCAGGTGCTGGCGGGCGAGGCGACGGGACCTGCCGACGCGGGGCGACGGCTGCTCGCCGACGTCCGCCGGCATGCGGCGGGCCAGGTCCAGAGCGACGACATCTGCCTGGTGTGCGTCGGCCGCGGCGGGGCGCCCGCGCATCCTGCCTAGAGGCCGGGGCCGGCACCCGCCCCGGGCGGCGTGCAGCCCGCCCGCCGTCAGGCCGATACGAACCGCAGGAGCATCGCAGGGGCGGCCGACGGCCGGCGGCGAGCGTGCCGGCCGGGCAAGGGACGCGGGGCAGGAAGGAGATCACATGAGTTTCTTCAACTGGGTGCGCGAGGGCGTGAGGCAGGCGGTGGTGCTGGGGCTGGCCGACGCGATCGACGACGTGGGCACGCGGACCCGCGACGAAGACCTCGGGGCTGCGCTCGCACAGACGCTTCGCGACCGGCTCGCGGTCACGAAGTCGCCGACGGTGCTGGAATCGCCAGCCGTGCCCGAGGCCGCGACCGGCCGCCGTCGGCTGGGCCGCTCGATCGAGGGGCTGCGGAAGGCGGCCTGACCGGCCAACGAGCCCGAGCCCGGCGCTTTGCCGGCGTCACTTTGCCTTCAAGCCGGGAGCACGACGTCGACCGTCGTGCCCTGGCCCGGCACCGATTCGATCCGGGGCTCGCCGCCGAGTAGCCGGCACCGCTGCCGGATGCCCTCCAGCCCGAAGCGATCGTCCTGTACCGCCGCAGGATCGAAGCCGCAGCCGTCGTCGCTGATCCGCAGGTGGATGCCCCGCGGCTTCTGCTCGAGGAGGATTTCGGTCCAGCTGGCGCCGGCGTGCCGGCGGACGTTGCTCAACGCCTCCTGCACGACGCGAAAGACGGTCGTCTCGAGGCCGGCCGGGAGGCGGGCGGCGGGCAGGTCGTGGGCGAAGGTCACCCGAGGAATCTCCACGCGGGCGTCCGCCACCAGCGACTCGATCGCATCCACGATCCCGAGCTCATCCAGCGCCGGGGGCCGCAGGCCGCCGATCAGCCGTCTTGACTCCTCGGCGGCGGCCCGCAGCAGCCGCACGCCCTCGACGAACTCCCACGGCTCCGTGCCCGCCAGGCCGTGCCGATGGGCCTCGAAATGCATGAGCGCACCGGCGAGATACTGGGCGAGTCCGTCGTGGATCTCATACGACACGAGCTGCCGCTCCCGCTCCTGCACCTCGATCAGCCGGCGCAGCACCTGTCGCTCGCGCTGCAGGGCGAGTTCCGAGTCCTTCAGCGGGCGGAGATTCTGGCAGCAGGCCATCGCCGCCACCGTGCGGCCCTCCCGCATGATCGGGCCGATCCGCAGCGTGAAGTAGCTGAAGGTGCCGTCGAGCCTGCGGACCGTGGTCTCGAACTGCCGCTCGGTGCCGTGGGCGAAGGCCTCGTCGAGGGCCCGCAGCAACTCGGTCGAGCTTTCGGGCACGGTGCACCGCACGAGGCTGTGGCCGACGACCTGATCGAGGGTGAAACCGTCGTCGACGCGGTTGCACGAGTGGATGATGCCCTGGCGATCGAGGACCACGATGAACTCCCCGGAGTGCCGCTGGACGGCCTCCCAGAGGGCGGCGGAGTCCTGCAGAGTCGCCGCGATCACGGCGTCGGGCTTCGAGGGATCGGCCGCGGCGGCCTGCGGCGCTCGGGTGCGGGAGGGCATGGCAAAAAACTCCTGGCCTCGGGCCGGGGGATTTCAGATCGACCTCGGCTTGGGAATCCGGCCGCCCCCCGGTCCCCTGCCCCGGCGGCCACGGGGGCCGCCCGCTCGCGATCCGCGGGGCCGGCCGTCGCGGAGCGCCGCGATTTCGTCGCGGATCCTCGCGGCCCGTTCGAAGTCGAGTTCGGCGGCGGCCTGCATCATGTCGGATTCCAGCTGCTCGATCAGTTCGGCGGCCCGTCGATGCGACTCGTCGCCCGCCCCCACCGCCTCGAAGGCCACCGCCCGGGAGGCCGACTCGGCCTCGATCCCCGCCCGGATCTCCTTGCGGATCGTCTCGGGCGTGATCCCGTGCGCCAGGTTGTATTCCTGCTGCAGCGCCCGCCGCCGCCGGGTCTCGTCGACGGCCTGCTGCATCGACTCGGTCATGGTGTCGGCGTAGAGAATCACCCGGGCGTCGACGTTCCGGGCCGAGCGGCCGATCGTCTGCATCAGCGACGTCTCGCTCCGCAGGAAGCCCTCCTTGTCGGCGTCGAGGATGGCGACCAGCGACACCTCGGGAAGGTCGAGCCCCTCGCGGAGCAGGTTCACACCCACCAGCACGTCGAACTTTCCCGCGCGGAGGTCGCGGAGCAGTTCGACCCGCTCGAAGGCGTCGAGTTCGCTGTGCAGCCAGCGGCATCGGACCTGCCGCTCCTGGAAGTAGGCGGTGAGGTCCTCCGCGAGCTTCTTGGTGAGCGTGGTCACGAGCACCCGCTGGCCGGCCGCCACCACCCGGTCGATCTCGCCGGCGAGGTGCACGACCTGCTGCTTCGCGGGCACGATCTCGATCACCGGGTCGAGCAGCCCGGTGGGGCGGATCACCTGCTCGACCACCTCGCCGCCGGTGCGTCCCAGTTCCCAGGGGCCGGGCGTGGCCGACACGAAGATGGTCTGGTGGAGCCGCTGCTCCCACTCGTCGAACATCAGCGGCCGGTTGTCGAGGGCGCTGGGGAGCCGGAAGCCGTGGTCCACGAGGGTCAGCTTGCGGCTGCGGTCCCCCGCGTACATCCCGCGGACCTGCGGCACGGTGACGTGCGACTCGTCGACGAAGAACAGGAAGTCGTCGGGGAAGTAGTTGAACAGCGTGCCGGGCGTGCTGCCGGCCGGGCGGCCGGAGAGGGGCCGCGAGTAGTTCTCGATGCCGGGGCAGAAGCCCGCCTCGAGAAGCATCTCGATGTCGAACCGCGTGCGGGCGTTGAGCCGCTGGGCCTCGAGCAGCTTGCCCTGGCCTTTGAGCTCCTCGAGCCGCGCGTCGAGCTCCGCCTTGATCGTCGAGACGGCCGCCTTGATCCGGTCCTCGGGCATCACGAAGTGCCGGGCCGGGTAGAAGTACATCTCGTCCTTCTTGCCCGCCACCTCGCCGCTGGTGGGATGGATGATGGCGATCGACTCGATCGCGTCGCCCCAGAACTCGACGCGGCAGGCCAGCTCGTCGTACGGGGGCCAGATGTCGATCGAGTCGCCGCGGACGCGGAACTTGCCCCGGTCGAGGGCCACGTCGGTCCGCTCGTAGTGCACCGCGACCAGCCGCTCCAGCAGCTGGTCGCGGGAGAGCGTCATTCCGCTGGCCAGGCGGACCACCATCGCCCGGTAGTCGTCCGGCGAGCCGAGGCCGTAGATGCACGACACGCTCGCCACCACGATCACGTCGCGGCGGCTGACCAGCGCGCTGGTCGCCGCGAGGCGGAGGCGGTCGATCTCCTTGTTGATCGCCGCGTCCTTTTCGATGTAGATGTCGCGCTGCGGGATGTAGGCCTCGGGCTGGTAGTAGTCGTAGTAGCTGACGAAGTAGTGGACCGCGTTGTGCGGGAAGAAGTCGCGGAACTCGGCGTAGAGCTGGGCGGCGAGGGTCTTGTTGTGGGAGAGCACGAGCGTGGGCCGGCCGGTGCGGGCGATGACGTTGGCCATCGTGAACGTCTTGCCGGATCCGGTCACGCCCATCAGCACCTGCGAGGCCCGGCCCTCGGCCACCCCCTGCACCAGGGAGTCGATCGCCGTCGGCTGGTCGCCCGCCGGCTCGTAGGGGGCCACGAGTTCGAACACGCCCGGCTGGAGCGGGGCCGACGCGGGCGTCATGGGGCAGCCTCGCGGCGGCGGATCGGCCGGAGGTGCGGCCGCAGGCCTTCGAGGGTCGCCGGGCCGATGCCGGGAACGTCGAGCAGATCGTCGAGGCTGGCGAAGGGGCCGTGCTCCCGACGGTGCGCGATGATCCGGCCGGCCGTGGTGGGCCCGAGGCCGGGCAGCACGGCCAGTTCGTCCACGCCGGCCTCGTTGACGTTCACGCTGAATCGACCGGTCGGCGGCGGCGGGGCGTCGTGGTGCACGAGCCCGCGGGCGAGCCCTCCCTCCACCACGAACCAGGCCGCCATGGCCGCCAGCCCGGTGGCCAGCAGGGCGGCGATCACCCGCTGCGAGCGGAGCGGCAGGAGGGTCTCGGCGGTCTCGTCAGGGGGCATCGGGTGGCCGTGAACGCGAAGGGATACCTCCTTGATAGGATACGCCACCGCTCGCCAGCCCGTCCCCGACGGATCGCCATGACCAGGCCTTCCACGCCGCCTCGCGACCGCTCCTGTCCGGAGTTCGTCCAGCTCGCCTGGGACGAGCCTCTGGCCGCCCACGTGGGGCGGCTGGCGCGGGACTGGTTCGTGGAGGACCTCGCCCACGAGTGCGATTGGACGAGCATTAGCCTCGTTCCGCCCGACGCCCGCAGCGAGTTGGCCGTGGTCGCCCGCAAGCCGGGCGCGATCGCCGGCCTGCCCGCGGCGGCCGTCGTGGCGGCCACCTGCGACCCCGACCTCGTCCTCCGGCCCCGGGCCGCCGACGGGGATCTCGTCGTGGCCGGGGCGACCGTGGCGACGCTCGCCGGGGCCACGCGGAGCGTGCTGGCGGCGGAGCGGACCGTGCTCAACCTGCTCGGCCGCTTGTCGGGCGTGGCGACCGCCACCCGGCGGCTGGTCGACGCGGTCGGCGGCGCGAGGTGCCGGGTCTACGACACCCGTAAGACGGTGCCCGGCTGGCGGCTGCTCGACAAGTATGCAACGCGGATGGGGGGCGGCTGGAACCATCGGCTCGGCCTCTACGACGCCATCCTCATCAAGGACAATCATCTCGCCGCCGCCGCCGAGCGCGGACTCTCGCCGGCGGCCGCGGTGGAGACGAGCCGGGCCTTCGTGGCGAAGACGTTTCCACCGCAGCGGTCGGCGGCGATGGTGGTGGAGGTCGAGATCGACTCCTTCGCGCAGCTTGCGCCGGTGCTCGTGCAGCGGCCGGACGTGGTGCTCCTCGACAACATGGGGGTCGAGGAGTTGCGCCGCTGCGTGGCGCTGCGGGACGAGCAGGCTCCCGAGGTGGTGCTCGAAGCCTCGGGCGGGATTCGCCCCGACACGGTGGCGGCGATCGCCGCGACGGGCGTGGATCGCGTCAGCACCGGCTGGCCGACGCACGACGCCCCGTGGCTCGACGTGGCCCTCGATTGGAAGTAATACGGGTCCCACGTGATCCTCGCGCGTTTGCGAGGCTCGGGGCTGCCCGTGCCTGAGAGGAGCGCGGGTTTTCAACCCGTGCCCGGGAGGAGCGCGGGTTTCCAACCCGCGGCCTGAGAGTAGCGCGGGTTTCCAACCCGCGGCGCACCCCCCCGGACCCCGCACCGAAAGCCCCAATCGCGTGAGCGATGGGGACTGAAGCGAAGCCGGGCGGTGCGCAGCCGTACCGCTTACGCGGTGACGCTTCCGGAGCACGGGTTTCCAACCCGCGGCGCACTTCCGTAGACCCCTCACCGAAAGCCCCAATCGCGTGAGCGATGGGGACTGAAGCGGAGCCGGGCGGTGCGCAGCCGTACCGCTTACGCGGCGACGCTTCCGGAGCACGGGTTTTCCAACCCGCGGCGCACTTCCGTAGACCCCTCACCGGAAGCCCCAATCGCGTGAGCGATGGGGACCGAAGCGGAGCCGGGCGATGCGCAGCCGTACCGCTCACGCGGTGACGCTTCCGGAGCACGGGTTTTCCAACCCGCGGCGCACTTCCGTAGACCCCCACCGGAAGCCCCAATCGCGTGAGCGATGGGGACCGAAGCGGAGCCGGGCGGTGCGCAGCCGTACCGCTTACGCGGCGACGCTTCCGGAGCACGGGTTTTCCAACCCGCGGCGCACTTCCGTAGACCCCCACCGAAAGCCCCAATCGCGTGAGCGATGGGGACTGAAGCGGAGCCGGGCGGTGCGCAGCCGTACCGCTTACGCGGTGACGCTTCCGGAGCACGGATTTTCCAACCCGCGGCGCACTTCCGTAGACCCCGCACCGAAAGCCCCAATCGCGTGAGCGATGGGGACTGAAGCGGAGCCGGGCGATGCGCAGCCGTACCGCTTACGCGGCGACGCTTCCGGAGCACGGGTTTTCCAACCCGTGCCCGCACGGCCGATCAGAGCGGCCGATCAGACGCCGAGCAGGCGATTCCGCTTGGTGCGGCGCTCGGCCCGCAGGCGGGCCCGACGGCGGGTCTCGCTGGGCTTCTCGAAAAACTCGCGACGGCGCATCTCCTTCTTGATGCCGCTCCGCTCCACCAGTTTCCGGAAGCGGCGGACCGCCTCCTGGATGCTCTCCCGCTCGCGAACCGTCAATTTGACCATGCCTGCTCCGCACCGCTCGACCATCGGCCCGACGACCTTCGTCGACCCGTCAAAGCCTGAAAGATAGTCGAACCGGGCCAGCGCGTCCATGTCGCCCCGCCGGGCACGGGGCTTTTCCGGGGCGTTTGTCGGTCGGGCGCCGCCCCGGCACAATCCGTCGATCGGCCTCCCGACTCCCCCCGCGCGGCCTCCCCCGGCACCCGAACCCCGTCCGGAGCATTCCGTGATCGCCGCCGCCGGCTGGACGTTCGACATCGACCTGCAGCGGAAGATCGTGGTGGCCGCGGCTGCGTGGGTCGTGGCCGTGCTGCTGGTTCCGCGGCCGCGGCGGTCCCTCACCATCTGGCCGCTGATCCTCCTGGCCCTCGCCCCGGTCCCGTTCCTCGCGGCCCTGGTCTTCCCGGAGTCGGCCGAGGCTCCGGCGCTCGCCCGGGACGGGAGCCACTTCTTCCTGCTCGCCTCGCTGCTGCAGTCGGCGCTGCTGGTGTTCGCGGTCGGCATCTGGGAGCGGCTGGCCCGCCCCTGGCCGAGGATCTTCCTCGACGTCTTCCGCTGGATCCTGTTCGCGGCGGCGTTCGTGGCGGTGCTCTACGATTCGGGCGTCAACGCGGGCAACCTGTTCACCGGCTCGGCGCTGGTGACGGCGGCGCTCGGCTTCGCCCTCAAGGACACCCTGGGCAACGTGTTTTCGGGGCTCGCGATCCATGCGGAGCGCCCCTTCGAGGTGGGCGACTGGATCCAGTACGACCAGAACCAGGCGCACATCGGCCGCGTGGTGGAGATCAACTGGCGGGCCACGAAGGTGATCACGCTCGACGAGGCCTATGTGATCATCCCCAACGGTCAGCTCGCCCGGGCCTCGATCCGCAACTTCACCAAGCCCGACCCCTGGTCGCGGCGGTCGCTGTTCGTGGTCACGCCCTACGACGTGCCCCCGCAGCGGGTGCAGGCCCTGATCGTGGAGGCGTTGAAGGGCAGCTTCGGCGTGCTCGAGCAGCCGCCGGCCTCGGTCGTCACCAACGCCTTCACCGAGCGGGGCGTGGAGCACTGGGTGCGGTTCTTCACGACCGAGTTCGACAAGCGCGACCGGGTCGACGGCATGGCCCGCGACCGGATCTGGTATGCCCTGGCCCGCCACGGCATCGAGATTCCGGTGGCCACGCACGCCGTGCGGCTCACGGAGCTCCCCCCTCCCGCCGTCGAGCCCCCCGCCGCCGGCGTCGACCGCCGCGTGGAGTGCCTGTCGAGGATCAGCCTCCTGGAGCCGTTCGGCTCCGACCTCGTGCGCCGGCTGGCGGAGCAGAACGTCGACCGGGCCTACGGCGCCGGCGAGCAGGTGATCCGCCAGGGGGATCCCGGCGCCAGCATGTTCGTGATCATGTCGGGGGGCGTCGAGGTGACGGCCCGCGACGGCGCCGCGCCGCCCGTCAGGCTCGCCGCCCTCGGCCCGGGCGACTACTTCGGCGAGATGTCGCTGATGACCGGCGCGCCGCGGGTGGCCACCGTCACCACGCTCGGGGAGACGCGGCTCCTGGAGGTTGGCAAGGAGTCGTTCCGGGCGATCCTCGCGGCCCACCCCGAGCTCGTCGAGGGGCTCGGCCGGTCGCTGCGGCTGCGGATGGCCGAACGGACGCAGGCGATCGCCGGCGTGGGGCGGGCCACGCCCGAGGTGCAGGACATCTTCCGCAAGATCCGCGACTTCTTCGCGGTCTAGGAGCAGGAGGCGGGTGCCATGAAGGTCGAGCTGCTGCCGTCGAGCGTGCCCCCCACCGAGGCCCAGTTCCTCGTCTCGTTCCTCGTCAACGACACCGTCGCCATCGACGCGGGCCCGCTCGGCCTGCTCTCCGACCTGCGGAAGCAGGGGCGGGTGCGGCACGTGTTCCTCACGCACGAGCACATCGACCACGTCGCCACGCTGCCGATCTTCCTGGAAAACGTCTACGAGCCGGGCCCCGACTGCGTGGAGCTGCTCGGCCGCGCCGACGTGCTCGACTTCATTCACGACGACATCTTCAACGGCCGCGTCTGGCCTGACTTCTTCGCCCTCTCGACCGGCGAGGACCGGTTCGTTTCCGGCACGCCGCTCGTGCCGCACGAGCCCGTGACCCGGGCCGGGCTCACGGTCACGCCGCTGCCGGTCTCCCACTGCGTCGACACGCTCGGATTCCTGGTCGACGACGGCCGCTCGGCCGTGGCCTTCCCGTCCGACACGGGTCCGACCGACGTGCTCTGGGACCGCCTCGCCTTGGCACCACGCCTCGACGCGGTGTTCCTCGAAGTCAGCTTCCCGAACGGCCATGCCGACCTGGCGGCCGCGACGGGGCATCACTGCCCCGCCACGTTCGCGGCCGAGACCGCCAAGCTCCGCCGCGACGTCCGCTGGATCGTGGTGCATCGCAAGGCCCGCTTCGCCGCGGAGATCGCCCGGGAACTGGTGGCCTTGGGTTTGCCGAACGTCGAGCTCGTGAAGCCCGGCGTTCCCTACGAGTTCTGAGCGATGCGGGCGTGCGGCTGGTTCGCTGCGGGAATGCTGCGCGGTTGGCTGCGCCGCTCGGGGCTGCCCGTGCCCCGTCGCCGGACGTTCGCGACGGGCATCCTGCCCGCCGCTCACTCGGATGCCGCCGGCGCTTCGCCGTCGTGGCTCCGCTTGGCGGCATACGCCGGCTCCCGGGGCACGGGCAGCCCCTCGCTGCCTGCGGAGCGCGGGTTTTCCAACCCACGTAGTAGCACGGGTTTTCCAACCCGTGCCGTGCCCCTGCTTCCGACCCCGGAAATGAATCAGGCCACGAAACAAATCAGGCCACGCTCTCGCGTGGCCTGATTTCCAAACACGTGATCCTCGATGTGCTCTGGCGAACTACGCCTGTCGCCCTCTTCGCCGCAGCATGACCGCAGCCAAGCCAAGCGAGCAGATGCCGGCCACGGCGACCGTGCTCGGCTCGGGCACGAGTTGAATAGCCTGGATGCCATTGTTGGTGTTCAGGGCATACAGCGTCGGTGTGTCGTTCACTGTGCCGAAGGTGATAGAACCGTTTGCATTCGCGTTCGCGTTACTGCTGGTGGAAGCCAGGTTCAACTGTGTCAGGTATGTGGCCGTACCCGTAGTCGCAAGATTCGTCGCATCGTACAGCCTCACTGTGTTCATGCTGGATCCGCTCCCTGTCACAATGGTGGCGAGCAGTGGAGTCCCGTAGGCCGAGAAGTATAGAATCCCCCGTTCGTTGGTGGTGTTGAGGGTGTTAGATCCGTCGAGAGTTCCGCTGGTCCCAAGGAAACTTACCCGCCGAATCGTTGCGGAACCCTGCGTCCCTAAGACCGTATCAGCATCTGCGAACGTGATGCCAAGTCTAAAAGCGCCGGCGGTTCCGCCTGTATAGGTGACGGCAGATGCGGAACCAACTGCACCCGTGCTCACCACTGAAAAGCTATTGTTCCCGGTCACGACCGGAGAGTTACTGAACCCGAAAGCAAGCGAGCCGCCTGAGTCTGCACCAAAAATGGCGATGTCGTCACCAACTCGAGAACCGCCGAGTCCCGCGTTGCCGATGTAGCTTACGGTGGTCCCCGAACTCTGACTCGCCCAGCGATAGACTTTGAACGGGTCCGTCGTGGAGTTGGTCGTGAGATTCGAACCGTAGATTACACCGTCCGAAGTGACTGCCACGGTGTTCAACTTGACCGTGCCGCCAGTTGTTGCTGTCCCGGTGATCGCCGTTCCGATAGCGCCTGTCGACGCATTCACGGGAATGATGGAACTGCCGTTTGCATAGAGCAAACTTCCAGTGACAGGATTAAACGCGATCGATCGAATCACATTGTTGGTGCCGGTTACGCCCGGGAACGCGGATGGCTGAAGCCAGCCACTGCTTCCGAAAGAGGAAAGGGCCTGCATCGTGATTGTTACCGCGAAGCTGTGCGAG
>VGYR01000096.1 GCA_016872925.1 Planctomycetota bacterium
AACCGCGCCGGAGTGCTCCGGCCCCGCGACCACTTCATCAGCGTCGCTCGCTGCTCAACCGTCAGAACAACTGGCTTGGCAACACGCATGACGGAATCCTCCATGAGTTGAGGATTCAACGGCACTGACAGCAATAAGTTGCGTTATTTCGGAGACACTACACTAGTCCGTGGTCGGGCGGACGGACCGCGGCTCCCCGGACCAGCCGCCGATGGGCCGTCGACTGCCCCGCTGCCGGCGGCTATATTGGGCCCTAAGTCCGCGGCGGCAGGATGCACGAGGCCGCGGTCGTCACCCCTGTTAGATCAGGGCTCAAGTCGGGAAAAGTTGCGAAAATCTGTTAGATCGGCGTTAGATCAGGCCAATCGCAACCCTCGGTTCGAGTCCCTTAAGTCCAACAGAATCAGTGACTTGTGGAGGGTAAGCGAATGGCTAGCGGCGACACTGGAAATGTCGTGCCGGGAAACCGGTTGCGGGTTCGACTCCCGTGCCCTCCGCTGTTTGGTGGTCGGGAGTGCCGGGACGCTTCACCGGCGCCTTGATGCGAAAGACGTCGGACCGAACCCCCTCTTTCCGAAAACGCGGAGGAATAAAACTTGCCGCCGCCGCGGTCGTTCAGTACAACACTGGATGATGGTGCGGTCCCGGCAACTGACTGATGGAGGTGCGACGTGATCAGGTCTGCAAGGTTCGGGTGGACGTGGGCGGGGATCTGGTTCGTGGCCTCGATGATGTTGCCCACGGCAGCGCAGGCGCAAAGCACCGTCTACTGGGACATCGATGGCCCGACGCCCGGCGCCGGCGGAACCACGCCGAGCGGCACTTGGAGTGCGGTGGCCGCCAACTGGAGCCCAAGTGCCGCCGGCGATGCGGCGACGTCGGGCTGGGTTTCCGGCGCGAATCCGGGAGAAGGCGACGTCGCGTTCTTCTCGGCCGGCTCCGACGCCACCGGGGCGTTCACGGTGACTGTCGACGGGACGAACAATGCGTCAGGGTTTGTGGTCAATCAAGGGCATCTGACGCTCAGCGGCAGCGGCGTGGTGCAAGTCGGTTCGGGCACGGTCACCGTCGGGCCTGGAGCAGCACTGGGCATGACTGCCCTGGGGCCGGTTACCCAGTCAGCCGGCGGGCTTCTCGTCCTCGACGGCGGCAAGTTGTTCAGTGCCAACACCGGCAACGCCAGTTCCATCTGGACCTCCTTGGGTAGTGGCATCCTCCTCACGTCCAGAAGCGGCACCGTCGAATACAACCTCAACAGCACGACGATATTCTCCGGAGCGTTTCTGGGCGAGGGGGGCACCACAACCAACGGCGGCGCCCAGACGCTCACCAAGACCGGCACGAGCGAGTTTCGCGTGCAGGGGGCGCAGACCGCCAACTACACGATCGCGAAGCTCAACATTCTCGGCGGCCTGTACCGCATCGGTAGCAGCACGAACAGCTCCGGGCAGCAACTCTCCGCCGAGACGGGCTTCGGGGCCCTCCCCGCCGGCGAGACGCCGGACGCGATCACGCTCGACGGCGGGGCGATCGGCGTGAGCACTGCGATCTCGACGGACGTCTTCCGCGGGCTCACGCTCGGGCCCAACGGCGGCGTGATCAACGCCCTCGGTGCCCGCCTGACGTTCAATGGTCCGATCACCGGGCCGGGCGTGCTGCGGGCGGTCGGCAGCCGAGGCATCACGCTGACGGGAATCAACACGGCCACCGGCGGAACGATCATCGGCAGCGACATCGCGATGGTGGGCAGCGTCACCACGACCACCGGCGGAACCCTGACGATCAACGGGGACTTCAATCTCGGGGCCGTTCCCGCAGCCCCCGATCCGGCCAACATCCGGCTCGGCACCGCGACCGCCCCGGGCACGCTCATCGTGGCGGCCGACGGCGCGATCGACGCCAACCGTGGGATCACCGTCGGTGCCGCCGGCGGCACGCTCAACACCACGAAGCTCGTGACATACGGTGGCGTCATCGCGGGATCGGGAACGTTCACGAAGGCGGGCTTGGGCGGCACGCTGGTCCTCACGGGCAGCAACACCTTCACGGGCGGCCTCGCCACCTTCGGCGGCGGTTTCGTCGAGGTGTCGGCCGACGCCAACCTGGGTGCGGTGCCCGCCACGCTCAAGCCCGATGCGATCGCGCTGGCCAACTCGGGATCGAGCGGACGGATGCGGTTCACCGAGAGCTTCACGATGCCGGCCACCCGCGGCATCACGATCAACGTCGGCGGCACGCTGGGCGGTTACTTCGAGGTGGCTGCTGACAAGACCCTCACGATCGCCGGCCCGGTCACCGGAGGCGGGCAGCTGCGAAAGATGGGCAGCGGGGCCCTGGTGCTCTCCGGTTCGAGCAGCTACGCCGGCACCACGACGGTCAGTTCCGGCACGCTCACCGTGAGCGGTGTCGTCACCGGCACCGCCGGGGTTTCGGTGATCGGCGGCGCGACGCTCGTCCTCGCGAGCCCCGGCGCGCTGGCCACGCGGTCCGTCACGTCATCGACAGGTGCAAAAGTGACGCTCGCGCCCTACCTGGAGACCGCGGTTGGCGGACTTGCCGCCACTGCCGGCGGCCTGACCGACGTGCAGAACGGCAAGCTGACGGTCATCGCGGGGCTGTCGGCGACCGACCTCGTGACGGCACTGGTGGCAGGGAGAAACGGCGGCACGTGGGATGGCACCAGCGGCATCACCTCGACCGTCACCGCCGCGCAGGTGGCAAACTTCGAGATGCGTGCCGTCGGCTGGATGGACAACGGCGACGGGTCGCTCACCGCGGCCTACGCCGCCCAGGGCGACACGAATCTCGATTGGATGGTCGACATCCTCGACGTCTCGAACTTCGTGTCGTCCGGCAAGTTTGGCACCGGAGAGCCGGCGACCTGGATGGATGGCGACTTCAACTACGACGGCGTGGTCGACATCCAGGATGTGGCCGACTTCTCGGCGACGGGGCTGTATGGGGCGGGGAGTTATAATTCCCCTCCGGGGATCGCCGCCGTCCCCGAGCCGGCCGGCGTTGGAGTGTTGGCGGCCTTGGGGTTGGCAGCGTGGGGATCGCTGCGGCGGCGGGCGGGAGGTGCAGCCAGATGAAGTCAACGCGGCGCGGGTTTACGCTCGTCGAACTGCTCGTGGTGATCGCGATCATCGCGACCCTGATCGGGCTGCTCCTGCCCGCCGTGCAGAGCGCCCGCGAGTCGGCCCGGCGGACCGACTGCCAGAACCGCCTCCGGCAGACGTGCCTCGCCGCCCTCACGTATGCGAGCGCCAAGCTGACGCTTCCGCCGCGGCGATACACGACGGTGGGCACCGACGCCAGCGGGAAGCCGGCGACGTTTCCGGGGGCCAGCGACAACGGTGCGACGCCGCAGGTGCTGATCCTGCCGTACTTCGAGGAAGCGGGTCGATTTCAGCTCTTCGATCTCAACTACGACACCAACCTCGACAAGGAGGTCAAGCCCGGCATCCCCGCCAAGCCGGGGGCCAACTCCAAGGCCCGCGAGCAGGACGTCCGCTCGCTGCTCTGCCCGTCCGACCCCTCGACGAAGTTCGTGGCCGAGTGGGTGACCGGGGTGCCCATGGGCCGCGACAACTACTTCGCCTGCACCGGCGGGGCTGCGATGAAGGGGGGGACAGCGATCGATGGCATCTTCGCGATTGCCGACCCGCCGGCTGGCAGCGTGATGAAAGGGTACAAGCCCTCGCAGGTGAGCGACGGCATGTCGAAGACCGCCCTGTTCGCCGAGGTGATGCGGGGCATGCTGGCGTGGAACGAATCGGGCCAGTACGACAACACCACCGCCATGATGGCGGCGGCGGCGCTCACGGGCTCCCGCCTCACCGACGGTCGCCGTGTTCCCGAGTGCATGCCGAACGGCAACCTGAGAGCGTCGCAAATGATCCGCTACACCGGGCACCAGTACTACCGCGACATTCCCAACATGTTCATGTACACGCACACCCTGCCGGTGAACTGGAATCAGCGGTCGCCGACGCCGGCACAGCAGAGCTACAACTGTGGAGACGTCAGTTACCGGGTTGCGCACATCGCGGCGTCGAGCTACCATCCCGGCGGCGCGAACGTCGGGCTGGCCGATGGTTCCATTCGCTACGTGGGCGACAACGTGGATTTCGACGTCTGGCAGGCCGCCGGCAGTCGGGCAAGTGGCGAGGCGCTCGTTCTGCCATGAGGCCCTCCCGCGTCGCCCGCCGACTGCTGATCGCAACGTGCCTGACCCTGGCGGTGGCGGGCTGCAGCGGGGCGCCGCGGCAGGTCGCGCCGCCGACGCCCAACGACGGGCTCGTCGACCTTCGCGAAATGCTCCGGCGGACTGCGACGACAGGGGATTCCGTGCCCAAGTCCGCAGCCGACCTCCGCGCGCTCGACGCGGCCTACCCCGCCGCAGGGCGGTTCATCGGCACCGGCGCGGTCGAGTATGTCTGGGGCTCACGGCTCTCCGACGCGCCCGAGGCCGCCACGCGCGTGGTGGCGTTCGAGAAGGCCGCGGCCACGGACGGGGGCTTCGTGCTCCTTCAGGATGGCACGATCAGGCAGGTCACGGCCGCCGAGTTTGCGAAACTGGCGAAAGCACAGCCCTGACAGCATGGCTCGCGGGTGGAGCGAATCGCCCCACCCCTGGTGGTCGCTGGCGACCACCAGGGGGAGCGAATCGCCCCGCTCGGTCGGTCGCGGTGTTGGCGTGACACCGCCGGAATCGGCGAAATCCTCGGGTAACGAGGCACTACCGGTTTTCCCTGGGGTTTGGCACGCAGCGTGCAGAGGAATCTCCCGTCAGCCGAGCACGCCGTCGGGGAGCGGAGAGCCGCCGGCCCGAAGGCCGCACGACAGGATCCAGCCATGAAGGCCACCGCAGCGACCAAACCTCGGCTCGATGAAGGTTTCGGCAATCGCACCGGCCGAGTTCCGAAGGAGGTCGTGATCGTGGCCCCGAACTGCGACCGTTTCGACGACTTCGTCACCGCCGGCAGGCGGGGTGAGATCGGGCTGCACTTCTGCGTCGACGCCAGGTCGGCGATCCGCATGGCCCGTCGCTTCCGGGCCGACGTCTGGCTCGTGGCGGCCGAACTCCCCGACATGGCCGGCCTCGACCTCCTCGAGATCTTGATGCCCTTCGTGTCGCAGGCAGCGGTCGATCCCATGCTCGGCGGGGCCACGATCTCTCTGAACCGCCTCGGCCGCGGAGTGCGGTCCAGCGTGTTCCTCGTGGCGGACGCGCATGCCGTCGAGACCGAACAGCGGGCGTTGCGGACCGGTGCGGGATACCTGGCGGGGCCGGTGTCGATCGACCTGCTCCTCGCCAGCCGCAGCCGTACCGCTCACGCGGTGACGCTTCCGCCGTAGCGCGGGTTTCCAACCCGCGTGCACCACGGCTCGGCCAGGGATCCGGCCAGGGATCTGCCCGCACCTGCCGTACCGCTCACGCGGTGACGCTTCCGTCGTAGCGCGGGTTTCCAACCCGCGTGCACCACCCATCGGCCGGCACACCCTGGAGCGCTCACGCGGTGACGCTTCCGTCGTAGCGCGGGTTTCCAACCCGCGTGCACCACCCATCGGCCGGCACACCCTGGAGCGCTCACGCGGTGAACGCGACGCCGCAGGCCAGGTACGCCGCGACGCAGAGAGCCGCCCCGAGCAGCACGTAGGGCAACTGGCTGGCCGCATGCGCGAGATTCTCGCAGCCGCTGGCCTGCGAGGAGAGCACGGTCGTGTCGCCGAAGAAGCAGGCGTGCGAGCCGAACGCACCGGCCGAGACGACCGCCCCGAGGGTGAGCGGCAGATCCGCGTGGAGTTCCCGGGCCAGCGGCACGACGATCGGCAGGGCGACCGCGTAGGTGCCCCAGAAGGAGCCCGTGGCAAACGTCACCAGCGCCAGCGCGACGAACGCCACCGCCGGCAACGCGGCGGCCGACATCCACGGCGTGACCGCCTCGATGACCAGCGGCACGAGGCCCAACCGGTCGTTGACGTCCTTGAGGGCGAAGGCGAGCAGGATCGTCGCCAGGGCCGGCACCATCATCCCGACGCCACGGCAGGCGAGGTCCGCGATCTGCCCGGCGGAGAGCCTGCGGCGCACCAGGCCCTGCTGGACCGCCGCGGCGAGCAGCGCCCAGATCACGCCGTGCAGGGCATCCGCCTTGGAAAGCGCGGTGGCCGCGACGAGCACGGCGACCGGGACGAGGAAGTCGGCCAGCCGACCGGCGGCCGGGGGGCGATCGGCCTGGGGCAGCGGGGAGCCGGGGGGCGCGGTCGGGCCGCCGGCGGCCACGCGGAGGTCGGCCGAGCGCATCGGGCCCCAGGCCGGAATCCACCCCAGCGACACCAGCGGCACGAGCGCCACCGTGATCCAGCCGTAGAAGGCCCAGGGAATCAGCCCGAGGTAGGCCCGCATCCCCTCCCCTGCCCCGGCGGCGCCCGTCGACTCGAGGAGGCCGGCGACGTAGACGGCCCAGGTGGAGAGCGGCACGAGGATGCAGACCGGTGCGGCCGTGGCGTCGATCACGTAGGCCAGCCGCTCGCGGGGCACCCGCAGCCGGTCGGTGACGGGCCGCAGCGAATGGCCGATCAACAGCGCGTTGAGGTAGTCGTCGATGAAGATGGCCAGGCCCATCAGCCAGGCCACGAGCAGCGCCGCCCGGCCCGTGGTGATCCGCGACGTGACGAGGCCCGCGAAGGCCGCCGCGCCCCCCGCCTCGACGACCAGCTCGATCAGCCCGCCGAACAGCCCGCAGACGAGCAGCACCCAGGCGACCGCGGGCGTGGCGAGCTGCCGTGCCAGCGAGTCGGCCAGGCCGCCCACCAGCCCGGTGCCGTCGAGCAGGGCGTGGCCCACCAGCACGCCGACCACCAGCGCCGGCAGCGTGCTCCGCAGCAGGATCGCCGCGGCGAGCACGGCGAGCGTGGGCAGGGCGGCGAGGATCCCGGAGTCGGCCATCAGGCGCTCCTGCTCCGGCGGGCCGTGGCGTGCTCCGCGCGGGCCACGCGGCAGGCGAGGGCGAGGTCGGCCGTCACGTTGCCGACGGTCGCGAACACGTCGGGGATCACGTCGACCGCGAGGAGCAGGCCGAGCGGCTCGACCGGCATGCCCGCGGCCTGCACCACCGGGAGATTGGTGCCCATGAAGCTCGCCTGCCCGGGCAGGCCCACGGAACCGAGGCTGATGACCACCGCGAGCAGCGCCGCCAGCGCCAGCGCCCCGGCGTCGGGAGGCGTGCCGTGGGCCCACCCGATGAAGCTGGCCACGGTCACGTATTGGGCCGGGCTCGTGATCCGAAACAGCGACACCGCCAGCGGCAGCACCAACCCGCCCACCCGCGGCGGGTAGCCCAGCGCCGTGGTCGCCTTGAGCATCGCCGGCATGCTGGCGAGCGAACTCTGCGTGCCGGCGGCCACGGCCTGCGCGGGCAGGATCGCGGCGGCGAATCGCGCCAGCGACTCCCCGCCGCCGAGGCAGGCGACGAGGTAGACCGCGGCGGTGATCGCCAGGTAGATCGCCACGAGCACCGCCACGTAGATGCCCAGCGCCCCGAGCGCGGCCGTGCCGGCCCGCATCGCGACCGGGAGGATCAGCGCGAACACGCCGATCGGCCCGGCGAGCAGCACCCAGTCGACGATCACGACCATCGCGTCGGCGATGCCGTGGGCCAGCGCGACCACCGGCTCGCGGCGGGCCGCGGGCAGCCGTGTCACGGCGAAGGCGAAGAACAGCGCGAACACCACCAGCGGGGCGATCGCCCCTTCGGCGGCGGCCGCGACCACGTTGACCGGCACGAGCCCCGTGATCCGCTCGAGGCCCGCCACCTCCGTGACGGCGGGCGCGGCCGCGGTCGGCCGCAGCGCGGCGACGAGGTCGCTGGCGCGGGGGCAGGCGGCGAAGATCCGCGGCGCGGCGACGGCGGCGAAGGCGGCCGCGGATCCTGCCAGCACCACGATCCAGGCGAGCGCCCGGCGGGCGATCCGTCCGCCCGCAGCCACCTCGGCCGCCTGGGCGACCCCGACCACGATCAGCGCCACCACGAACGGCACCACCGTCATCTGCAGCGCGTGGAGCCAGAGGGTGCCGATCGGCTTGGCCACCGCCTCGACCGCGGCGACGTGGCCCGGCGCCCGGCTGGCCAGCGCGAAGCCCGCCGCCGCCCCCGACACCAATCCCACGAACACGCGCTGGCCGCTGGTCATGGCGTTGCCTCCGGCTCGGGCAGGTCCCAGTCGCGCCAGCGGCGGCGATGCTCCGCGGCCGGCAGCAGCGCGAACCGGGGAGCCGCGTCGGCCTGCAGCCACGCCAGGATCCCGCGGAGCTCGTCCTCGGCCAACGCGGTGCAGCCGGCCGTCGGCGTGGCCGAGTCCTTCCAGGGATGGGCGAAGATGCAACTGCCCCGGCCCGGGGCTGCTGCGGCATTGTGGTGGATGACGAAGCCCACGGCGTAGCACTGGTCGCCGTCGAGATGGAGGTCGCGGCGCATCGGCTCGGTGCCGCGGACGGCGCCGGGCCCCACCTCGCGGTCGTCGACGATCCGGTTGTAGTGCGGCGAGCCCGGTGCGTCGACGCACCAGTGATGCCCGCTCATCGGCCGGTAGGCAAGCCCCGTGTCGAGCCGTTCCGCGGCCCCGAAGGCGGCGCCGATGGCGAACACGCCCGCCGGCGAGCGGCCGTCTCCCTCGCGTTTCAGCGGCTCCGTGCCGTCGCCGGAGACGAGGCCCAGTCCCCAGCCACATCCCGCGGCGCCGATCGTCACGGGAACTCGGGCCCGGGCCCGCTGCCACGTCGGCCCGTTCCGCTCGTGGCACGACAGCGTGCCCCGCGGCGACGACCAGTCAGGCACGACGACGAGCACGAGTTGCCGCGTTGCCGGGAGCGCGGAGTCGGCGGCCAGCGTCACGGCGGAGGGGCACGTCATCACGAGGAGTCCGACGAGCCAGAGTCTTCCGGTGCGGCCGTGCATCGAGTCCCCCGGCGACGTGCCCGCGGGGCCGCGGCAGCCGGCCGGGGTGAATCCGCCACCCACGGTTGTAAACCGGCAGCGGCATCCGGTCGAGAGTTGACGGAGCCGCCGGCCATGCCGGATAGTTGCGGTTTTTCCCGGGAATCTCGCATGGCAGCCCAGCCCGACCGCGGCCGACGCATCGTCCTGCTCACCGAGGGGCACAGCGAGCCGCTGGCCGGCAAGACGGCCTCGTGCCTGCTCCGCTACCGGGCCGCCGACATCGTCGCGATCCTCGACTCGACGCAGGCCGGGCGGACGGCCGCCGACCTGTTCGGCGTCGGGGGCGGCATCCCGGTGGTGGCCACGCTCGAGGCCGCGGGACCGGCCGACGAACTCCTGATCGGCATCGCGGTCCCGGGGGGCAAGGTGCCCTCGTCGTGGCGGCCGGTGATCCTGGCCGCGATCGGACGCGGGATGCGGGTCGTGTCGGGCCTGCACGACTTTCTGGCGGACGATCCGGAGTTTGCCGCCGCGGCCCGGGACCGCGGCGTGGAGATCCACGACGTCCGCCGCAACGCGGAGCGGGACGTGGCGAAGTGCCCGCCGCTCCGCGAGGAGTGCCTGCGGATTCTCACCATCGGCCAGGACATCTCCGTGGGCAAGATGGTGACGTCGGTGGAGCTCGCGCGGGCCCTGGGGAGCCGGGGTGTCGACGCCAAGTTCATCGCCACCGGGCAGACCGGCATCATGATCGAGGGAGACGGCTGCCCGATCGACCGCGTGATTTCCGACTTCGTCAACGGGGCGGTCGAGAAGCAGGTGCTCGCCAACCAGCATCACGAGGTCGTCATCGTCGAGGGGCAGGCCACGATCACGCATCCGCAGTATTCCGGCGTCTCGCTCGGCCTGCTCCACGGCTGCGATCCGCACGGCATGGTCGTGGTCTACGAGGCGGGACGGCCGCACCACATGGGGCTGCCGCACATCCCGCTGCCCCCCCTGGAGCGCGTGATCTCAGCCTACGAGACGATGGCCGGCTTCCGGGGCGGTGGCCGGGTGATCGCGGTGGCGATGAACAGCCGCCGGCTCTCCCCCGAGCAGGCCGACGCCGAGCGGGAGCGGGTGCGGCGGGAACTCGGTCTGCCGGTCGCCGACCCGATCCGCCACGGCAGCCACGAGCTCGTCGACGCCGTGCTCGCGCTCGCCTCCCGGAGGCGCGGCGCGTGATCGACCTCGTCGTCCGGCACTTCGCCCTGCCGCTCCGCCATCCGTTCACGATCTCGCGGGGCACGGTCGACGTGCAGGACACGGTGATCGTGCAGCTGCACCAGGACGGCCTGTTCGGCTACGGCGAGGCGACCACGAATCCGTACTACGGCGCCACGGTCGAGTCGCTCACCCGGAGGATCGCCGCCGTCGCCCCCCGGCTCCACGCGGCCAGCGCCGACGATCTCGACGGCCTGCTCGACACCGCGGCCGCCCTTCTCGGCGCCGACACCTTCGCCCACTGCGCGGTCGACCTGGCGATCCACGACCTGTGGGGCAAGCGGCGGGGCGGACCGCTCCACCGGCTCTGGGGGCTCGACCCGGCCGCCGGGCCGCTCTCCAACTACACCATCGGAATCGACACGCCCGAACGGATGGCGGCCAAGCTCGCCGAGGTGCCCGACTGGCCCGTCTACAAGATCAAGCTCGGCACCGACCGCGACCTGGAGATCGTCCGCGAGCTGCGGCGGCACACGGCCAAGCCGTTCCGCGTCGACGCCAACTGCGGCTGGACGCCCCGGCAGGCGATCGAGTTGTCGGGGCCGCTGGCGGAACTGGGCGTGGAGTTCATCGAGCAGCCGCTGGCCGCCGATGACCCCGGGATGGCCGAGGTCTACCGCCGCTCGGCCCTGCCGGTGTTCGCCGACGAGAGCTGCGGGGTGGAGGCCGACGTCGACCGGTGCGCGGGGAGGTTTCACGGGATCAACATCAAGCTCGTGAAGTGCGGCGGGCTGGCGGCGGCGCGGCGGATGATCGCCCGGGCCCGCGAACTCGGCCTCGCGGTGATGTGCGGCTGCATGACGGAGTCGTCCGTCGGCATCTCGGCGCTGGCCCAACTCGTGCCCCTGCTCGACCACGTCGACATGGACGGGGCGGCCTTGCTCGCCGCCGACATCGCCCACGGCGTCGTGGTGGAGGCGGGGCGGCGGCGGTATCCTGATCACGCGGGAACGGGCGTCGAACTGCTCGGCGGCCCGCTGGCCGCCTGACCCTGTCGGCATGGAGTGATGAGCGTGGCACGCATGCCCTGGCGTTGGCAGGTTGCGGTGGCGGTCCTGGCGGGGCTCGTGGCCTGGCACGGAACCGCCTCGTGGGCGGCCGGGCCGAGCGAGGCGACCACCGAGGAGACGCTCCGGGACGCCCTCGGACCCCTGCTGGCCGCGCACGAGGGGGTGGCCGCCGCCGCGGTGCGGCACCTCGGCACCGGGGTCGGCTGCGGCATTGCCGCCGACCGGCAGATGCCGCTGGCGAGCCTCGTGAAGGTGCCGGTGATGGTGGCGGCCTACGCGGCCGCGCACGAGGGCCGCGTCCGGCTCGACGAGACCGTGACCTTCACCGCCGACGACGTGGTGCCCGGCTCGGTGATCATCGACAAGCTCTCCCCCGGGGCGACCTTCACGCTCCGCGATGCGATCCGGATGATGGTCGCAAGCTCGGACAATACGGCGACCAACATCGTGATCCGCCGGATCGGGCTGCCGGCCACCAACGAGGTGCTCGACCGGATCGGCCTGCCGGGCATCCGCCTCAACTCCTACGTGTTTCGCCGGGAGACGTCGCTCGACACCGCGCGGAGCCACGAATACGGACTCGGCAACGGCTCGGCGGCGGAACTGGTGACGCTGATGGGGATGATCCACGGCCGGGACCTCGAGCGGTCGGGCGTGGTGGACGCGGGCGCCTGCGAGGTGATGCTCGGCCACATGCTCGCCTGCGAGGATCGAGGCACCTCCGGCCGCGACCTGCCGGCCGGCGTGCGGGTGGCCCACAAGACGGGCCTGGTGTCGGGCGTGCGGACCGACGCGGGCGTGATCCTCGGGCCGGCGGGGCCGATCGCGTTCTGCCTGCTCACCCGCGACAACCGCGACCGCAAGGCGCCCGGAGGGCCGGCCGACGACCTGATCGCCCGGTTCGCCCGGGCCACGCTCGATGCCTTCGAGCGGACGGGGCCCGAGGGGCGGCGGGTCGAGCCGCGGTCGCTCGCGGCGGGCACCGCGGGCAGGATCGTCGAGGACCTGCAGCGAACCCTCAACGCCGAGCTGCCCGAGGCGGACCGGCTCGGTGTCGACGGCGAGTTCGGTCCGGCCACGGCGGCCGGCGTCAGGGCGTTTCAGAAGCAGGCCGGTCTCCCCGAGACGGGCGTGGTGGACACGGCGACGTGGGCGGCCCTGGGGCCGCTCGTCACCGGCACCGCTCCCGCCCCGGCGCCGCTGCCCGCGGTCGAGCCCGCCGACGCCCCCGGCGGCCCACCGTTGACGACGGCCCCGGCCTGGGCGGTGGTCGACGCCGATTCGGGCGAGTTCCTGCTCGGCAAGGATGCCGACGCCATCCGGCAGCAGGCGAGCGTGACGAAGATCATGACGGCGCTGGTCGTGCTCGAGCGGGCGGCCGCCACGCCGGCCCTGCTCGCCGACGCGGTCGCGATCTCCACGCGTGCCGGCACCGAGACGGGATCGACCGCCCAACTGCGGCCCGGGGATCGGGTCACGGTGGCGGACCTTCTCTACGGCCTGCTCTTGCCCTCGGGCAACGACGCCGCCGTGGCCCTCGCCGAGCACGTGGGGGCGGGCTGCGACGGCGCCGGCGATCCCCTCGAGCGGTTCGTGGCGGCGATGAACGCGCGGGCCGCGACGCTCGGGCTCGAGGGCACGAAGTACGGCAATCCCCACGGGCTCACCGTCGAGGGCTGCGGCTCGACCCCCCGCGAGATCGCCGCCCTGGCCCGCGCGGCGCTTGCGCACGACCTGTTTCGCACGGTCGTCGCGACGCGGCAGCGGACAGTCACGCTGGAGAACGTCGACGGCTACCGCCGCGAGGTCGTCTGGAACAACACCAACCGGCTGCTCGGCATCGAGGGCTACGCGGGGATCAAGACCGGCACCACGACCCCGGCGGGCTGCTGCCTGGCCGCCTGCGGAGAACGGGGCGGGCGGCGGCTGATCGTGGTGGTGCTCGGGAGCACGTCGACCGAGAGCCGCTACGCCGACGCGCGGAATCTGTTTCGCCACGCCTGGCGGACCCTGGGCGTGGAGTGAGGTGGGATCCCGCTTCGGCCCCCATCGCTCACGCGATTGGGGCTTCCGTACGCGTGAGCGCCGGCGCTACGGGGCGGCAGGACGCCGTGAGTAGCACGGGTTTTCAACCCGTGCCGAATCCGGGAGCGGAACCGCGTTGCGTGAGCGCAGGCGGGACGCGGGTTGGAAACCCGCGCTACGACCGGCAGGACGCCGCGAGGAGCACGGGTTTTCAACCCGTGCCGAATCCGGGAGCGGAACCGCGTTGCGTGAGCGCAGGCGGGACGCGGGTTGGAAACCCGCGCTACGATCGGCAGGACGTGGTGAGGAGCACGGGTTTTCAACCCGTGCCGAATCCGGGAGCGGAACCGCGTTGCGTGAGCGCAGGCGGGACGCGGGTTGGAAACCCGCGCTACGACCGGCAGGACGTGGTGAGGAGCACGGGTTTTCAACCCGTGCCGAATCCGGGAGCGGAACCGCGTTGCGTGAGCGCAGGCGGGACGCGGGTTGGAAACCCGCGCTACGACCGGCAGGACGTGGTGAGG
>VGYR01000097.1 GCA_016872925.1 Planctomycetota bacterium
CGGTGATCTGCAGCGACATGCCCCCTGTGTCGCTGGAATCGGCTCCCGAGAAAAGGCCAATTTCCGGAGATTTGACGCCCCGGGGTGTGAACGGTTACTCGTAGCGTGGGCTTCCAACCCGTGCCGGAGAGGAGCGCGGGTTTTCAACCCGCGGCGCACCCCCGCAGACCCCGCACCGGAAGCCCCAATCGCGGAAGCGATGGGGACGGGGTCACACGTGGCGCGAACTTGGGGTCGCCCTTGCCCGCTCGTCAGCATCGCCCTCGGGACTCGCCGACCTGGCGTCGATCCGGGCGGCCCTGCCGCTGAGGAGCTCGAAGTGCGCGTGCAGTCGGTACGCCGAGAGGTGCTTGCCCTTGGCTTTGGGCATCCACGAGAGTTCCGCCGCGATCTCATCGAGCGGGGCAGGTCACGGATCTCGCGCTTCGCAGGTCCGGCCATGATGGGCACGAGAACGCCGTACCCATCGGCGCGCAACGCTGCCTCGAGTGCTCCGGCTGCCGGGTCACCAGGGCGCAACTCCCGTGCCGAAGGGGATTGCCAGGATGCCCGTCGCGAGCGTCCGGCGACGGGGCGTGGGCGAGCCCGCGTTACGCGCGGCCCAGTCCCCATCGCTCACGCGATTGGGGCTTCCGATGCGGGGTCTGCGGGGGTGCGCCGCGGGTTGGAAACCCGCGCTCCTCTCAGGCACGGGCGGCCCCGAGCCCGCGTTACGCGCGGCCCAGTCCCCATCGCTTCCGCGATTGGGGCTTCCGATGCGGGGTCTGCGGGGGTGCGCCGCGGGTTGGAAACCCGCGCTCCTCTCAGGCACGGGCGGTCCCGAGCCCGCGCCACGCGCGGCCCAGTCCCCATCGCTTCCGCGATCGGGGCTTCCGGTGCGGGCTCCGGCGGGTTGCGCCGCGGGTTGGAAACCCGCGCTCCTCTCAGGCACGGGCAGCCCCAAGCCCGCGCCACGCGAGGCTCAGCCCCCATCGCTCACGCGATTGGGGCTTCCGGAGGAGAGACGAACGTCCGGCGACGGACCGCCGGCAATCCCGAGCCGGCGGCTCAGAGGATGCCGCCGTGCGTCCGCCAGGGAGTCATGTGCGACGGCTGGTCGAGGAACCAGATTCGTTCCCACTCGTCGGTGATGGCCCGCAGGTCCTCCGACGTGTAGATCAACTGCTGGGCGCGACGGATCGGATCGCCGGAGTACATCGGAATCAGGCAGCCGGTGCTCGTCGCCATCAGCGCCGCCACGCACACCAGCCAGCAAGCCTTCGTCATCGCATGGTCCTCCTGACCCTCGCGTGCATCGTCTTCGCTGCCACCACGGCCGAGGGTCCGCTGCCCAGACTGGCGGCGGATGTACCCGATCGGCCGCGGCCGGACGAGAGCGGCTGCCCAGGCCGGCCGAGGCGTGTTCCCGCCCCGGTTACCCAGACTGCGCCTGTTCGTCGTCCGTTCGATCCGCGTGCTCCTGCGGAGGCTCGGGAACGGCGGGGCGTCGTTCGCCGGCCCGCTGCCGATCGAGTTCCCTGACCCGCGCCTCCATCTCCTTGCCGGGCTTGAACGTGACCACGCTCTTGGCCTGGACCGGAACCCGCTCCCCCGTGCGGGGATTGCGGGCCACCCGAGCCTCGCGGCGCTTGATCTGGAAGACCCCGAAGTTCCGCAGTTCGATTCGACCCTCCCGAACGAGCGTGTCGATCAAGGCGTCGAGGGTCCGCTGCACCAGCTCCTTCGTGCGAAGCTGGGGAAGTTCGAGCTGATCGGCGATCGTCCGAACGATGTCTTTCTTGGTCACGGCCCAGACGCTCCGGCCACTTCCGCCGAGCCACGCCCCGGGACGGGGCGACGAACCGCAGAGGGGGAAGTAAAATCGTCATAAGGCTATGCCCGACAAGCACTAATGTCAATCGAACGCCGCTTCTTGAACCGGCCCGGAAGTCCGTGCCTCCATTCAGGTATCGGCGTCACAACCGCCAAACTTGATACGACCCGCACGGTCGAGCCGTGCCGCTTGCCGGGCGCGCGTGGCGGAGGCGGCAGCCTTGGGGGGCTGGGAAAACCCACTACACTCCACGGGCGTCACTCCCGACCGGTCAGCGTGTCCATGCCCTCATCCGCCCGGCCGTCGCCAGACCTCGCCATCCGCCTGGGCCGGCTGCACCTGCCCAACCCGATCCTCGTGGCCTCGGGCACGTTCGGCTACGGCCGAGAGATGGCCGGTCTGGTCGATCTCTCGACCCTCGGGGGCGTGGTTCCCAAAACGATCACGCCGCTGCCGCGGCGCGGGAACGTGCCCTGGAGGACGGTGGAGACGTCGGCCGGCCTGCTCAACTCGATCGGCCTCGACAACGACGGGGTCGATGCCTTTCTTGCCACCCAACTGCCCTGGCTCCTGGCCTGCGGTGCTCCGGTGATCGTGAGCATCGCGGGCGCCACGATCGACGAGTTCGTGGGCCTCGCGGCCCGGCTCGACGCGGTGCCGGGCATCGCGGCCGTCGAGCTCAACGTCTCCTGCCCCAACGTCAGCCATGGTGTCGACATGGGCAGCGATCCGGAGCTCTGCCGCCGGGTCGTCGCCGGCGTCCGCGGGGCGACCTCGCTGCCGGTGCTGGCGAAGCTCACCCCCAACGTGACCGACGTCGCATCCGTGGCCATCGGAGCCCGGGACGGCGGTGCCGACGCGGTCACGCTCATCAACACCTGCCAGGGCATGGCCGTGGACTGGCGCCGCCGGAAGCCGCTCCTCGGCAACGTCATCGGCGGGCTGAGCGGGCCGGCGATCAAGCCGATCGCCCTGCGGTGCGTGCACCAGGTCCGCCGCGCGGTCGAGATCCCGATCATCGGCGTCGGCGGCATCATGACGATCGACGACTGCATGGAGTTCCTGGTCACCGGGGCGGCGGCCGTCCAGATCGGCACGGCGAGCTTCGCGGACCCGGTTGCGTGCACCCGAATCATCTCCGAGCTGCCGGCCGCGGTCGCAGCGCTCGGCGCCGGCAGCGTCGCGGAGATCGTCGGCACGCTCGCCCTGCCCGGCCCGACGAGTTCACCACCCCCGAGCGTCGCCCATGCCTCCTGAATCCCCGCGCCGACCCTCCCGGGCCCTGTCCGGCATCCAACCGACGGGGCGGTTTCACTGGGGCAACTACTTCGGCGCGATCCGTCAGTACATCGACCTGCAGCCGGCCGCGGACCCGGCCGCAGCCCGGGGCGCGGAGGCCGTCGACGAGGCCTACTACTTCATCGCCGACCTGCACGCGCTGACCACCGTCCGCGATCCGGCGCGGCTCCGGACGCTCGTGCATGCGGCGGCGGTCGACCTCGTCGCCCTGGGCCTCGATCCCGTGCGGGCGGTGCTGTTCGTGCAGTCCGACGTTCCCGAGGTCACAGAGCTCACCTGGCTCCTGATGACGGTCACGCCGATGGGGCTGCTGGAGCGGTGCCACGCCTACAAGGACAAGAAGACCCGCGGGCTCCCCGCCGACGCCGGCCTGTTCACCTACCCGGTGCTGATGGCGGCGGACATCCTGGCCTACGACGCCACCGTGGTGCCCGTCGGCGAGGATCAGGTGCAGCACATCGAGGTCTGCCGCGACTTGGCCGACAAGTTCAACAGCCTCTACGGCGACGTGTTCATGCTGCCGCAGCCGAGGCTGGTCGTGGGCGGGGCGAAGGTGCCCGGCACGGACGGGCAGAAGATGAGCAAGAGCTACGAGAACACCATCGACGTGTTCGAGGACCTGGCCGCCCAAAAGAAGAAGATCATGCGGATCACCACCGACTCGCGGCCCATGGAGGATCCGAAGGATCCGGAGACGGACCACCTGTTCGAGCTGTTTTCGCTGCTGGCGCCCGCGGCCGACCGCGACCGCATGGCCGAGCTCTACCGCCGCGGCGGATTCGGCTACGGCGAGGTGAAGAAGGCCCTGGTCGAAGCGGCGGCGGACCACTTCGCCGCCGCGCGGGCCCGCCGGGCGGAGATCGAGTCGGATCCGGCGCGGATCGAGGCGATCCTCGCCGCCGGCGCCAGGCGGGCGCGGGCGAAGGCCGGCGAGGTTCTCGATCGGGCGCGGCGGGCCTGCGGCCTCGCCCGCGGCAAACCGGCGCCACGACCGCGCGGGGTGCGGCCGTGAACGTCCTCGGGGTGGGCACCGACATCACCGAGGTGCTGCGGATCGCGCAGATGATCGAGCGGCACGGAGAGCTGTTCATCGCCCGCGTCTACACGCCGGCGGAGATCGAGTACTGCCGGACGCGGACGATGGCCACGCAGCACTTCGCGGGGCGCTGGGCCGCCAAGGAGGCGGTGCTCAAGGCCCTCGGCACCGGCTGGCGGCGCGGGATCAGCTGGCGGGACGTGGAGGTCACCAACGGGGCCGCCGGCAGGCCGAGCGTGACGCTGCGGGGCGGGACCGCCGATTTCGCGGAGAAGATGGGAATCCGCTGCATCCTGGCGAGCATCTCGCACTGCCGCACGCACGCCACCGCCTCTGCGGTGGCGCTCGACGAGATCCCGGCCACGTTCACCAGCGAGATGCCCTGGGTGTGACCCGCGGTCAGGCCTCGAACTTCTTCAGTTCCGCGACCCCGCCCTCCATCGTGAGCTGCGCCAGCGGCGTGCCCTCCGGCACGGGCGTGACGCCGTCGCGGCGGGTGAGCACCAGGGTCGTCTGCAGGCCCAAGTGGGCCTTGAGCTCCTTCTCCAGCGCCTTCTGCCGTTCCTCCGGCAGCTTCCCGAAGGCCTCGCGGCCGCGGCATTTCGGAAAGGCCCGGCAGCCCAGCCAGGGCCCGCGCTTGCCGTCGCGGAGGTTCATCAGGTCGCCGCACTTCGGGCAGGCGATGTCGGTGACGAGCGGCGGCGGGGAGGGGAACTTGAGGTTCCCCTTGCGGTCGAGGTTGAGGATGAAGGAGGCCGGCTCGGCCGGCGCGTCGGCGGCCTTCTTGCCCTTGCCCTTGGGGGGCCGCGGCTTGTCCTCGACGAGGAAGTCGCCGAAGCGGCCCGTCCGCTTCACCATCGGCACGCCCGCCGGCGAGAGCAGGTCGATCTGCTCGGGAAGCAGCGGCCGCCGCTGGCGATCCACCGGCATGGCGAACGCGCAGGCCGGCCGTTCCTTCGGCTTGGCCTTCCTCTTCGGGGCCTTCTTCCCCTTGCCGGCCACGGCGGCCTCGGCCGGCTCCTCGACGATCTTCTCGTTGTAGCCCGAGCAGGAGAGGAACTCCCCCTTGCCGCCGAGCCGGTATTCGAGCCGCCGACCGCACTCGGGGCAGGCGTAGGGCGAGGCCTCCGTCTTGCCCTTCTCGTGCGGCTGCTCCAAGGCCTCGTCGAGCTTCGGGGAGAGCTCGCCGTGAAACTCGTGCAGCATGTCGGTCCACTTCTTCGTGCCCTGCGCCACCTGGTCGAGTTCCCGCTCGATCTCGCGCGTGTAGCCGATCTCGATGAACTGGTCGCGGAAGCCCCGCTTGAGGAATCCCGTGACCGCCTCGCCGATCGCGGTGGCGTGGAACCGGCGGTCCTGCTGCGTGACGTAGCCCCGGTTCTCGATCACGTTGATGATGCTGGCATAGGTCGACGGCCGCCCGATGCCCTCCTCCTCCATCTTCTTCACGAGCGTCGCCTCGGTGTAGCGCGGTGGCGGCGACTGGAACTTCTGCCGGGGCTCGATCTCGAACGGCGCCAGCATCGCCCCCTTGGCGAAGTCGGGGAGCACCTGGTCGCCGTCATCGCGGGGCGTGCCGCTGATCCGGTAGAAGCCGTCGAACCGCAGCACCCGACCGGTGGCCTTGAAGACCGCGCCGGTATCGCGGTCGCTGCGCCGCATCCGCACGCTCGTCGAGTCCCACTCCGCGTCGGTCGCCTGGCAGGCCACGAAGCACTGCCAGATCAGCCGGTAGAGCTTGTACTGCTCGTCGCTGAGGGCCGAGGCGATGCGGTCGGGCTCCCGGGAGGCGTCGGTCGGCCGGATCGCCTCGTGCGCCTCCTGGGCGCTCTCGTTCGAGCTGGCATAGGACCGCGGCTTCTCCGGCACGTAGGCGGCCCCGTGACGCTCCTGGAGGTAGCGGCGGGCCATGTCGATCGCCTCGCGGGACAGGTTCGTGGAATCGGTCCGCATGTAGGTGATCAGGCCCACGCGTCCCTCGTCGGGCAGGTCGATGCCCTCGTAGAGCTGCTGGGCGATCCGCATGGTGCGGTCGGTGCTCATCCCCAGCCGGCTCGAGGCCGCCTGCTGGAGGGTGCTGGTGATGAACGGTGGGAACGGCCGAGACCGGGTGCGGGTGACGTCGATCGAGTCGACCGTGTAGCGGGCCTGCGGGTCCGGTCGGCCCGTCAGCCGGACGACGCTCTTGCCGCGGCCCTTGGCCGATTCGTCGGTTTCCCGGACCAGCTCGATGTCGATCAGGCCGGCCGCCGTGGCGGCGGCCCGGACGTCGCCCGCCAGGTCGACGGTCGACGTGTTCTCCGCCTCGATCTTCACCGGCCTGCCCCCGACCTCGACGAGATCGCAGGTCAGCGAACCGTGGTCGGCGAGCCAGGCCATCCGGTCGCGGACGAGCGGCGGGCGGCCACGTTCGTCGCGGCGGGCCATGAAGCCGGCCCAGGCGTCGTGGAGGCCGGCCGCCGCGGCCACGTCGAACGCCATCAGCCCCGAGATCTCCCACGACTCCGCGGGGGTGAACTCACGGATCTCCTGCTCACGTTCGACCACGATCCGCGTGGCCACGCTCTGGACGCGGCCGGCCGACAGCCCGCCGGCCACCTTCTTCCAGAGGATCGGCGACACCTGGTAGCCGACGATCCGGTCGACGATCCGCCGGGCCTGCTGCGCCTCGACGCGGGGCATGTTGATCGCCCGCGGCGACTGGAACGCCCGCTGGACCTCCGATTTGGTGATCGCGTCGAAGGTCACCCGCTTGGCGTGGGCCGGATCGACCCCGAGCACCTGCGTGAGGTGCCAGGCGATGGCCTCCCCCTCCCGGTCGAGGTCGGTGGCGAACCAGACGTCGCTGGCTCCCTTGGCGAGCTTGCGGAGCTCCGTGACCGTCTTCGTCTTGTCGCCGTCGATCTCGTAGGTCGGGGCGAAGTCGTGGTCCAGGTCGACTCCGGGCACCGGCTGCTTCGTGCCCTTGGGCGACTTGCTCGGCAGGTCGCGGATGTGCCCGATGGAGGCCTTCACCACGAACCCCGGGCCGAGGTACTTCTCGATCGTCTTGGCCTTCGCGGGGCTCTCGACGATCACCAGCTGGTAGTCGCCGCGGGCGGTGCCGTCGCGCGCCGGCGAGGCTTCCCGGCTGCCGCCTCGGCGGCGCGACGGACGGGCTGGTGACGACGACTTCTTGGCCATGATCGAGGTTCGCGAGGGGGCACGGAGGAGGGGGCGTCGGAGGGCCGTCAGGGGGCGTCGGGATTGGCGCAGGGAGCCCTGGCGCTACAATCGTCGACCTGCCGCGGCCCCGAAGACGCGGCTTCCCAGCGTTACCCTCCACGCTCTTTCCTTGTCAAGCCTCGGCGGTTTCGCCGTCGGGCAACACCCCAGAGGCGGTTCTCCATGGCCGGATCCTTCGGAGTCTTTCGCCAGTACGAGAAGGCGGCGCTCGCCGGGCTCGCGATCCTGGCGATGCTCGCGTTCTTCGTGATCCCGCCGTTCCTGCAGATGGGGCCCTCGGCCGGCATGGCCGACCCGGTGGCGGTGTCGTGGAAGGGGGGCGGCCTGCGGGAGAGCGGCCTCCAGCGGGCCGTGCTGATGCGGCGGGCCGCCAACCAGCTGCTGGTCGACTCGCTGTCCGCCACGGGCCGGGCACCGACGCGGATGCCGCTGCCGGACGACGAGAAGAACGTGGTCGACACGCTGCTGCTCGCCCAGGAGGCCACGGCGAGCGGCATCGTCGTCAGCAACGAGACGATCAACCGGTTCCTGAGGGGCTGGACCAACGACCTCGTGCGGCCCGAACAGTTCGACGCCATCGTGTCGCAGATCGGCGGCCGGGTGGGACTCGGCCAGCAGGATGTGTTCGAGGCCCTGCGGCAGGTCCTGCTCGCGGACCGGATGCGGGAGCTGCTCGTCCGCGGCGTCGACTTTTCCGGGACGCCGCCGGGTTGGATGTGGGACTACTACCGGCGGCTGGAACAGTCGGCGACGGCGGAGCTGATCCCGGTCGTGGTCGAGACGTTCGGCCCCGAGGTGGCGGAGCCTTCGGAGGCGCAGCTCCGCTCGTTCTTCGATCGCTACAAGGACGACCTGCCCGTGGCCCGCAGCGCCGACCCGGGTTTCCGGCAGCCGCACCGCATCCGCTACGACTACCTGGTGGCCAAGGCGGACGCGTACGTCGACGAGGAGCGGCCCAAGATCACCGACGCCCAGATCGCGGCCTCTTACGAGGAACGCAAGGAGTCGCTCTACAAGGCGAAGCCGGCGGATGCCGAGGCGGAGAAGGCCGCCGGGGAAAAAGCCGCCGACAAGGAGGGCGACGAGAAGGGCGACACCAAGCCGGGCGAGTCCGACGCCGCAGGGACGGACAACGACAAGGACAAGGAGCAGGACCAGGAGCAGGACAAGGCCGGGGCGGACGCGGCGTTCGAGCCGCTCGACAAGGTGGCCGACGACGTGCGCAGGCGTCTGGCCGAGGAGGCCGCGGATCGCCGGTTGGCGGCGGTCTTCGACGCCGTGAAGGCCGACGTCGCGAAGTACGGCGAGTCGCTGGCGCTCTGGCAGGTGGCGGGCGATGGGGCCGGGCCGCGGCCCAGTCCCCCGGATGTCCGCAAGATCGCCGAACAGCAGGGGCTGACGGGCGGCTCCTCCGAACTGGTCAACCGCCTCGAGGCCATCGCGACGCCCGGCATCGGCGGCAGTTTTCAGCTCGCGATGTCGCGGGAGTTCGGCGTGCAGCAGCAGCGCTGGAGCGACCTGCTCTTCGACCGGTCCGCCCCCCTGCTCCAACCGGTCGGCTCGCGGGACGTCGAGGGCAACCGGTATCTCTCCTGGAAGAGCGAGGATCAGGAGGACTTCGTGCCCTCCTTCCCGGCGGTCCGTGAGGACGTGACGCGGGCCTGGCGGATCGTGGAATCCCGCCCCCTGGCCGAGAAGGCCGCGGAGACGCTCGCGGCCGAGGCTCGGGACGGAGGCAAGACGCTCGAGGCGGTGGCCGCCGCCCGCGGTGGACTCGAGGTCTCCAAGGTCGGCCCCTTCACGTGGCTGGACCGGGGCACGGCGCCCTTCGGGTCCGCGCCGGAACTGTCGCAGCCGGACGGGCTGTCGATGCCCGGCGAAGACTTCATGAAGGCGGTCTTCAGCCTCGAGCCCGGCCAGGTGGCGACGGCCTTCAACGAACCCCGGACGGTGTGCTACGTGATCCGCCTCGCTGCACTCGAGCCGGGCGACGCCCAGCTCAAGGAGCTGTTCGTGGCGGCGGCCCGGGACCCACGGCGGATCGCGGTGGCGGCCGACGGCGATGCGGAGGCGGTGTTCGAACGCTGGACCGATGCGGTCGAACGCCGGCACGAAGTGGCGTGGAAGCGGGATCCCCGCGCCGCGGAACTGCCGTAACTCCGACGATCAGCGGCGGGGCTTGAGAACGACCGTCGCCAGGGGCGGAAGCGTCAGCGAGAGCGAGACGTCGCGGCCATGGTGCGGCTCCGGCTCGGCGGCGATCGCACCGGCGTTGCCGATGTTTCCGCCCCCGTACCAGGCCGAGTCGCCGTTGAAGACCTCGTCGTAGACGCCCCCCTGCGGCACCCCCAGGCGATACCCTTCGCGGGGCACCGGCGTGAAGTTGCAGCAGGTGATCGTGAAGTCGGCGGGGTCGGCGGCCCGACGGACGAACGCCAGCACACTGTCCTGCCAGTTGTGGCAGTCGATCCACTCGAACCCGCGGCCGTCGACGTCGAGCTCGTGAAGCGACTTCTCGCGGCGCATCAGCCGGTTGAGATCGGCGACCAGCCTGGTCAACCCGACGTGCTTCTCCCACTGGCAGAGGTGCCACTGGAGGCTCTCGTCGAAGTTCCACTCGGCCCACTGTCCGAACTCGCCCCCCATGAACAGCAGCTTCTTGCCCGGATGGCACCACATGTAGGCGTACAGCAGCCGCAGGTTCGCGAACCTCTGCCAGTCGTCGCCCGGCATCTGGGCGAGGAGCGATCCCTTGCCGTGCACCACCTCGTCGTGCGAGAGGGGCAGCACGAAGTTCTCGTGGAACGCGTAGATCAGGCTGAAGGTGAGTTCGTCGTGGTGATACTTGCGGTGCACGGGATCGTGCCGCATGTACCGCAGGGTGTCGTTCATCCAGCCCATGTTCCACTTGAGGCTGAAGCCGAGACCGCCCACGTAGGTCGGGCGCGAGACGCCCGGCCAGGCGGTCGATTCCTCGGCGATCGTCAGGACCCCGGGAAACCGCTCGTGGACCTGCACGTTGAACGTCTTGAGAAACTCGATCGCCTCGAGGTTCTCCCGGCCACCGAAGCAGTTGGGCTCCCACTGGCCTTCCTGCCGGCTGTAGTCGAGGTACAGCATCGAGGCCACGGCATCGACCCGCAGCCCGTCGACGTGGTAGCGGTCGAGCCAGAACAGGGCGCTGGAGATCAGGTAGTTGGCCACCTCGTGGCGGCCGTAGTTGAAGATCATCGTGCCCCAGTCGGGGTGCTCCCCCTTCCACGGATCCTTGTGCTCGTAGAGGGCCGTCCCGTCGAACCGCCGCAGCCCATGACCGTCCTTCGGGAAGTGGGCCGGCACCCAGTCGATGATCACGCCGATGCCCGCCCGGTGAAACGCGTCGATCAGCGACATGAAGGCCTGCGGCGGACCGAACCGGGCGGTGGCGGCGAACAGGCCGATGGTCTGGTAGCCCCAGCTCGCGGACAGCGGATGCTCGGTGGGGGGCAGGAACTCGACGTGCGTGAAGCCCATCTCCGCGACGTAGGGCACGAGCTCCCGCTCGAGATCGGCGTAGGTGAGCCAGCGGTGCGGGTCGTCTCCCGGCCGCCGCCAGCTGCCGAGGTGCACCTCGTACACGGAGAGCGGGGCCGCGAGAGCCTGACGGGCCGCGCGGGTCGCCATCCAGTCGCCGTCCCGCCAGGTGTAGGCATCCAGATCGATCACCCGGGATGCCGTCCGTGGCGGCACCTCGGCGCCGAAGCCGTAGGGGTCGCTGCGGTCCGACGCTGCTCCGGCCGCGTGCACCCGGTACTTGTAGAGGGTGCCGGCCGGCAAGCCGGCGACGAAGACTTCCCAGACGCCGGCGGGGATCCGCTTGTGCATGCGGTGTGCGTCGGGATTCCAGCCGTTGAAGTCGCCGACGACCGAAACGGCGTCGGCGTTGGGCGCCCAGACGGCGAAGTTCACCCCCGGGATGCCGTCACGCTCCTCCAGGTGGGCGCCGAGTTTCTCGTAGACCTTCCAGTGGCGGCCTTCGCCGAACAGGTGGAGGTCGAAGTCGGTGAGCATGGCGATCAGGATGGGGTGGGTGGAGCCTACAATCGTGCCACACGGCAGCGCTTCACGCGCGGGATTCCCGGGCGTGCGGCCTCGTTCCAACCTGCCGTTGGTGACGGCTGCACCGATGGAGGCAGACGAGGATGGGCTACGAGCGGTTCGCCCCGGTCCGGCGCGAGTTCACCTTTCGCGGCGAGCACTACACGATCTGGCAGCCCCCGGACGTCGATGCCCTGATCGACGTCGAGGCCTTCGAGCGGGACGAGCGCATCCCCTACTGGGCGAACGTCTGGGAATCGGCCTGGGTGTTGGCCGAGGAGATCGCCGCCTTGGACCCCGACGGACGCAGCCTCCTCGAACTCGGCTGTGGGCTAGCCCTGCCGGCCATCGCGGCCTGCCGGCGGGGTTTTCGTGCCGTGGCCAGCGACTACGAGCCCGACGCCCTCGAGGGCGTGCGATACAACGCGGCGGGCAACGCGGCGGAGGATTTGCAGACGCTGCTCCTCGACTGGCGCAGGCTGCCCGCCGACCTGCCGACGTTCGACGTGGTGGTGGCGGCCGACGTCCTCTACGAGAAGCACCATGCCGAGACCCTCGCCGCCGTGCTCGTCCGCGCGCTCGCTCCGGGGGGCACGGCGCTGGTGGCCGATCCTGGACGAGCGCGAGCCGCGCAGCTCGAGCCGGCCGTCAGGGGGGTGGGTCTCGGCATCGTGAAACATCCCCCGCGCCGACCGACCGGCGTCGAAGCCGGCCCCGCGATCGACATCTATCGCATCACGCGGCCGGGCTGAGATGGCGCCCAGGTGCTGCCGCCGCGGTGTTCGCGCTCGCGCGAGCTGCCGGCACGAGGTTTGACGCCGGTGCATCGATAGATTATTCCACGGTCGTGGGACGGCGGTTGGTCCGCGGTCGCGAAATCCCGAAGTGGCGGAGGGTGGCATGAGTCGGATCGAGGCGGCGCGGGGGAATGGACCAACTCAGGCGGTCGGCTTCCTGGCAGGATCATGGCGCTGGTTTTGAATGGCGGCCCTTGCCGTGATGCTGTCCGGGGTTCCGGTCGCCGGCCAGTCGCTGTCGGTCTACGAGCGCGTTCGCCTCAACCTCGCCAGCACCTCCAACAACCTCAATCCGCAGTACGTCGGCTCCTTTCCCGCGGCCATCGCCTGGAATGGCTCTTCGATCTTTATCGCGGGCCTGAACTCGACCGGCACGACGGGCACCACCGGGATCACGCGGGTGACCAACCCGCTGGCCGCTCCCGGGCTGGGTGTCGTGCCGACCTTCTCGACCGCGTTCGGACTGCGGAGCAACACCGGCAACGGCCGGGGCTATACGGGTTCTCGCCGTCAGCGGCAGCGTCCTCGCCGCGGCCTGGGACAACGGCACGACGTCGCCCGCCACGACCGCTGGGATGCAGGCCTTCGCCGCGGCCGACGGCACGCTCCTCTGGACGGGCTCGCTCGCCGGCCGGCAGATGGGGGGCGTGGCCTTCGACCCGGGGTACGTCGTGGGCGGGGCGAGCCAGGGGGGGCGGGCGTATCGGGACTCGTCTACACCTCGGGTCGCCGACCGCTCCTCGATCTGGCCACGGGCACGACGATCTACGGCCTCACCTGCTCGGCCGTGCCGGGCATGGTGATCAACACGTCGCCGGCGAACACCGAGTGGCGGGACGTCGACTTCGACCCCGCGACCGGCGACATCTACTCCCGCAACTCCAACAACGTCGCGTACGGCATCCGCACCGGCGTCAACGTGATCTCCGGGAGCGTCCAGCAGTTTCTCGTCAACAACGCCAGCAGCGGCACGGCCACCGCCGGCCAGAATCTCGCCTTCATGCCGGGCGTCACCGATCCCACCGGGTCCTTCACCGGCAACGCCGTCGTCTGGAACAACCGGCCGTTCGGCACGACGAACGGGTCGACCGTGTTCACCGCCGCGAACCGCGTCGTGGCCACGACCGGGGCGTCGGTGACCGTCGACTGGAACCTGCTGTTCGACTCGACGCCCGCCAACGGCAACGGCTGGTACGACTTCGGCTACGACCCGGTGACAAAGACGCTGGCGGTCATGGATTTCCAGGGTCTTCAGCAGAATTTGTGGGTAGAAAGCCTGTGTTTCTGCGCGGGGCTCTGCCCCGGACCCCGAGGTTTATGAGCCATGGCACAGGCATCAGCCTGAGTCTGTCGGCGTGAGGCTGATGCTTCCGGCAGCGATCGCACCAAGCCGCTGGCGGCATGGGTATGTGATGAGCCGCCGCTGCGCGGCGACATCCGG
>VGYR01000098.1 GCA_016872925.1 Planctomycetota bacterium
CGGAACTCTTGTTGTTTGCTGAGTGACATGCATGGGATATCGGACGCCCAGCCGGAAAACTTTCAGAAACTTTTTCAAAGCTCAATAAGATGCGATTGCCCTGCGATCAGCCCGATAGAAATTGCTACCACGGAAGGTCCCTCGGGGCACGTCGCCGGCAGCGGCGGGGGAGGGTAGCTCGCCCGCGTCGGCGTGACAACGGCCTTTGCAGTCGCGCACGGGACGGGAACGACCCCGGCATCACGGCGAAACGGAGAGCGTGAACCGGATCCGCCGCGTCAAATATCCGCAGCTGGTGGGGCCGGCAACGCCGCGCGAGCATCAGACTCCCAGGAGAGCCCTCAGATCCCTCTCGACGGCATCGAGTTGCGTGGTGAGCTGGGCCTTTGTGGTGGGCAAGCCGGAGACGGAGCCGGGAGGTGCGACGGCGAAGAGATAGAACTTGATCTTCGGCTCTGTGCCCGAGGGACGTGCCGCGAGGGCGTTGCCCAGCGGCTGGAACCTGCCGTCCGGCAAGAGTTCACCGCGTGCCGGCCCGGCCAGGTCGAAGAGCACCACGTCGCTCGTCACTCCCGCGTAGGGGGTGGGGCTGCGGCCGGGCGTCCAGGTCTGCAGGCTCGCCTGGTCGCGGGTGCGGACCACCTCGAGTCCGCCGATGGACCGCGGGGGTGTCGCCCGAAGTGCGGCCATGATCTCCTTCATGCGGGTCATTCCGGTCGCCCCAGGCAGCATGACGTTGATCGTCCGCTCCATGTGGCAGCCATGCCTCAGGAACAGCTCGTCGAGCAGCTGATGGGGGGTGCGGCCGAGCGCCTTCAGTGAGGCTGTCTGCTCGGCCATGAGCAGGGCCGCGACGGCCGCGTCCTTGTCGCGGACGTGCGTGCCCGCCACGTAGCCGTGCGACTCCTCGGTTCCGAAGACGAATCGCTCGGGACCATGCCTGTCGACCGCGGAGCAGATCCACTTGAAGCCCACGAGCTGGGTGTCATCCACGGTGAGTCCGTGCGATTCCGCGATTCGTCGCACCAGGCCGCTGGTCACGATCGTGGTCACGACGTAGTCGCCGGGCCGCGCCTCGCCCCGGATCCTCCGCGCGTGGATCGCCTGCTCGCAGAGCAGCGCACAGAGCTGGTTGCCGGAAAAGGTCGCCCAGGCCGCCCCGGCAGTCAGCGTGAGCGGCGAGGCTGCCCCGAGACGATCGCAGTCGGGGTCGCTGGCCAGCACGAGGTCGTCGCCCCGCGCTCTGGCCTCCTCGATGGGACCCGTGAGCACCGCCGGGTTTTCCGGATTGGCAACGTGCCCCGGCACGTTCGGGAAGTCGCCGTCGGGCTTCTCGTGCGGCCCGTAGAGTCGCACCCGTCCGAAGCCCGCCCCCGCGAGCACCGGTACGACGGCCGTCGCGCCGACGCCATGGAGCGGCGAGTAGAGGATGGAGATGTCCCGCGGTCCCGGTGCCGACTGCAGCAGTACGGACTTCACGAAGGCTGCATCGACCTCTTCCTCGACGAATGCCACGCGGCCCTCGGCGACACCCTCGTCGAACGGCTGGCGAAGCACCTCGTCGACCTTCATCACGCGATCGATGATTCCCTTGTCGTGTGGCGGAAGCACCTGCACGCCTCCGCTCCAGTAGACCTTCACGGCGTTGTCGGTGGGCGGGTTGTGGCTCGCCGTCACCATGATGCCGCACAGGCTCTTGGTGTACCGGACGGCGAACGAAAGTTCCGGCGTGCTTCGCACGCCGCGCAGGAAGAAAACCTTGAAGCCGGATGCCAGGAGGACTTCGGTGCACAGTTTCGCGAAGTGGTCGGAGCGGTGGCGGGTGTCGTGGGCGATCGCGCACGTGGGTGTCTCGTCTGGCGCGAGCGTGCCGCGAACGTAGTCGGCGAGGCCCTGGGCGCTCTCACCGATCGTCCGGTCGTTGACGGCGTTGGAACCGACCGGATACATCATGCCGCGGCGGCCGCCGGTGCCGAAGGGAATGACCGTCCAGAAGGCGTCGTCGAGTTCCTTCCAGAGGCCCTTCCCGATCCGGTCTGCGAGGTCGCCGGCGAAATCGCGGTAGCGGGGCTGGGTCAGCCAGTCCCGCATCGTCGTGGCCGAGTGCTCGGTGATCGTGCCCGCCGCACGGGCGGAGGCGATCGCATCGAGCAGGCGGGCGAGATCGGCGGGAGCGTGGGGCACGGCGTTTCTCCGGGCGGGGCGGGGCTCGGGCAGCGAATCGCGTCGAGGGCTTTTATACTGCCCTCCCATGAGTCACGAAGCCTCCCCCGTCGACCCGTTGATCGTGAGCGTCTCGGGCCTGCGGGGCGTCGTCGGCGCCACGCTCACGCCGGACGTGGCGGTGCGGTACGTCCACGCCTTCGCCGCGACGCTTCCCGCCGGCCCGATCGTCATCGGCCGTGATGGCCGCCAGAGCGGCCCGGCGCTCGCTGCGGCGATCGCCGGGCACCTCACGGCGCTCGGCCGCGACGTGATCGACTGCGGCGTTGCCGCCACTCCCACGATCGGCATCGTCGTCCGGGAGCGCGGCGCGGTCGGCGGCGTGCAGATTTCCGCCAGCCACAATCCCGCCCGCTACAACGGACTGAAGCTGTTCTCGAGCGCAGGGCGTGTGCTCCCAGCCGCCGCCGGCGGCGAGGTGCTCCGCAGCTACGAGTCGCTGCCCACGCCGCTGCCCGCCGCGACTGGGGGCAGGGCAGGCCGGGTGGTGGAGCATGACGGCACGTCGACGCACGTGGCCCTCGTGGCGAAGTGTGTTGACGTGGAGTCCATCCGCCGCCGCCGGCTGCGGGTGTGGCTCGACAGCGGGCACGGAGCCGGCAGTCGGGTGGCCCGTCCCTTGCTCGAGCATCTGGGCTGCGATCTGATCATCGAAGGGGGCAGCCCCGATGGGCTGTTCGCGCACGAACCCGAGCCGACGGCCGAGAATCTCGCGGCGCTTCTTCCCAGGATCGCCTCGTGCCGCGCGGATGTCGGCTTCTTCCAGGACCCCGACGCCGACCGGTTGGCGGTCGCGACGGCGGAGGGGCGTTACATCGGCGAGGAGGCGACTCTTGCTCTCGCCGTGGAGGCCGTCCTGGCCCGGACGCCGGGGCCCGTCGTTGTGAACTGCTCGACGAGCGGCATGACGTCGAGGATCGCCAGTCGATCTGCGACACCCTGCCACGTTTCGCGAGTGGGCGAGGCCAACGTGGTCGACGAGATGCTGGCCTGCGGTGCGGTGATCGGTGGTGAAGGCAACGGAGGTGTGATCGACCCGCGAGTGGTGCTCGTCCGCGACAGCTTCATCGCCATGGCGTTGGTGTTGGAGCGGATTGCCGCCGAGGGCAGAACCGTGGAGGAGCTGGCCGCGGCCCTCCCGCGGCTGGTGATGAAGAAGGTGAAAGTCGATCTGTCTCCCGAACTCCGCGGGCCCGGACTGGCGGCGGGGCTCGCTCGGATCGAGGCCGCTTTCCCCGACGTCAGGGCCAGCCGTCTCGATGGCCTCCGGCTCGATTGGCCCGGGGGCTGGCTGCTCGTGCGGTCGAGCAACACGGAGCCGATCGTGAGAGTCGTGGCCGAGTCGGCGGACGAGGCGGAGGTCGACCAGGCGATCGGCCGGGCGCGGCGAGCACTTGGCTGAAGCGGCGATGCCGGACGTTCGGCGGCGGGAGCGGCCTCGAGCTCACCGAGCAGGCGTGTCGGGTCGCGAGAGCGATCAGGTCGCGTTGCGGATGACCTTCCGGTCACGCAGGTCTTCGGAGAGCAGGCGAATCTGCTCCCGCAGTTCGCGGACGACGCCGATTGGCTGAGCATGAATCCGGCAGCGGGGCAACGTCACGTCGGTCGACCAGATCACGATCGAGCCCAGGCTGCAGAGCCGCTGCAGGAGCGGCTGCCGCACGTGGATGTCCTTGATCCGATACAGCTCGATGTCGTCCACTTCCAGAGAGAAGACGCCGTGCGTCACCCGCAGACGCTCGGTGGTGAGTTCGTAGGTGGTGTGTCGTACGAGGGCCTGCTTCCAGGCAGCCCAGGCCGGCGCCAGGCCCATCGCAAGGAGGATTCCGAAGATCGCGAACGGTCCCCACGCGCGCTCGACGGCGAAGTACAGCGGCGGTGTGAGAACGACCATCCATGCAGCCGTGAAGGCCCAGTAGCCGCGAATGACGCGTTCCGAGGGCATGCCAATCCAAAGCAGCGACTCGCCTCTTGACAGGTTCGCCGCCACCGACAGCGCGGCTCGTGGCGGCGCCACGCGAGTCAGGGCGTCACCCGGCGACAGGTGGGTGGGCTCGGGCTCGCGTGATTCGGGGTGGTGCTGGGCCATGATGTTCCGATCCCAAACCTAGCACGCGGCCCGGGTGCAGGTCCGGTGAGGCCGACCGTGATGGTCGGACCGGTCGTGCGGGATCCTGCCGATCCCGGATCGCAGGTATCCTGACCCCGGTGGATCCTCTGATTCAAGGTGCCTTCCCGGGACCAGGGCATGGAACAGTCGCCGCAGCTGCCGGGGGGATCCCCGGGAAGCGACGAGGAACTCGCCGCCCAGGCGGCCCGGGAGGGGTCCGACGGCGTGGCCTTCACGGCCCTCATGGATCGTTATCGCGAGCGCGTCTGGCGCATCTGCTGGCGGTTGATGGGCACGGAGCACGACACCGAGGATGCGGCCCAGGAGGTTTTCGTCAGGTTGTTTTTCGAGCGGGGCAAGTTTGCGGGCCGGAGCCGGTACTCGACCTGGCTTCACGGCGTGGCGATCCGCACCTGCCTGACACTGCGGCGGTCACGGTCGCGTCGCCGTCGCCGTGAGGCGCCTGAGCCTGGCGGCGACTTCACCATCGCGGAATCGCAGGCCGCTCCTCGTGCATCACCGACTGACGCCGTGGATGCCGCGCACGACGTCACCAAGTTGCTCGAGGGTCTCGACGAGGAAGATCGGGCGTTGGTGCTGATGCGGTTCGCCGAGAACCATGACTACGATGAACTGGCAGAGATGTTCAACGCCACTCCGGGAGCGCTGCGGATGCGAGTCAGCCGGATCCGCGAAAAACTGGCGGCTCGCGCGGGCAAACTGCTCGGGGACAGCTGACGCCGCGACGTCCCCGAGGGGAATTGTTGCGGGAATCCCGCTGCTTCCGCGGCCCATGTGACAGAAGGGGTGCGGGCGGCAACTCATGGAGAGGGCACGGGATGCATGCCGGCAGTGGGCTGGCATCGCCCTTTCCGCCCGGTCGGGAACCACATCGTGGCGACGGATCTGCTCGAGAGCCTCGCGGACCAGGCGGTACCCCCCGTGCCGGCGCAGCGGACATTCGTCGCCGGTGTGCGGCGGAAACTCAATCCGCGGCTGCTGGTTGCCCAGATCATCGAGTTTGCGGTTGGCGTTATGGCGTGGGCCGTGCTGCATATGGCGATGGCGCTTCTCGGAGCCTTGCGATACACCGTGACGGGCGCCTGGCCCGAGGCTCATGACCGGAGAGAGCACGGCCATGACCGCTGAAACTAGACACGAGTCGGCATGGCTGCCGACTCCAGGTTGGGTTGCGGGCCAATCGGTCAATTCCCGCAGGGGGCGCCGCCAAGATCCACGACGGATCCTGCGGCCATGGAGGAAGTGGCAATGAGGGACGTGATCGTGCTGGGGCAGACGGCGGCTGAGACCGCCCGCGAGACGGTGAACGTGTCGCGACAGGCGTTGGTGGATAGCTTCACGCAGGCCTGGACACAGGTCATCATGATCGCCCCCAAGTTGGTGGCGATGGTGGCGGTCCTCGTCGTGGGCTACGTGCTCGCTCGCTGGATTGGCGGCCTGATCTCCGTGATCAGCGAGAAGATCGGACTCCAGACGGCCGCCGAGAAAAGCGGCCTGGCCCAGAGCATGCACGATGTCGGTATCCGCCGGCCGGTGCCCGCCATCGTTGGCGGTCTGACGTTCTGGCTCCTGATGAGCGTTTTCGTGATGGCGGCCTTCAGCATTCTTGGGCTGGAGAGCGTGTCGCTGGCGATGAAGGAGGTGGTGAACTACATCCCCAAGGTGCTGGTCGCGACGGTGGTGGTGGTGGTGGGCCTGCTTGCGGCGACCTTCGTCCGCGGAGTCGTGGCGACGAGTGCCGATCGTGTCGGCCTGACCTATGCGGAGTACCTCGCCGGGGGCTGCTACTGGGTCTTGTCGATCCTCACCTTCATCGCCGCGTTCAATCAGCTGGGCATCCAGTTCGCGCTGCTCGAGAAGCTGATCCTCATCGGGTCTGCCGGCCTCGCGGCCGGCTTCGCTCTCGCGTTCGGCCTCGGTGGCCGTGACGTGATGGCAGGGATTCTTTCGGGCTACTACGTCCGGCAGCGTCTCCAAGCCGGCGACAAGGTGTCGGTCGCCGGCTTCGAGGGTACGGTCCGCGAGGTCGGGCCCGTGGCAACGATCATCGAGACCCAGGATCAGGGCCTCGTATCCCGCCACTCCATCCCCAACTCCCGGATGCTGCAGGAAGCGGTGCGATGAGCCGTTAGGCAAGCTTCTGCGACCGTGCCTCGAAGTCGGCCGGCGCATCACAGGGCGTGATTGGTCCAACAGGGGCCCACGCACGACACGAGAGGGCCCGCGGCGCCCAGGCGCCGCGGGCCCGCAGTGCTTTCGGGGCTCTCCGTGCTATGTTTTGCATCCATGAAACCCACACTCCTGATCCTTGCCGCCGGCATGGGCAGTCGCTACGGCGGCCTGAAGCAGATCGACCCGATGGGGCCCTCGGGCGAGACCCTTCTCGACTACTCGGTGTTCGATGCCCTTCGCGCGGGCTTCGGGAGAGTCGTGTTCGTGATTCGGCCGGATTTTGAGAAAGACTTTCGGGAGCGTGTGATGAGCCGGTTCGCCGGCAGGGTCGATACCGAGTGCGTGTTCCAGACGCTCGAGATGCTGCCGGACGGTTTCACGGTGCCTGCCGGGCGCACGAAACCGTGGGGCACGTCGCACGCGGTGCTCTGTAGCCGTGGTGTGATTCACGAGCCATTCGCGATGATCAATGCGGACGACTTCTACGGACGCGATTCATTCGCGGTCCTCGGTCGCCGGCTCTCGTCGCTTGCCGCGGACTCCTCGGCGTACTGCATGGTGGGTTTCACCCTGGCGACCACGCTGTCTGCGCACGGAACGGTGGCCCGCGGCGTGTGTCGCACCGACGAGCAAGGCTTTCTCACGGACATCCGTGAGTTGCTGCACGTGAAGCGAGTGCCCGGCGGTGCGGAAGACGTCGACGGCGATCGCATAACCAGGCTCACCGGCGACGAGCCGGTGTCGATGAACATGTGGGGTTTCACGCCACACGTGTTTCCGCAGTTGGAGCAATCTTTCCGGCTGTTTCTGGAGTCGCACGGGGATGAGCCGAAAAGCGAGTGCTACATTCCGCTGACGGTTGGCGATCTCGTGAAGACGGGCCAGGCCACGTGCGAGGTGCTTCGCACGACGTCGGCCTGGTTTGGGGCGACGTATGCGGAAGACAAGCCAATCGTGCAGCGCAGCATCCGCGAGATCGTCGACTCCGGCGAGTATCCCGTGAATCTGTGGGCCACGTGAGCCCTGGCTTCCGCTGAGACGAGCTCGCTGCCGGAGGTCACTGCCGGACGAGCACCTTCGATCCTGGCCCCAGAATGTCGACGATGTCGGCAAACTCGCGCCTCGAGATCAGCAGGGTCGTCGACAGGGAATTCTCGCTGCTGGAGCCCGGATCGTCGACGGCTTCGATGAGAAGTCCATCGGCGAGGACGATTGCTGGACGGTCTGTGGCAACGCCCTGAGCCTGGAATCCCGAGCGGGGGTCGGCGGCGAAGTCACGTCGGACGTCGGTGACCGCGATGGCGCTTCCGACACGAGAGACGAAGTCGCGACCGATGACGACCGGGAAACTGCCCGCATAATTTCCGCCGAGTTGCAGGGAGAGCCTTCGCCGCGACACGCTCACCACCGCATCGAACGGTCCACGGAGCACCTTCAGGTGCTCTCCGGGGATGAGCCCCTGTGGATCGGTGACGCCATTGATCTTTCCAAGAAGTTGCCATGGCACACCGAGAGGCATTGCAATTGCCGGTAGGGTCTCGCCAGCTGCGACGATGTGTGGAGGGAGTAGGTGATCGTGTGAGGAGTAGATGACCGTGCCCGCGAGTTGGCCGAGCAGGTCATCGAGCCGCTGGCTCTCTTCGAGTCCCAACGATGCGTCGTCGTGCCAGATGGAAAGCGCGGCAAGGGCCTCGGCATAGCGGCCGGCCGCCAGCTTGACGTGCGCGTCGGTCCACGCGGCGGCAAACGCGGCTGAGGAACTCGCGATGACGGAAGCTGGTGCGGTGGGCGGCGTGCCTGGCGTAAGCGTCACGGGCAGGGGGGGCGTGGTGGGAAGGCTCGCGTAGCGATCAGGGCGATCAGCGTTCGTCGGCGTTGTTGCCGGGGCAGGCGATGCGACGGCATACTGCCCTGGAGGCGGAGCGGACTCAGCGGTCAGATACGTCGGCGGCGCGGTGAACGTCTCACCGTGGGTGGGTGTCGTGACGGCAGCACCGGGTGAGAGCGGGGCTGACGTGGTGGAGGCGACTGCCGGCGAAACGCCCGGTGAGGGGCTTGGTGGCGATGATGCGGCGGACGCGACCTCAATGACCGGTGGGGCGAAGGGGGGCGCATCGGGCAACGGGTTTGTGCCGGGTGCCGATCCCTTCTGCACGACCGAGTAAGCGCCATACAGGATGGTGCCAAAGAGCACGAGCACCACCAGCGGCTTGATCGCCTCCATGGAATCGGAGTCGCTGTCCGCGCGGTTGGATTTCCTGGAGCGGCTGGCCATGAAACAGCATCCTCGAGGTACCACGCCAGCATCCGACAGCTGGCATCAGCCCGGGCCACATGGCCGGACATGCCGGCACTGGCGGGGGCGAGATGGTAGGAGCCGATTTGCAGCCTCGCCAGCCCGCTTCTCCCGCAGGAAATCCGCCTCCGGCCGCGGTCCGGCATGGTTGCACCGGGCACGCACGGCGTATATTCCGGAGGTGCCAAAACGCAACGCCATCGTCCTCGTCGTGATCTGCCTGTCCTGCCTCGCCGCCTACGCTGCAAGCCAGCAAGGTGCAGCGGGGCGTCGACTTGGCGAGGTGCTTTCGCTGGTTCGCTCGTCGTATTTCGAACCGGTGGATGAAGATCGTCTTGTCGAATCGGCTCTCGATGCCGCGATCGCGCAGCTTGATGAGCACTCCGCCTACGTCCGGGGCGACCGCCGCGTCGACTTGGAAGCAACGCTCGACCAGGAGTTCGGCGGAGTCGGCATGGAGTTGATGATCCAGGAGAGCAGTGGCATACCCGTCGTTTTTTCTCCGGTCATCGATTCTCCAGCCTGGCGGGCGGGCATTCGGTCAGGTGATCGGATCGAGGCGGTCGATGGCGAGACAACGCTCGGGGTGCCGCTCCGCGAGACCATCGCCCGACTGCGGGGCACCGTAGGCGAGGCTGTGATGGTTCGGGTCGCCACACCCTCGGCCGACACCGCGGCCGTACTCGACGAAGACACTGTCGTTCGGCGGGAGGTCTCCTTGGTGCGAGAGTTGATCGAGACGGATACCGTTCTTGGCGATCGTCGGAATGGCGAGGGTCGGTGGGAGTGGATGCTCGAGGGCGTTCCCGGCGTCGGCTATGTGCGGATCACATCCTTTGGTGAGCGAACATCGGCTGAACTCACAGCGGCACTCGATGCAATCGAGAAGTCGGGTGAGCCGCGAGGTCTCATCATGGACCTTCGCGGAAATCCCGGGGGTTTGTTGATGGCTGCGGTGGCGGTGTGCGACCTGCTGCTCGACGAAGGAATCATCATGCACACGAGAACGAGACGATCAGAAACCTTTGGGGACTCCGCCTTGGATTCCCGGCGGGCCACCTCCGGCTCGAGGCTCGCTGGCGTGCCGATCGTCGTGCTCGTCGACGGCCTTACCGCGAGTGCCGCAGAGATCGTCGCCGCAAGCCTGCAGGACGCCCACCGCGTGAGGATCGTCGGGAGCCGCACGTTCGGCAAGGGAACCGTGCAGTCGATTCTTTCCCTGACTGACGACCGTGGTTTGCTGAAACTGACGACTGCGGAATATCTGAGACCCAGCCGAGCGTCGATCCATCGTCGTGACGATGCCACTGACGGCGATGCGTGGGGCGTAGTCCCAGACCCCGGCTGCGAAGTGGCGCCCTCTGCCGAAAGCACCGCCCGGGTGGTTGCATGGCGCCGCTCTCGCGACGCTGCTGGACCGGTGCCGGCGTGGCTGGTTGCGCACGGTTTGCCGCGGGACGTCGATCCCGTGCTGGCCCATGGCATTGAATCGCTAGCACGACCGCGTCAAGCGGCCGATCTCGGCGGCGAGGAAGAAACTTCCGGCCACGACCACGATGCCGTTATGGCCGGCGAGTGACCGAGCCTTGCGGAGGGCCTCCGGCGGGTCACTTGCCACTGCCGGATTCGCGAGGCCGGCAGCCCGACAGGCGGCCACGAGTCGGTCGATCGGTGCGGATCGCGGATTCTCCACGTACCGTGTGAGGATCGCGTGGTCAAACAGTCCGCACGACGTTTTGAGCATCTTCTCGATCTGCTTGTCGTTGCTGGCGGCAAAGACGAGTACCTTTGGGGTGTGCACGTCGAGCATCGGACGAAGAGCCACGGCAAGAGCCGACATGGAGGCGACATTGTGGGCGGCATCAATCACCACCAGCGGACGGTGTGAGATCGTTTCTATGCGTGCTGGAAGGGTTGCCGTGGCCAGGCCGCGAGTGATCGCTTCGTCGGTGACGTGGATGCCGCGGGACCGCAGCTCCTCCAACGCGATGACGGCGAGGCCTGCATTCTCGGCCTGGTGACTGCCGGCAAGGCGCAGCGTGTACCTGGTCGCGTCTCCGGAACCGTGGCGTGCGAGGTCGAAAGACACGCCCTTGAGATCCTGCTGTCTCGTCGGCGTCACGACGGTCTGGATCGTGAAATCGCGCCCCAGTTCGAGGAGAGGCGCGCGGCGGCGCACTGCAGTCTCACGGATCACACTTCGGGCCACCGGCTGCGTGGCGCCGCTGACGATCGGGCAACCCCGTTTGATGATACCAGCCTTCTCGGTTGTGATGCTGCGAAGTGTCGAGCCGAGAAGCTTCATGTGATCGTAGCTGATGCTCGTGATGACCGTGACGATCGGACAACAGACGTTCGTCGCGTCAAGCCTTCCACCGAGGCCTGTCTCCAGGACGGCAATGTCGACGCTCTGATCGGCGAAGTGCGTAAAAGCCGATGCCGTCATTACCTCAAACCAGGTTGGGCCGCGGCCACCATGCCGGGCAGCCTCGCGGTCCAACTGATCCACGACCGGCATCAGTCGTTCGACGACGGCCGTGAGCTGCCTTCGGGATATGGGACGTCCATTTATGGCAATCCGTTCCTCGACGTCATACACGTGAGGTGACAGGTAACGGCCGACTCGGTGGCCCGATTCCTGAAGGATTGCGGCGAGCATCGTCACGGTCGAGCCTTTGCCCTTGGTGCCGGCTACATGGGCGGACGGACAAGACCGATGAGGATCGCCCAGGGCGGCCAGCAGGCGACGCATTCGACCGAGGCCGAACGTCACCCGGGAGTGGTTCGGCGCCGGCGTTCGTTCGTAGTTCATGCGGGCATCAAGCCAGGCAAGGGCCTCGGGCTGGCTGGATGCGCCTTTGCGGAATCGAGTCGGCTTTCGCATGCTGTGCAGCCTGCCGTGGGTTCCCGTCAGACCGGGAAGGGGTGCAGCCTGTGAGGGGGTGGGGCAGGGTGGAGAGTCTAGTCAGCCGGCAGGACATCATGCCCACAAAGCGGCATTGACGGGTTGGCCGCGGTTTCTGACCCTTCCACCGCCCATGAATCGCACCGCAGCGTTTGTATCGATCCTCGCCGCCGCGATCCTCATCAGGATGGCGTCGTTGGCTGCTGCGCAGAGCACGGTTGATGAAGCGAGGGAGGCCACCATCCGTCGCCATCCCGGCTTCGACCCCGGCGCCCCGATGTACATCGCTGATCCCGTCGCCGGCGACACGTTCACCGCGATCCCCGTCGGGCTCGGCGACGGCCTCGCTCCCTCATGGCCCCGGTGGTTCGCCGGTGCCGGCGGACTCGTGATGACGCGGACGCTACCCGCCGGCGGTGCAACCATGCAACCGTTGTCGGCCGTACAATTGAATACCAGCGACACGGGCGTCAACTGGTCCGGTGGTGTGGACCTGCACGTCGGTCGTTGGTTTGGCATGCGCCAACAGCACTCCGTCGAGTGCATCTACTGGGGGGTCTATCAGCTGGGAGGGTCAGCGACGGTTACGTCACCATCCGCGTCCATTGCGGCCATCCCTCAGGCGCCCGGCGTCACGGTGGCCGGTCAGCCGGCGACGGACGCCCTCACGAATCTCGCCGGTCAGACGATTCGTCGATCCGACGTCATCAATGACGTTGAAATCAACTGGGTTTACTCGCTGTGGGAGCGGCCTGAGTTTTTGCCGCGCGAGCGGTCCGTGAACCTCATGTGGCTGGCAGGATTTCGCTTCTTCGAGGTCAACGACCAACTCGTTCTGGAGAACTCGCCAGGAGATCCCGCGGTCAATGACTTGGATTTCAACGTGGCAACGAACAACAATCTGTATGGGGCTCAAGTTGGGGCGAAGTTCGACTGGCGATTTCTGCCAAGGCTGCGACTCAACATCGTCCCCAAGTTCATGATCGGTGGGAACGCGATCACGAACACGAGTGCTTTCGTTGAAAACGACGGCTCCCTCGGTACGTTCATCGCAAGCGGTGCCCCGGCGAAGGTCCACTCCACGCTCGGGGTGTTTTCCTGGCTGGGATCGGTTGACACGGGTCTGGCATGGGACGTGACCGAGCACTGGAGTCTGTGGATGGGATACCGCGTCGTTGGAGTCGGAAACATCGCCCAAGCAGACGATCAGTGGACGACCACGGTGAACTCGGCGGGTTCACTCTCTGGAGTTACCGCTGGATCGAGCACGATCGTGCACGGTGGATTCGCGGGCTTTGAAGGGCGATACTGACGGACATGAGCGATCAACCAGCGCAGCAATCGACGTCGGACCTGGTAGCCAAGCGGTGCAAGCCCTGCGAAGGAGAAGTGTCTCGGTACGCAATTTCCGCAGCCGAGTCCCAGGTCGCAGCGCTCGTCAACTGGCGGCTCACGCACGAGGGCACTCGGATAAGAAGAGACTGGGAGTTGCCGGACTTTCGGTCGGCTGTGAAGTTGATCAACAACGTGGCCGCTCTAGCAGAACGAGAGCAGCACCACCCGGACCTTCATCTCACCGGCTATCGACGGGTCTGGATCGAAATCTTTACGCACGCGATCGGCGGACTCTCCGAGAACGATTTCATTCTTGCTGCGAAGATCGACGCGATCACTCCGGGGCCGTAACGAGCCAGTCGGTTGGTGTAACCTCGGGTTTTGCACTTTTTGAGGGCCGAATCGCGGGCTGAAACTGGCCTCTGAAAAGCGGCGAGCCTCCTTCAAAGTGAGTGGACTTCAACCCTCATTCACTTTGAGCAAGGAGGCTCGCCGTGAATCTTGTACCCGGATTCATCGGGTTGCTGCAAGCACTGGCTCCGACGATGACAACACCCACGTTCGAGAGCTTCGTGACGGTCGTGACGGGCTGGG